>NZ_JBOBRE010000002.1:0-492423 GCF_050586525.1 Massilia sp. BKSP1R2A-1 | reverse complement strand
GACATTTGCCCTGGAAGCCGGCATATCGCACGAAGCGGTGAACGTCAGCAGCGGAGAAAGAGTGCGTGGCGCCATACACGTGCAGAACGTGAACGCCTATCACCGCCGTTTCCGTCAGTGGCTGGCGCGGTTTAATGGCGTGGCGTCACGATATCTGCCGAACTATCTTGGCTGGCAGTGGGCGCTTGATGGGCGGCGCATCAAGACAGCTGAGCGGCTGTTATGTGTGGCGCTTGGTGGTTTCAGCACGGCGAGCCCACACTGAACGGTGACAGCGCCTATTCTTTTGTTATCGTTTGGTTGATAAATTAATGCCTGGAAAGCCATTATTCCGGGCAGATGCGGTAAAGTAGGCGGGTTCGCGAGACAAACCTGACGACATGACCGATTCCGCCAGCCACGACCAGGCTTCCCAGCCTTTGACCCTGCGTAACTTCTACCTTGGGCGCCAGCCGGTGCTCGACCGTAATCAGGCGCTGTACGGCTACGAGCTGCTGTTCCGCGGCAGCGCCCAGGGGCCGGCCGAGATCGAATCCGGCCTGTCTGCCAGCGCCGGCGTGATCCACCATGCCTCCCAGCTGGGCCTGGCGCGCGCCATCGGCGACGCCACCGCCTTCCTGAACGTCGACGAAGAGGTCTTGAAGAGCGATATGTTCGCCTTCCTGCCGCGCGAACGGACGGTGCTCGAGATCGTCCGCTCGGTCGAGCCGAGCGACGCCGTGATCGGGCGCATGACCGAGCTGTCGCGCCACGGCTTCCGCTTCGCCGCCGAAGCCTCGGCCCACGGCAATGCGCTGGCGCGCCTGCTGCCGGTGATCGACTTCGTCAAGATGGATCTGCGCGAGCTGCCGGTCGTGACCCTGCTGTCGCTGGCGCCGCGCCTGCGCGGCACCGGCAAACGCCTGGTGGCCGAAAAGGTCGAGACCCATACCGAATACCGCACCTGCCTGGACATCGGCTTCGACTACTTCCAGGGCTACTATTTCGCCAAGCCGACCGTCATCGCGGGCCGCAAGCTCTCGCCTTCGCAGGCGGCGGTGCTGGACCTGATGAACCTGGTGACCTCGGACGCCGACAATGCCGAGATCGAGCGCGCGGTCAAGAAGGACGTCACGCTCGGCCTGAACCTGCTGCGGCTAGTGAACACCCCGGCCGCGGGGGCAGGGCGCCGCATCGAATCGGTGAGCCAGGCCCTGGTGCTGCTGGGCCGCCGCCAGCTGCAGCGCTGGCTGCAGATCATGCTGTATGCCGAGCCGGGCGTGCGCGGCCACAACCTGAGCCCCTTGCTGATGCTGGCCACCACCCGTGCGCGCCTGATGGAGCTGCTGGCCCAGCGCCTGCGCCCCGGCCAGCGCCACGTCGCCGACGTGGCCTTCACGGTCGGCATGATGTCGCTGATGGACACGCTGTTCTGCATCCCGATGCAGGACATCGTGGAACAGATTCCCGTGATCGACGAGGTGCGCCACGCGCTGCTGGTGCGCCGCGGCTTCTTCGGCGAGCTGCTGCGCCTGGCCGAATCGATCGAGCGCATGGAAGACGCGCAGGACGAGGTGATGCCGGCGCTGAACGAACTGTCGATGAATGGCGATGACCTCGCCGAGCTCGAAGTGTCGGCCTTCGAGTGGAGCGACAAGGTCGTTCGCTACGCGATCTAGGCGTCGTTCGTGCGGTAACGCTGGATGTGCCGCGCATCGTAGGGTGGGCGGGTGTCCCGCCCACGCGTTCAAACCTGGCAAGATCTGCCCGCCCACCCTACGTTGAAGCGGTCCACTTGCTGTGCAGCTCGGGATCGCTGCGCAGCTCCCACAATCCGAGCACCACCGTCGCCACGCCCGCCACGACGAGGCTCCAGCTCATGGCCGGGTCGCGCGTGGTCTCGACCAGCCAGGGCGATACCGCCACCCACACCCCGACGAGGATGTTGCAGAGCACGGCCCAGACATAGGTCTTGTAGAGATCGAAGGCCGCCAGCAGCGCGATGATGGCGCCGGCGATGAAGGCATTCATGGCCGGGCTCGAATCGGCCGGATACGCGAACGCCATCGGAGAGATGATGAGCCAGACGCCGATCAGGACCATGAGCTGGTCCTGCCAGCGCCTGCTCGACAGGTGCATTGCCATGATGTCCTCCGCTAGAACAATTGCACTGATTTAGGCAGTGCGGCAATGCGAAAAGTTCGAGCCCTGGTTTAGAGGTTCGGCGCCAGGTGGCGTTCGAGTTCGGACTTGTCCATGCCGCGGCGCTCGGCCATGTCCGCGAGCTGGTCTTCGCCGATTTTGCCGACCACGAAGTACTTCGATTCCGGATGGGCGAAGTAGAAGCCCGACACCGCCGCGCCCGGGAACATGGCATAGGACTCGGTCAGCTGCATGCCGATCTCCTCGGCCTGCAGGGTACGGAACAGCTCGGCCTTGACCGTGTGCTCGGGGCAGGCCGGGTAGCCCGGCGCCGGACGGATGCCCACGTACTGCTCGGCGATCAGCGCCTCGTTCGACAGATCCTCGTTGCTTGCGTAGCCCCACAGGTCGGTACGCACACGCTCGTGCAGGTACTCGGCGAAGGCTTCGGCCAGGCGGTCGGCCAGGGCCTTGAGCATGATCGAGGAGTAGTCGTCGTGCGCCGCCTCGAAGCGCTGCTCGTGCTTCTCGATGCCCAGGCCCGCGGTGACGGCGAACATGCCGATGTAGTCAAGCACGCCGGATTCCTTCGGCGCCACGAAATCGGCCAGGCACTGGTTGGGACGCTGTTCGCCGTCGACCACCGGCTTGACGCCCTGCTGGCGCAGGCCGTACCAGGTGAAGGCGACGTCCTTGCGCGATTCGTCCGTATAGATCTCGACGTCGTCCTCGTTGACGCTGTTCGCCGGCAGCAGGGCGATCGCGCCATTGGCGGTGAGCCAGCGGCCTTCGATGATCTTCTTCAGCATGGCCTGGCCTTCCTCGAAGACCTTCGACGCGGCTTCACCCACGACCTCGTCCTTGAGGATGGCGGGGTAGGGGCCGGCCAGGTCCCAGGTCTGGAAGAAGGGGCCCCAGTCGATGTAGCGCGCCAGGGTCGCCAGGTCGACGTTCTTGAAGACGCGGCGGCCGATGAACTTCGGCTTCACCGGCGCATACGCCAGCTTGGCCTTGTTGGCGCGCGCCTGCTCGAGGGTGAGCATCGGCAGGGCCTTCTTGCCGGCGTGCTGGATGCGGATGCGTTCGTAGTCCTGGGCCAGTTCGATGATGTAGGCGTCGCGGGTCTCGTCGGTCAGCAGCGACTGGCCCACCGACACCGAGCGCGAGGCGTCCGGCACGTAGACCACCGGGCCCTCGTAGTGCGGCGCGATCTTGACGGCCGTGTGCGCGCGGCTGGTGGTGGCGCCGCCGATCAGCAGCGGAATCTTCTTCTCGCGGAAGTAAGGATCGCGCTGCATCTCGCGCGCCACGTGGGCCATCTCTTCCAGCGAGGGCGTGATCAGGCCCGACAGGCCGACGATGTCGGCATTCTCTTCCTTCGCCTTGGCGAGGATGTCGGAGCAGGGCACCATCACGCCCATGTTCACGATCTCGAAGTTATTACACTGCAGGACCACCGAGACGATGTTCTTGCCGATGTCGTGCACGTCGCCCTTCACCGTGGCGATGACCATCTTGCCTTTCGGTTTCGCGACGATGCCCGTGCGGCGTTCTTCTTCCGCCTTTTCTTCTTCGATGAAGGGCACCAGGTGGGCCACGGCCTGCTTCATCACGCGCGCCGACTTGACCACCTGGGGCAGGAACATCTTGCCCTGTCCGAACAGGTCGCCGACGATGTTCATGCCGTCCATCAGCGGGCCTTCGATCACGTGGATCGGACGGCCGTTGGCGGCCAGCACCTGCTGGCGCATCTCTTCGGTGTCCTCGACGATCCACTGCGTGATGCCGTGCACCAGGGCGTGGGCCAGGCGCTTCTCGACCGGCGCGTTGCGCCATTCGAGGTTCTGCTCCTGCTTGCCGCCGCCGGCCTTGAGCGTCCCTGCGAATTCGATCATGCGCTCGGTGGCGTCCTCGCGGCGGTTCAGCACCACGTCTTCGACGCGCTCGCGCAGCTCGGCGGGCAGGTCGTCGTAGACGCCGACCATGCCGGCGTTGACGATACCCATGGTCATGCCGGCCTTGATCGCGTGGTAGAGGAAGACCGTGTGGATCGCCTCGCGCGCCGGGTCGTTGCCGCGGAAGCTGAAGGAGACGTTCGAGACGCCACCCGAGACCTTCGCGTGCGGCAGGTTCTTGCGGATCCAGGCGGTGGCTTCGATGAAGTCGTTCGCGTAGTTGTTGTGCTCGTCGATGCCGGTGGCGATGGCGAAGATGTTCGGGTCGAAGATGATGTCTTCGGGCGGGAAGCCCACCTGCTCGGTCAGCACCTTGTAGGCGCGGCCGCAGATCTCGGTCTTGCGCGCGAAGGTGTCGGCCTGCCCCTGCTCGTCGAAGGCCATCACGATGACGGCGGCGCCGTAGCGGCGGCACAGCCTGGCCTGGCGGATGAATTCCTCTTCGCCTTCCTTCAGCGAGATCGAGTTGACGATGGCCTTGCCCTGCACGCACTTCAGGCCGGCCTCGATCACCGTCCATTTGGACGAGTCGATCATGATCGGCACGCGCGAGATGTCCGGTTCGGAGGCGATCAGGTTCAGGAAGCGCGTCATCGCGGCCTGCGAATCGAGCATCGCCTCGTCCATATTGATGTCGATGACCTGGGCGCCGTTCTCGACCTGCTGGCGCGCCACCGACAGCGCCTCGTCGAACTGCTCGTTCAGGATCATGCGGGCAAACGCTTTCGAACCCGTGACGTTGGTGCGCTCGCCGACATTGACGAACAGCGAATTGTCGTCGACGGTGAAGGGCTCGAGGCCCGACAGGCGCATCGCGACCGGGACTTCGGGGATTCTCCGCGGCGTGCGGCTTTCCAGCATCTTGCTGATGGCCGCGATGTGGTCGGGCGTGGTGCCGCAGCAGCCGCCGGCGATGTTCACGAAACCGGCGTCGGCGAATTCGGCCAGCAGGGCCGAGGTGTCGGCCGGCAGCTCGTCGAAGCCGGTATCGCTCATCGGGTTGGGCAGGCCGGCGTTCGGGTAGATGCAGACAAAGGTGTCGGCGATCTGCGAGAGTTCTTCCGCATAGGGGCGCATCAGCGCGGCGCCGAGCGCGCAATTCAGGCCGATGGTCAGCGGCTTGGCGTGGCGCACCGAGTTCCAGAAGGCGGCCACGGTCTGGCCCGAGAGGATGCGGCCCGAGGCGTCGGTAACGGTGCCCGAGATCATGATCGGCAGGCGCGGGGTCTCCGGGTGCTCTTCGAAGTAGAGGTCGATCGCGAACAGCGCGGCCTTGCAGTTCAGGGTGTCGAAGATGGTCTCGACCAGCAGCACGTCGGAACCGCCGTCGACCAGGCCGCGCACCTGCTCGTGGTAGCCGGCGACCAGCTGGTCGAATCTGATGTTGCGCGCGGCCGGGTCGTTCACGTCCGGGGAGATCGACGCGGTCTTCGGGGTCGGGCCGAGGGCGCCGGCGACGAAGCGCGGCTTGTCCGGCGTACTGTATTTGTCGCAGGCGGCGCGCGCGAGTTTCGCGGCTTGCACGTTCATCTCGTAGGCGAGATGCGCCATGTGGTAATCGTCCTGCGCGACGCTGGTGGCGCCGAAGGTATTCGTTTCGATCAGGTCGGCGCCGGCGGCCAGGTAGCGTTCGTGGATTTCCTGGATGATGTGCGGCTGGGTGAGGGTGAGGAGCTCGTTGTTACCCTTCACGAAGAGTTCGCGCTGGGCCGCGCCTTCCGGCGGGGCGAAGTTCGCGAAACGCTCGCCGCGGTAGGCCGCTTCGTCGAGTTTGTACTGCTGGATGATGGTGCCCATCGCGCCATCCAGGATCATGATGCGGCGCTTCAGGATGTCGCGCAGTTGCTTGTCGGTCGGGGAAATGTTCGGATGGCGGGCGTTCATGGTGGTCTTCTCGATACCGGCTTGACAGGCCGTTATGGTTGGGCGGTCTGAAATTATACGTCATGACGCTGCCTTGCTTCTGGCACCATGGAAATGCGGTTTTGTGTTTGTATCTTTGTGTATTGAAATCGCAAACTGTTACACGACGTTACAAAACCCGGTCGAATCGCAATCTTTACGTTACATACACGGACGACAATTACTCCATCGCCACACCGCTGGCGAAGCTTTTAACGGGATGATTGCATGAACAAAGAATATGTACCGGATTGGGATCAACCGGTGAACCGCATCGAAGAACCGGCTGCCGCCGTGAAGCCGCAAACGATCAACGGCGTGAAGCAGATCGTGACGATCCGCCTGGACGTGGACATGCTGGAATGGTTCAAGTCGGCTGGTCCGGGTTACCAGACCCGTATCAACCAGGTGCTGCGCGAGTACATGGAAGCGCAGCGCGCCGCAAAGGCGGAGTAAGTTATATCGGGGCGTTGCCCCGATTTTCTTTTGTGGGTTTGGTTGGGTGGACGGCTTCGCCGTCCGCGCCTTCAAATCACGGCAATGCTGCCCGCGCCGCTGTTCAACGACTGTTTGAACGCGCGGTCGGCGTAGCGTGATCTGGTCCACTGGACCAGATCACCCCTACGAAAAGCTCTTTCCTGCCAAGGGGAAGCTTTTCAGGAACTCCTGCGCCGGCAAGCGCTTGCCACCCGGCTTTTGCAGCTCCAGCAGGCGCAGTGCGCCTTCGCCGCAGGCAACCACGATGCCTTGCGCATCGGCCGCCAGCACCTGGCCCGGCTCGCCCTGGCCCGGCGCCAGTTCCGCATTCCACAGCTTGACGGTCACGCCATCGACCTGGCCCTGCGCGCCCGGGAAGGGATTGAAGGCCCGCACCCGGCGCCACAGCACCTCGGCCGGCAGGCTGAAATCGAGCTTCGCTTCTTCCTTGGCGATCTTGGCCGCATAGGTCACGCCTTCTTCCGGCTGCGGCACCGACGCCAGCTGGCCGGCTTCCATCTTGCGCAGCGCCTCGACGATCATGCGGCCGCCGAGCGCGGCCAGCTTGTCGTGCAGGCTGCCGGTGGTGTCGGTGTCGGCGATCGCCACGCGTTCGGTCAGCATCATCGGGCCGGTGTCCAGGCCTTCTTCCATGCCCATGATGGTCACGCCGGTCTCGCGGTCGCCCGTTTCGATCGCGCGGTGGATCGGCGCGGCGCCGCGCCAGCGCGGCAGCAGGGAACCGTGAATGTTGATGCAGGGCTTGATGTCGAGGGTGCTGCGCGGCAGGATCAGGCCGTAGGCCGCCACCACCATGACGTCGTAGTCCAGCGCCATCAGGCGCTCATGCGCGGCGCGCGCTTCCTCGGCGCGCTGCGGGTCCTTGGCATCCATGCGCAGCGACAGGGGCTGGGCGACTTCCATGCCGTGCGCCAGCGCATACTGTTTCACGCTTGATGCCTGCAGCTGCATGCCGCGCCCGGCCGGGCGGTCCGGCTGGGTCAGCACCAGGGGAATCTCGAAGCCGGCTTCGTGCAGGGCGCGCAGCGCCACTGCCGCGAACTCGGGCGTGCCCGCGAAAACGACCTTCATCAACGGCGGGCGCTGCGCGCGGCGGCGTCGCGTTCCATGCCGCGCTCTTCCTTCTGCAGCTTGGCCTTGATGCGGTTGCGCTTGAGCGGCGACAGGTATTCGACGAAGACCTTACCCATCAGGTGGTCCATCTCGTGCTGGACGCACACGGCCAGCAGGCCGTCGGCGTCGAATTCGAATTCCTTGCCTTCGACGTCATGGGCCCTGACCTTGATGCGGGCCGGACGCTCGACGCCGTCGTAGATGCCGGGCACCGACAGGCAGCCTTCGTCGTAGACCTGCTTCTCGTCGCTGGCCCAGGTGATTTCCGGATTGACCAGGACGAGCAGATTGTCGCTGGTCTCCGAAACGTCGATCGTGATGACGCGCTCGTGCACGTCGACCTGGGTCGCGGCCAGGCCCACGCCGGGTGCGTCGTACATCGTTTCGGCCATGTCCGCGACCAGCGTGCGCAGGCGCTCGGTGCCGAATTCGGTGACCGGCTTGGCGACCTTGTGCAGGCGCGGATCGGGGTAGCGGAGGATCTTCAGTAAGGCCATATCAGGACGGATTCAGGAGTAGATAGCAGTTCAATAAGAGTTTCATGCACGAACGGAAATGCAACACTCGCCGGCCCTGCCGGGACGCGGTTTGTCTTGCTGTTTCGGGGATTTGTGTGCAGAATTTGATTCAGTACGGCAACCTTTGTCGATCAGGAAGCGATTCTTCGTACTCCCGAAACGGGGCGCGATGACGCACTGTCAGCGAGTTGGCCAGCAGAACCGGCTCCAAAACGCAAAACGACGCAATAACGGACGTCTCAATGAAAAATTTTAGCACAGTCGTGAGCCGTGCTGCTGCCGTGGCGCTCCTCGCGGCCGCCGTGGCCAGCCCGGCTCAGGCCGCAACGTGCGCATTCCGCCCGAATGCACCCGACCAGCATGTCGTGGTCAAGGGCGATACCCTCTGGGATATTTCCGGCACCTTCTTGCAGAACCCCTGGTGCTGGCCCCAGGTCTGGGGCATGAACCGCGACGAGATCCGCAACCCCCACTGGATCTATCCCGGCCAGATCATCTATTTCGACCGTGCACGCGGCCGCCTGTCGCTGAACCGTCCGGGCACCGACAGCAGCGACGGTTCGAACCTGCCGCTGACGAAGCTGTCGCCCCAGCTGCGTACCGAGTCGCTCGACCGCGACGCCATCCAGGCGATTCCGGCCGGCCAGATCGAACCCTACCTGACCCAGCCGCTGGTGGTCGAGCCCGACGTGCTGGCGCGTGCGCCGCGCATCGTGGCCGCGCAGGAAGGCCGCGTCTACCTCGGCACCGGCGACCGCGTCTACGTGGTGGGCCAGTTGAACGGCGTGCGTAATTTCCAGGTGTTCCGCCCGGGCGGCGCCCTGCGCGATCCCGTCACCCGCAAGGTGCTGGCGAACGAAGCAAGCTACCTCGGCAGCGTGACCCTGGACATCGAAGCCAAGCCGGGCGTCGACGCGCACGCCTTCCGCGTCACCGAGACGAAACAGGAAATCGGCGTCGGCGACCGGCTGGTGCCGCTGCCGCCGCCGCCGGTGCGCAACTACGTGCCGCATGCGCCGCTGCAGCCGGTCGACGCGCGCGTGATGTCGATCCACTCGGGCGTCACGCACGCCGGACAGAGCCAGGTCGTGACCGTCAACCGGGGTTCGCTTGACGGACTCGATGTCGGCTCCGTGCTGGAGCTCTATCATCTCGGGAAGAAGGTTGCGGACCCGGCGCGCCGGGGCATCTTCCGCAACAAGGAGCGGATCAAGCTGCCGGACGAACAATATGGCAGCCTGTTCATTTTCCGCGTGTTTGACAAGGTCTCCTACGGCCTGATCATGCAGGTCACGGCGCCGGTCGAAGTCGGCGACGTGGCCCGTTCGCCGGAGGCCACCACAACGGAGTAAAGCCGCCGTGCAGGACACGGACCCCACACCGCCAGCCAGCCCTCAGTGCAGCAACCCTGCCGCCATCGCCGACTGGATCCGCCTCGCCGAGGCGCCGGGCGTGGGGTGCCGGACCGCACGGGTCTTGCTCGATGCCTTCGGCTCGCCGGCCGCCATCCTGCGCGCCGGCCACGCCGCCCTTGCGGCCCATGTGCCGGCCAGTGTCGCTGCGGCCTTGTCGGCGCCGCTTCCTGCCGAGACCGCGCGTCTGCTCGACCAAACGCTCGACTGGCTCGCCAGGCCCGGCCACCACATCCTCACGCTGCACGACAGCGATTACCCAGAAGTGCTGCGGCACATTCCCGATCCGCCGCTGCTGCTCTATATAAATGGGCGGCGTGAGTTGCTGCAGCGGCCTCCGGTCGCCGTGGTCGGCAGCCGCAATGCCAGTACCCAAGGCCGCGCCAATGCGGAAAATTTTGCGCGCGCCCTGTCCGAAGCGGGGCTGTGCGTGGTGTCCGGCATGGCGCTCGGCATCGATACCGCAGCGCACGAAGGCGCCTTGTGCGGCCCCGGTTCCACCATCGCCGTCGTCGGCACCGGCATCGACCGCGTCTATCCCGCACGTAACCGCGCGCTCGCGCACCGCATCGCCGACGAAGGCTGCATCGTCAGCGAATACGCGCTCGGCACGCCGCCCGTCGCCAACAACTTCCCGCGCCGCAATCGCATCATCAGCGGCATGGCGGCCGGCGTGCTGGTGGTCGAAGCGGCCGCGCAATCGGGTTCTCTCATCACCGCGCAGATGGCGGCCGAGCAGGGCAGGGAAGTGTTTGCCTTGCCCGGCTCGATTCACTCCACCCTGGCCAAGGGTTGCCATCAATTGATACGCGAAGGCGCGCGCCTGGTCGAGACGGTAGACGAGGTCCTCGAAGCAATGCGCGTCTCGCCGCTGGTGCGGCAGGCGGCGTCCATCACGCCTGTGGAAGACAGCATCCTGCTCGAGGCACTGGGACACGACCCGGTCGAACCGGATGCCTTGCTGGAATGCTTCGGTGGCGACGCCGGGCTGCTTGCCGGCGAACTGCTGGCGCTGGAACTGGCGGGCGTGCTCGAAAGGCTGCCCGGTGGCCGCGTGCAGCGGGTGGTGCGCGCGGCCTGAAGGCCCGTAGCATGCACATGCTGGCATATGCGGACCGCATGGGGCAATGCGAAAAAAGATTTCCTTCCTGAGATGTTTTAATGAAACGTATGCCCTTGATTTCATTGGAAATAGAGAAAACTGAATGAACGGATAAGGCCGCCATACAACGAAAATCCAAGGAAACCCACATACACGGCTTGTGCACGCGTGCCAGACTTGTGCCGCGACGAGCTTAACTGCTACAGTAGCGTCACTATGTTCGACATCCTGGTCTACCTCTACGAGACGTACTATCGTCCTGACGCCTGCCCCGAGCCGGCGGCCCTGGCACGCAAGCTGTCCGCCGTCGGTTTCGATGACATCGAGATTTCCGAGGCGCTGGACTGGCTGACCGGGCTGACCGAAGCGGCAGTTTCCGATGCAATCGATGCTTCCACCAGCATCCGCTACTACGTGGACGAGGAATACATCGAACTGGGCAGCGCCGCCATCGGCTTCATCCAGTTCCTCGAGAGCGCCAAGGTGCTCAGCCCCACGCAGCGCGAGATCGTCATCGAACGCGCGCTGGCCTGCGACGAATCCCCGGTCGCATTGGGCAAGCTCAAGATCATCGTGCTGATGGTCCTGTGGAGCCAGGGCAAGGAGCCCGACGCGCTCATGTTCGACGACCTGTTCGGCGACGACGACGACCAGGAACCGCGCCTGCTGCACTGAATACACGCAACAACGAAACGACAACGGGGCCCGCAAGGCCCCGTTTGCATTTCTGCGCTACGCACATCTCATGGCTGGGCGCCGCCATGCTCCTTCACGAAGGCCGCTGCAAGCGCATGCCCGGGACTGTTCTCCAGCACGCGCCGGTAGCTGCGCACGGCCTCCGCAGTCTGCCCCGACTTGGCTTGCATCCCGGCCAGGCATTCGACCAGGAAGATTTCGTTCGGATGCAGGTGGGTGCCGAGGCGGAAGATCTCGCGTGCCTCGGCATGGCGCTCCATCGATGCCAGCTCCGAACCCCAGCGATAGATTTTTTCCGGTCCCAGCGTGAAGCTCGCGCTCTGCGCAGTGAACTGCTGGTACACGGGAATCGCGCGCTCGAAGCCTTCGCTACGCAAGCGCGCCACGAAGTTCTCCAGGGTCGGCGCCGTGTTGCCGCCATTGCGCCGCACGTCGGTGAGGATCATGTGCGGCGGCGCGCCGTTCGCGGCGGGCGTGTTGTTCAGGAAGGCGAGGCTTGCGGGGTCCTTCTTGATATGGGCGTCGAGGAAGCGCAGCACATAGCGCGCGGCCCAGCTGTGCGCGAGCGCGATCTCGGCGCGTGTGTAGTCGCCGAAGTTGCCCTTGCGATCGACGCGCACGTTGTAGGAAGAGAAGTCCATGTGCTTCATCGGCAGCATGACCGCGATGTAGAGGTCGGACCAGCGCATCTCGTTCAGGAAGGAGAAGCGGGTGTCGACGTCGGCGCGGTTCAGCTCCTCGATCGTGGGTGGTCGGCGTCCCACGAACAGCATCGGGATCGCGACCCTGCCAGGTGTCACGTATTTCGCCGCATCCTTGCCGCCGTCGACGTATTCGCGCGTGCCGCGCACCGAGCCGTCCAGGCTGACGATGGCCTTGATGCGGTCGTCCTTCGCCGCAGCCAGCACGTTCGCGAGGCCGCCCCAGCTGAAGCCCACTACTGACGTCTGCTCGGTATCGGCCTGGGGCAGGGTGCGCGCATGGCCGATCAGCCAGGCGATGTCGGCGGCCTGGGCCTCGAGTCCGTCGAGGTCGGAGCTCATGGTCCGGGTATGCGGCCCCCTCGACGGAGTAGCCAGCACGATGTAGCCGTGGCTGGCCAGCAGCTCGCACAGGTCGCTGTTTTCCATGGCGCTCTCGGAGAAGCCCGGTGCGTAGATCACGACCGGGAAGCGGCCGTTCTCCGGTGTCGCATCGCGCACGGCTAGCATCGGCTTGGCGTACTCGCGCAGCAGCGCCTCGCCGCGCCTGCCCGCTTGCCCCGCGATGCGCGCCTCGAGCTGGCGTTTGGCCTCGGGCGCGCCGAGCGTGAAGTCGTCCTCGCTCAAGGTGGTCGCGATGTAGTCGCGGAAGGTCACCGGCTTGCCGCCGCGCGCCGCCGGGTACCAGATGAGGGCCTGCATGGGACGCGCGCGTTCGCCCGAGGTGGGCTCGCCGGTATGCATGTCGACGCGGGTCTTGTACTGGCGCGTATAGTCGTACTGCTGCACGACCTTGAAGCCGACGCCGTGGCGGCCGGGCGGATTCGAGAAGGTGAATTCGTCGGAAGCCTGCGCCGGCAGGACGGCGCAGAAGAAGAGGGCGATCAGGAGCTGCTTCATGAGAATCCGGGCAGTTGCGAGGGGCACCAGTGTACCCGCCCGCGCCGCACCGGATTCTCAGGAATTGTCACGCATGGCTCAGTTGAAGCTCAGGCCGGCGCCATTGGCGTTGTCGATCTTCCTGCCCTTCAGGTCGATGGTGAAGCGGTCGCTCGGCTTGGCCGAACCCAGGCCCTTGAAGATAGCGAAGACCTGCTTGAACTGGTGCTGGAAGGCGACGTGCACCGGGTTCTGGCTTGAGGGCTTGTCGCCGACTTTCACCGGCGCGGTCGTGGTTGCCGGGAAGGCGCCCATCAGGACCTTGTACTGGCTGACGCGCTCGGTGCCCATGTCGCGCAGGGCCAGTTCGCCCGCGTAGACGGTGCGGTGGAAGTCGCCGTAGAAGTCGTAGGGGGTGATCTTCGCGAACGAATCCAGGGTCAGGCCGGCTGCCGCGGCCAGCTTCTCGGCGCGCGCGGTGGCGTCGAGCCAGTCGGCGCTCAGCTGGGTGGCCGCGACCGGCATGCCGGTGGCCGCCACCGTTGCGGCGCAGTTCGCGGTGAGCGGCACCACGCCGGCGTTGTCCTTCAGCTGGGCCAGCGTCACCTTGGTCTGCAGCTGCGACAGGATCAGCATCTGCCTGCCGTTCAGGTTCATCGCCGCTTCCTTCATCTCGCACGGCCAGTATTCGTCCATGAAGCGCAGGCGCGACAGCTCGCCGAAATAGGTGCGCGTGAATTCGCCGTAGGAGCGGGTGTCGAGGATGCCGCGGTCCCAGCGCTTGGCCACGTCGGACGCGATGGTGCTGCCCTTCAGGTAGTCGTTCTCGACCTGGTAGTAGGGGAAGAGCTCGTTGAAGCGCGACACCGAGTTCAGGGCCACGGTCTGGACGTCGACGGTGTCGAGGTCCTTGTAGCTGATGATCTTGTAGGCCGCGCCGTAGACCGCGAGCGAAGGCGACTGCACGTTGACCAGGTAGTTGCCGGCGGCGTCCGCGTAGTCGTTGGTGCCGTTGAAGTGCATGTGGCCGCCCACGTGCCAGCGCAGGCCCGTCGCCGCCACGCCCGCCGCGGTGGCGGCGTCCGGCACGCGCGCGGTCTGGAAGGCGCCCGGCTTGAAGGCCGCCTTCATGGCCTCGGTCTGGTTGGCGTAGAAGTCCATGGTCGGATAGTGCGAGTAGGCCATCAGCTGCTTGCCCTCCGCCTTGGCGCGCGCGGTCACCGACTTGATCCAGTCGACCAGGTGCATCTTGTGGGTCAGCACCTTGTTCCAGCCCGCGTTGCCGGCGCCGTCGTAGCCGCTGAATTTCGTTGGATTGGCCGGGTCGAATTTCGCGTTCGGCACGAAGACGTTGGCGTCGATCGCCAGCAGCCACAGGCCCTTCACCGGCTCCACCAGGTAGCTGGCGTCCATCATCTTCGCGCACTTGGTAAACGGCTTGCCCAGCTTCGCTTCGCCGGCCGCCTTGTAGCTGCCGCCCGAACCTTCGGCGCAGATCTCGAATTCGCGCTTGCTCACGGCCGACTGCGCGGCCGCTTCCTCGTAGCTGTACTTGTTGCCTGTGTACTTGCTGAACGGGGTTTCCCAGTGCAGGTCGGCCTTGTTCGGATTGAAGCCGAAGTCGCCCAGCTTGGCCATCAGCTTCTCGTAGCCTTGTTCCATCAGCTGGTCGGTGCAGACCACGCTCGGGTCCTTGGCGACGCAGGCCGCGTTCGAGGTGCCGTAGACCTTCTGCTCCTTGCCGTCCTTGGTCAGGAAGTCGTTCTTGCCGGCTTCCTGGTCGTCGAAAGGTTCGTTCGGATCGTGGTTGCCCGGCGCCAGGAAGAAGCGCATGCCCTTGGCCTGGTACTCCTTCAGCACCTCGGCGATGCCGTCGATGTTCATCGGCTGCGCGTCGTCCGAATAGTCGCCCGGGAAGGCGACGTGGCGGATACCCTTGGCGTAGGCGTCGTCCAGCGCCGCGCGGAAGGCGAAATAGTTTTCGTTGAACAGGCGGGTCGAGGTCAGCTGCGCATACATCGTGCGGATGGTCGCGTTCTTGCCGTCTTTCGTGGGGATGCCCGCGAACTGGCTGCTCTTGAAGTCGCCGTACACATTGTGGAAGTGGACGTCGGACATGAAGGCGACGCTGGTATTGGCGGCCGGCGTCGTCGGCGTGGGCTGGCTCGGCGCGGTCTGGACGGGCGCGGGATCGTCGCTGCCGCAGGCAGACAGCAGGGCCAGCGCGGCGAGGCTGGCGCACGAAAGGAGGATACGGGACATGCAGACTCCGGTCATTGAAAAGTGCCGGGATGGTGTCACTTTTCAATGACCGGATGATTACAAGGCCCGCTCGCGGTCTTCCTCGGCCATCTGGTGTTCCACCATAACGCGGATGATCGTGTCCGGTGCGTCGAGTTCGCGCCGGGCGAGGTCCCTCAGCTCGGCGGACTCGAGGCCGGCGAGCAGCGCCTCGCGCAGCTCGTTCGCTTCGGCATCCGCGCCGCGGCCGCGCAGAATGGCCATGCCGATGCGTACGTCCTTGACGAGATTGCTCAGATCCGCAGAGAGCCGCGGAGGCTGGCGCGATGGCGGATACAGCGGTATATCCTGCGCATTGGCATTGACGCCGTGGAGCGACTCGAGAGGGGCGCGACAATAGCGTTCCGCCAGCGCGAAGTCTCGCATTTCCACCATCGCGTCCAGGGCGGCGTGCGCGTAGCGCCGGGCCTGCGCGGGATACATCGCATCGAGCTGCCTGAAGGTCTCGTAGGTCGAGCGCGCGTCGCCGAGCAGTTCATTCATTTCCGCGATGAGGAAGAAGCGCGGCGCGCGGCGAAAGTCGCCTTCCGCGCCCGCCGTGCTGCCGAAGTATTCGGCGCCCGCAAGCAGGCGCTCGACCTGCGCATCGCGCCGCGCGCGCAGGGGCGCCTGCGCCGGCGGATAGACCTCGAGCAGGAACTGCCACTCGAGCATCGTCATGAAGTAGCTGTTCCTGCTCGGCGCGGGCTCGCCGTCGGCCTCGTCGAACAGCTGCCCGAGCAGCGTCAATGCTTCCTCATGGCGGCCTGCCTCGCGCAACTGCATCGCATCGCGCTTGCGTGGATCGGTCATGGTCGTATGTTCCTTTCGCTTGTTCAGGTCAACGCGGGGTGCTGCGACAGTTGTTCGTACATGAAGTCGGTGAACGCCCGGATGCGCTTCACGCGGCGCAGGTCGGGATGGCTGAGAATCCACAGCTCGGTATCGAGCGCAGCGTCGGGCGGCGCCAGCTGCACCAGGCCAGGGCGGCCATCGGCCAGCAGGCAAAGCAGCATGCCCGCGCCGATGCCCGCTTCGACGGCGCCGGCCATGCCGAGCAGCGAATCCACGCTGGCGACCTGGCGCTCGGGCGGCACGTGCTGGCGCAGCCACGCGGCCTGGCGCAGGTGGCCGAGCGCTTCGTCGGGCGCCACCCAGTCGTAGCTGTCCCACGCATTACCGTCTTCCGTGCGCCTGTCCAGATAGGCTTGCGCGGCATACGGCGCCGTGCGCAGGCTGCCCAGCTTGCGCCCGACCAGGTTGTCCGGCGGCGCGTTCGAGGGCCGGATGGCGACGTCGGCATCGCGCCGCGACAGGTTGACGAAGCGGTTGTCGATCGTGAGCTGGATCTGGACGCCGGGGTAGGCAAGGCGGAAGGCGGCGACCGCCGGCAGCACGAGCGCGCCCAGCAACGTGTCCGTCGTGGTGACGCGGATGCTGCCCTGCAGCGCCGTGTCGCGCCCGGCGATCTTGCGCGCCACGTCCTGCATGCCCTCGTCGATCGGGCCGAGCAGGGCAAGCAGCTCCTCGCCGGTCGGGGTGAGGACATAGCCGCTCTGGAAGCGCTCGAACAGGCGCACGTCGAGGGCGCCCTCCAGCTTGTCGAGGCGCCGGATCACCGTCGAGTGGCTCTGTCCCAGCCTGCGCGCCGCCGCCGACACCGAGCCGCCGCTCGCGACCGCGAGGAAGTATTGGTAATCGTCCCAATCCATGGCTATGTGCAAAAATCGATAAAGGTTTTGCGAAAACGTCGAATGTTCATCCATTCTTGCACAGGCTACGCTGGAGCTCCTCAATT
This sequence comes from Massilia sp. BKSP1R2A-1, assembly GCF_050586525.1. Taxonomy (NCBI): domain Bacteria; kingdom Pseudomonadati; phylum Pseudomonadota; class Betaproteobacteria; order Burkholderiales; family Oxalobacteraceae; genus Massilia; species Massilia sp. BKSP1R2A-1. Next base: position 475,448 of record NZ_JBOBRE010000002.1, on the reverse strand, counting down.
TTGCGAGCTTCTGCCATGTACACCGCCTATATCGCCGGCACCCCCAACGGCAAGAAAATCCCGATCGCCCTCGAAGAACTCGGCCTCGACTACCGCCTGCGCCACGTCGATCTCGGCACCGGCGACCAGCACCAGCCCGACTTCGTGCGCCTCAGCCCCAACCACAAGATTCCCGTGCTGGTCGACGAAGACACGGGCGTCAGCCTGTTCGAATCCTGCGCCATCCTCTACCACCTGGCCTGCGCCACCGGCCGCCTGATCCCCGCCGATACGCAGGGGCGCGAGCTGGTGCTGCAGTGGCTCTTCCTGCAGGCCGCCACCCTCGGGCCGATGCTGGGGCAGCTGTGGTGGTTCAGGCACGCGGCCCCGGAGCCGAACCCGCAGGCGCTGGAGCGCTACTCGCGCGAAGCGCTGCGCATCCATGCCGTGTTTGAAAAGCGCCTGTCCGAGTCGCCCTACGTCGCGACGCAGGAGTATACCGTGGCCGACATCGCCTGCTACACCTGGATGGAAACCCACGCGGAACTCGGCATCGACCTGCAGCCCTATCCGCATATTCGGGGCTGGCTGGATCGCATCGCCGCGCGCCCGGCGCTGCAGCGGGCCCTGCGCAAGATGGAGGAACGCTGAGTGAACGCGCCGCTCGCATGGATGCAGCTGTGCGCGGCGGGCGTGCTCGAAGTCGCGATGGCGCTGGCGCTCAAGTCTTCCGAAGGGGCCAGCCGTCCGCTGCCGAGCATCCTCGCCGTGGCGGCCGCCCTGGGCAGCATCTACCTGCTGGCGAGCGCCGTGCGCGCACTGCCGCTGGGCCTGGCCTACGCCGTCTGGACCGGCATCGGCGCGCTCGGCGTCAGCCTGGCCGGCATGCTCGTGTTCTCCGAAACGCCGACCGCCGCGCGGCTGCTGTGCATGGCGCTGGTCTTCGCCGGCATCGCGGGCCTGAAAGCCCTGTCTCCACCCTGATCCGCTTATTCCTCATGAAAAAATAAGTCGGGGTCAGGTCTGACAAATAAGTCGGGGTCAGGTCTGACAAACGGACACAAGCTCTGCCATAACGCGTTGGCGCATTGTCGAGTTCGTGTCCGAATGTCAGACCTGACCCCGTCCTTGGGGCTGCCTACAGGCGCGGTCTCGCGCTCGCGCCTGCTGGGGGATTCGGCGCTGCTGGCCGGCGTGGTGTCGATCAAGCTGATGTAGCCGCGCAGCCGCGTATCCACGCGACGAATTCGCCGACTTCGGGATTGTCCGCGGCGTCGCGTGGCGTGACCAGGAAGTAGGAGGCGGGCGAGGGAATCGCCAGCTCGCCGACACGGCGCAGCTGGCCCGTGCGCAGCGCATCGCGCGCCAGCCAGCTGCGTCCCAGCGCCACGCCCTGGCCGCTTTCGGCGGCCTGCAGCACCAGCGCCGAATCGCGGTAGACGGCGCCGAAACTGGCGGGCGCCGGGTCCAGCGCGGCAGCCTGCAACCAGGCGTCCCAGTCGTTGTCGTCGTCGCGCAGCAGGGTGGCGCGCCCCAGGTCGACTAGGGTGGCGATGCCGTGTTCGCGCAGGTAAGCGGCGCTGGCCACCGGGAAGAGCTCCTCCTCGAACAGCAGCTCGCTGCGCACGCCCACCCATTGCCCCCGGCCGGTGCGGATCGCCAGGTGGGCGCCCGCCGCATGCAGGTCGACGACGGCCTGGGTGGCGGCGACTTCGACTTCGATGTCGGGATGGCGCAGGAAGAAGTCGCCCAGGCGCGGCAGCAGCCAGCGCGCGGCAAACGAGGGCAGCACGTTGATGCGCAGGCGCCGGCGGCCGGCCTGGCGCAGGGCGTCGGCAGCGCTTGACAACTGCTGGAGCAGCGGGCGCACCGTGGCGAGGAATTGCCGGCCCTGGGGCGTGAGCGCGACTTCGCGGCGCGAGCGGTCGATCAGCGTCGTCTGCAGCGACGATTCCAGTGCCCGCATCTGGTGGCTGACGGCGCTGTGCGTCAGGTGCAGCTCGCGGGCGGCGAGGGTGAAGCTGCCGAGACGGCCGATGGCTTCGAAAGCGCGCAGGGTGTGGAGAGGTGGCAGCGACATGTGAATGACGTTCAAGTAGCTGTGAGTATAAAGCGTTTTTCCTGCCCGGTTTTAGCAGGTATAAAGTCACCATGTTCAAGGAGTCAATGTGAATCCACTGCACCTGCTCGCCGCCCTCGGCATCGTCGCCGTCTGGGGTTTCAATTTCGTCGTCATCAAGCTTGGCCTGAATCACTTGCCGCCCTTGCTCCTGTGCGCGCTGCGCTTCACGCTGGCTGCGCTGCCGGCGGTCTTTTTCGTGAAGCGTCCCGACGTGCCCCTGCGGCACATCGCCGTCTACGGCCTCGTCATGTTCGGGCTGCAGTTCGCGCTGCTCTTTTCCGGCATCGGGCTGGGCGTCTCGCCCGGCCTGGCCTCGCTCACCGTGCAGCTGCAATCCTTCATGACGATCGCGCTGGCGGCCTTCCTCCTGAAAGAGCGTCCCACGCGCTTCCAGGTATTCGGCGCCGTGGTCGCGTTCTCGGGCATCCTCGTGGTGGTGGCCCATCTCGGACAGGACGTGACGGCCGTCGGCCTGGGCCTGGTGATCCTGTCGGCCGCGGCCTGGGCGGCGGGGAACCTGCTGGCCAAGCGCATGGGGAGGGTGAACATGTTCGCCCTCGTCGTGTGGGGCAGCCTGGCGGCGGCCGGGCCGATGCTGGCGCTGTCCTTCGCAGTGGAAGGCCCGGCGCGCATCGCGGCGAGCCTGGCTTTCCTGCGCTGGGAAACGGTGGCGGCGATCGCCTACCTGGTCTACATGTCCACCCTGCTGGGCTTCGCGGTCTGGAACTGGCTGCTCTCGCGCTACCCGGCCGCCAGTGTGGCGCCGCTGACCCTGATGGTGCCGCTGTTCGGCATGACCTCGTCCAGCCTGGTGCTGGGCGAAGAAATGCAGCCCTGGAAGCTGATCGCTTTCGCGCTCGTGATCCTGGGGCTGTGCATCAACCTGTTCGGTGCGCGCCTGGTCGTCTGCCTGGTGGGAGCGCGCCAATGAACGCCGCCTTGCCGCTGTCTTATCTGCCGGCCGACGACGCCGCGCCCTATGTCGCCGATCCGCGTTCCACCTGGCGCGTCAAGCTGGCCTTCCGCATCGACTTCACCAATGGCGGCTACCTCGAGGGCAAGGACTTCCTGCTCGACGTGCCGGGCCCTGAGGTCGCCCCGGCGCGCGCCGCGGAGATGCTGGTCTCGTCCATGAACCTGCTGCGCGCGGGACCGGTGACCATCCTGTCCCTGCAGGTCGTGCGGCGCGGCGAACATGACGACGCCTAGGGCTTGTCGTGTTCCTGCGCGGCGTGCGCGGCGCGGATCCGTTCGCCGAACGATTCGGTTTTCAGGGCCTCGATCGCATCGGCCAGCGTCCTCGACAGCGGGTAGGGCAGCTGCGCATCGAGGCTGGCCGCAGCAAGCGCCGTCGCCTGCCAGCACTGCTGCAGCCGCGGCAGCATCTCGCGTCCCGCCTCGCTCAGCCGCACCATCTTCTGGCGTCCATCCTGCTTGCCCGCCGACGTGACGAGCAGGCCTTCCTTGACCATCACCGCCACCGTCTGCGTCGCGGCCGGCTGCGTGATGCCGGCCTGCGCGGCAATCTCGCCGATGGTGAGCGCTTCGGTGTTTGCCAGCGCCCGCATCACGGGCGTGTAGCGGGGCCGGTAGTGCAGGCCCGCTTCCACGTAGGCCGCCTCGACCGCGCCGTCGAGCAGTTCGATCAGGTGGCGCAACTGGGTTCCCAGTCCCTGCTTCATGGCTTCGGCAGGAAGTGGCCGGCGCGCTGCGCGCGGCGCAGCAGTACGATGGTGGCCGCGCCCATCACGACGAAGGTAACGATCGACGCTTCGAGTCCGTAGGGGCCGCCGGTCAGCCATTCGGGGCCGCTCAACTGGCCCTGCAGCATGCCGCGCGCCGGGTGGCCCGAGGTGGGCAGCGAGAACACGCCATCGGAGATGAAATTCCAGGCGAAGTGCACGCCGATGGGAAGCCACAGGCGGCGCGTGGCCAGGTAGGCCGCCGCGAACAGCAGGCCGGCCAGGGCGGTGTTGGCGACCGCGAGCAGGGTGACGCCGTCGTTCGGCAGGTGGGCCACGGCGAAGATCAGGCCCGAGACGAGCAGTGCGAGGCGGGTGCCGAGCGCGCGCTCCGGCAGGCGGAACAGGACGCCGCGGAACAGGATCTCCTCGACCAGGGCGACGAAGACCATCTCGGTGCAGGATTTCAGCAGCACCGCCGCGCTCCCGACGCCGGTGAAGCGGTAGCTGCCGCTGGCGACGAGCAGGCCGACCACCCCGACGAATATCGCCGCGCCCAGGGCCAGGCCGGCGCCCAGTTCGCGCGGGCCGGCGGGACCGCGCAGTTCGTCCAGCGCGCGGCGCTCGACGCGGCGCACGTAGAAGGCATAGCCCGCATAGCCGGCCAGCGCGGCCAGGAGCGGCGGCCAGTAGGCGCGCAGGGCCTTGTCCGGGATCTGGTTGGTGAGCACCAGCACCAGGGCGACCGGCAGGCAGACGGCGAGCAGCGCCAGCAGGATGCGCACGAGCGTGAAGCGGGTCGGCCCGGTGGCGGCCGGGGGCAGGGCGGGCGAGGCAACGAGGGTGTCCATGAGCGTTCCTTGATGGTGTCGTCGAATAACGATTCAATAATATAAGCGCTTATATAATTTGGAAAGTCTTATTTACCCTGCATAGCCGACGCCCGCCATGCACCATGCGGATAGTTCCAAACGGCAATGCCAGGGCAGACGCGCACACTTGCGGTGCGCCTGTCATCGCGCTTATCATTGGCCGCTTAATCCAGACTGTTACTCTTCAGACACTACGACTTGCAAGACGGTCGAGCCCGCAAGCATGTATGATGCGCGGGAAAAAGCCACTTATATATAGAGCACCCGAGAATCACTATGACCAAATCCCTCATCATCGCCGAGAAGCCGTCGGTCGCGAACGACATCGCGAAGACGCTGGGCGGCTTCACCAAGCACGATGAGTACTTCGAGTCCGACGAATACGTCCTGTCGTCCGCGGTCGGCCACCTGCTGGAGATCGCAGTGCCGGAAGAATACGACGTCAAGCGCGGCAAATGGAGCTTCGCCCACCTGCCGATGATCCCGCCGTACTTCGCGCTGAACCCGATCGCCAAGACCGAATCGCGCCTCAAGGTGCTGAACAAGCTGATCAAGCGCAAGGACGTCACCACCCTGATCAACGCATGTGACGCGGGACGCGAAGGAGAACTCATCTTCCGACTGATCGCCCAGAACGCGAAGGCGAAACAGCCGGTCAAGCGCCTGTGGCTGCAGTCGATGACCCCGGCCGCGATCCGCGACGGCTTCGCCCACCTGCGCAGCGACGACGAGATGCTGCCGCTGGCCGACGCCGCGCGCTGCCGCTCGGAAGCCGACTGGCTGATCGGCATCAACGGCACCCGCGCCATGACCGCCTTCAACTCGAAGGAGGGCGGCTTCTACCTGACCACCGTGGGCCGCGTGCAGACCCCGACCCTGTCGATCGTGGTCGAGCGCGAAGAGAAGATCAAGCGCTTCGTCCCGCGCGACTACTGGGAAGTGCGCGCCGAATTCGTGTGCGCCGCCGGCGTCTACGAAGGCCGCTGGCTGGACACGAACTTCAAGAAGGACGAGAACGACCCCGAGAAGCGCGCCGAGCGCCTGTGGAGCCGCGCCGCCGCCGACTCCATCGTCGCCGCCTGCCGCGGCAAGCAGGGCGTCGTCACCGAGGAATCGAAGCCGACCACCTCGATGGCGCCGGCCCTGTTCGACCTGACCTCGCTGCAGCGCGAGGCCAACGGCCGCTTCGGCTTCTCGGCCAAGAACACCCTGGGCCTGGCCCAGGCGCTGTACGAGAAGCACAAGGTGCTGACCTACCCGCGTACCGATTCGCGCCACCTGCCGGAAGACTACATCGGCACCGTCAAGAGCACGATGGAGGCGCTGAACGACACCAACAACTACCAGCAGTTCTCGAAGCAGGTGCTGAAGAACGGCTGGGTCAAGCCGAACAAGCGCATCTTCGACAACACCAAGATCTCGGACCACTTCGCCATCATCCCGACCGGCGTGATCCCCAAGAATTTGACGGAGCCGGAACAAAAGCTTTATGACTTAGTGACGCGCCGCTTCCTGGCGGTGTTCTTCCCGCCGGCCGAGTTCCTGGTCACGACCCGCTTCACCGAAGTCTCGGGCCACCAGTTCAAGACCGAGGGCAAGGTGATGACCAACCCCGGCTGGCTGCAGATCTACGGCAAGGAGTCGCAGGACGACAAGGACGGCGCGAATCTCGTGCCGGTGCAGAAGGGCGAGAAGGTCCTGGCCGACAAGGTCACGCCGAACGGCCTGGTGACGAAACCGCCCGCACGCTATACCGAAGCGACCCTGCTGTCGGCGATGGAAGGCGCGGGCAAGCTGGTCGACTCCGACGAGCTGCGCGACGCCATGGCCGGCAAGGGACTCGGTACCCCGGCCACGCGCGCGGCCATCATCGAGGGTCTGCTCACCGAAAAATACCTGCTGCGCGAAGGGCGCGAACTGATCCCCACCGCGAAAGCGTCGCAGCTCATGACCCTGCTGCGCGGCCTGGGCGTGAACGAACTCACCGCGCCTGAACTGACCGGCGAATGGGAGTTCAAGCTCTCGCAGATGGAAAAAGGGAAGATCTCGCGCGACGAATTCATGCGCGAGATCCAGCAGATGACGCAGATTATCGTCAAGCGCGCCAAGGAATACGACAACGAGACCATCCCCGGCGACTACGCGACCCTGCAGACCCCGTGCCCGAACTGCGGAGGCACGGTCAAGGAAAACTACCGCCGCTTCGCGTGCACCAAGTGCGACTTCTCGATGTCGAAGACGCCGGGCAGCCGCCAGTTCGAGATCGAGGAAGTCGAAGAACTGCTGAAGAACCGCACCATCGGTCCGCTGCAGGGCTTCCGCTCGAAGATGGGCCGTCCGTTCGCGGCGATCCTGCGCATCGTGCGCGACGAAGAGATCAAGAACTTCAAGCTCGAATTCGACTTCGGCCAGGACCAGGACGAAGGCGAAGAAGGCGAGGGCGTGGACTTCACCGGCCAGACCCCGCTCGGACCCTGCCCGAAGTGCAATGGCGGCGTCTACGAGATGGGCCTGGCTTATGTATGCGAACACCAGGTCGCCAAGCCCAAGACCTGCGACTTCCGCAGCGGCCGCATCATCCTGCAGCAGGAGATTCTGCCGGAACAGATGGCCAAGCTGCTCAACGAGGGCAAGACCGACCTGCTGCCGGGCTTCGTCTCGCAGCGCACCCGCCGCGCCTTCAAGGCCTACCTGGTGCGCGGCAAGGACGGCAAGATCAGCTTCGAGTTCGAGGAGCGCAAGGCCAAGCCGGGCGCCAAGGGCAAGGCCGCTGACGGCGCCGCCGAGGGCGCGGACGGCGCTGCCGAACCGGTGAAGGCGGCGCGCAAAGCGCCGGCGAAAGCCGCGGCGAAGGCGCCGGCCAAGAAGGCGGCCGCCAAGACGGCGGCGCGCAAGCCTGCAGCGAAGAAGATCGCATCGGCGGCGGACAAGAAGTAAGCCGCGGCCATCGACAAAAACGCGAACCCGAGGGTTCGCGTTTTTTTTGCGCCCATCGCCTATCCCTGGCGCATGCATTTTTCAGGTGCATGACAAATTGCTTTTCATTAAGCACAACTTCCGGTAATAATCGAACAAGTTTCGTCATTCGGACCACCCGGCACTGCCGGCCATACCTATAACTAATTCGCCCGTCTGGACACCATGAAGCTTTCCGATCTCAAGATCTCCACCCGTCTCTACCTCGGCTACGGCGTCCTCGTCGGGATCACCGGCATCGTCGTCGCCATCGCCTACGCCAACTTCTCCGCCCTGGACACGGCCAACGCCCTGAACGCGCGCAGCCACCAGGCGCTGGCCGAAGTCGACGCCGCCATGCAGGCGCTCACCGATATCGAGACGGGCGAGCGCGGCTTCGCCCTGACCGGCACGGAAGCGATGCTCCAGCCCTACACCACCGGCAAGCAGGCCTTCCAGCAGCACGTCGACAAGGCGCTTGCGCTGTCGGCGGGCGACGATGCCCAGCAGGCGCGCCTGCGCGAGCTGGCCGCGCACCAGCGCAACTGGCTGGCGCAGGCGATCGATCCCGTGATCGCCCAGCGCCGCGCGGCGGTCGACGGCGACCTGTCCCAGGTCGTCGCCACCGTGCAGGCCGGCAAAGGCAAAGCCGGCATGGACGCGATGCGCGGCCTGGTCGAGCAGCTGCGCGCGCACGAAGGGGAACTGCTGGCCGGGCGCGAGTCCGACGTGCTGGCGCGCAAGTCGGCCATGCGCCGCACCCTGGTCGGCGGCGGCCTGATCGCGGCCGTGCTGGCGGTCTTCATGGCCTACCAGCTGGGCCGCAACATCAGCATTCCGCTGCGCCGCGCCGTCACCCTGGCCGGGCGCGTCGCGCAGGGCGACCTGACCGCCGAGGTCAAGGTGCGTACCAATGACGAGGCGGGCGAACTGATGGCGGCATTGAAGACCATGAACGCCTCCCTGGTGTCGATCGTGTCGCAGGTGCGCGCCGGCACCACCACCATCGAGACCGCCGCCCACGAAATCTCGGCCGGCAACCAGGACCTGTCGCAGCGCACCGAAGAGCAGGCCGGCGCGCTGGAGGAAACCGCATCCTCGATGGAAGAACTGACCTCGACCGTCAACCAGAACGCCGACAACGCGCGCCAGGCCAAGCAGCTGGCCGCCAGCGCCGCCGACACCGCCCTGCGCGGCGGCGAGGTGGTGTCCGAGGTGGTGACGACGATGGCCTCGATCAACGCAGCCTCGCGCAAGATCAGCGACATCATCGGCGTCATCGACGGCATCGCCTTCCAGACCAACATCCTGGCCCTGAACGCGGCGGTCGAAGCGGCCCGCGCCGGCGAGCAGGGGCGCGGCTTCGCGGTGGTGGCAAGCGAGGTGCGCAACCTGGCGCAGCGTTCGGCCACCGCGGCCAGGGAAATCAAGGAACTGATCAAGAGTTCGGTGGAGCGCGTGGACGCGGGCTCGCGCCTGGTCGACCAGGCCGGCAGCACCATGGAAGAGGTGGTGCAGAGCGTCAAGCGGGTGGCCGACATCATCGGCGAGATCGCCGCCGCGAGCGAAGAGCAGCGCGCAGGCATCGAGCAGGTGAATGGCGCGATCGTGCAGATGGACCAGGGAACGCAGCAGAACGCGGCCCTGGTCGAGGAGGCGGCGGCGGCGGCCGAAGCCATGCGCGAGCAGGCGGCCGCGCTGGCGCGGCTGGTGGGTACCTTCCAGCTGGCTTCGGCGCCGCAAGCAGGCGCGCCTGCGCGGCGGCTGGCGGCGCCAAAGGCAAGTGCCACGGCAGCCCGCACGTCACTGCGCAAGCCTGCGGTTCGCGCACAGGATGCGCAGACCGCCGGCACCGTCGTGGAGACCGTTTGACGACGGCGTGGCTACGTGCAGCATTTCTCGTGTGCTGCATGGGCCTGGCTTTCCCGGCCGACGCCGATACCCGTAAAGCGCCGAGCGAGCAAGAGATCCGCCGCCAGATCGTCGAAGAGTCGATTGCCGCCTACCCCGGCAGGTGCCCCTGCCCCTACAATGTCACGCGTAACGGAAGTTCCTGTGGTGGACGCAGTGCGTGGAGCAAGAAAGGCGGCTATGCTCCGATCTGTTACGAGAACGAGGTCTCGCGCGAGATGGTGAGGGAAAGGCTGGCACGCGAATCACGCGCGGTACGGCAGGAAAGCCCGCTACACTGACGAGCCGCGCGGCGCCGCGGCCTATCCACTCACGGAGGTTTGCGATGTTCAGCATGGACGACTTTGCGCAGTTGCAGTTCCTGGAAGGGCGCTGGCGAGGCGAGACCCCTCAGGGCAAGGCCTTGTTCGAGCAGTACGAGCGTCCCGAGCCCGGCGTGTTCACGTTACGCAGCTTTCACGATGCCAGCTTCTCTGGGCATAGCGACGGCGCCACCATCACGTTCCGGGACGGCGAAGTGGTCTCGCAGTGGAACGAATACAGCTGGCGCGCCTCGCGCATAGCGCCCGGCTTCGCGGAATTCGAACCGGTGAACGCGCCGAGCCGCTTCACCTGGCGGCGCCTGGATGACAGCACGCTGGAAACCGTCCAGTACTGGACGGCCGAGGGCAAGGAGCAGCAATACGTACACCGCATGACCCGCATTAGCTGAAAGAGTAGCCCCGACCGATGCAGAAGTTCCTGGTGTTCCTCGTCATGCTGGCGCTCGGCGCCTATGCTGCCGCCTGCCTCGCGCTGTTCGTCATGCAGCGCTCCCTGATCTACTACCCGCCCGCCGGCGCGGCCTTCCCCGCGCCGCATACCTCGACGCTCGAGGCGCCCGGCGCCTCGCTGAAGGTGTCGGAACGGCCCGCGAAAGGGCATGGCGCGGTGATCTACCTGGGCGGCAACGCCGAAGACGTCTCGGCAAGCCTGCCGCTGCTGGACGCCGCCTATCCCGACCGCGCCCTTTACCTGCTGCATTACCGCGGCTATGCGGGCAGCACCGGCAAGCCGGCCGAGGAAGAGCTGGTGCACGACGCGCTGGCGCTGTTCGACAAGGTCGCGCCGGAACACGGCGACATCGTCGTGGTCGGACGCAGCCTGGGCACGGGCGTGGCCGTGCAGCTGGCCACCCAGCGCCCGGTGCGCCGGCTGGTGCTGGTCACGCCCTTCGACAGCCTGCGCGACCTGGCGGCCCGGCAGTTCCCGTATTTCCCGGTGCGCTGGCTGCTGCGCGACCGCTACGATTCCTGGCGCCATGCGCCGAAGGTGACGGCGCCCACGCTCCTGCTGGTCGCGGGAAACGACGAGATCATCCCGCGCGACAGCGCGGACCAGCTGCTCACGCGCTTCTCCCCGAATGTCGCCACCATGCGCGTGATCGATGGGGCGGGGCATAATACGATCTCGAACAGTCCCGAATACCTCAAGGCGCTCGCCTGGGCGCGCTGACCCGCCAAGTAAAAAGGAAAACCCATGCCTGCCGATGCCCTGCTGCGCCACGTCGTGCTGTTCTCGTTCAAGGATGATGCGAGCGCGGAAGCGGTCGACGCCGTCGTCGCCGATTTCGCACGGCTCCCCGGCCAGATCCCGGGCATCGTGTCCTTCGAATGGGGCACCAACGTCAGCCCGGAAGGACTGAACGACGGTTTTACCCACTGCTTCACCCTGACGTTTGCGAGCAACGAGGATCGCGACGGCTACCTGGTGCACCCGGCCCACGAGGCGTTCGTGAAAACCCTGGGCGCTAGCTTGGCGCGTTCGCTGGTGCTGGATTACTGGGCCCGCTGAGCTTTGTAGGGTGGCGGGCTTCGGCGTCCCCGCGTTCGACCGGCTGATGAATGGACGACACCTCTACATGTATGGGATCTGAACGCGCGGACGGCGTCCTCGCCGCATGCCCCTCGAGCATCGCGGTATAGCCGTCCACCCTACGAGCGCACCTCGGCCAGTGCAGACCAGATCTCGCGCACCTGCTGCACCACGCGCGGATCGTCGTTCCCCTCGGCGTCGCCGAATTCGGTATTCGTCATCAGGATGCGCCCGGTCCCTTTGGCGGGATCGATGAACATGAAGGCCGTGATGCCCGGGTCGCTGCCGGTATGGCCGACCTGGCCGTTCTTCCGGATGCGCCAGAACACGCCGCTGTTCGGTTCCCCCGGCGGGCTGCCGGCGGGCAGGGCATCGGGCGGAAACTGCGGCTTGAACAGCAGGGCGAATCCGGCCCTGCTCAGGATGCCGGCGCCGCCGTGGAAGCCATCCACCATCGCCATCAGGAAGCGTCCCAGGTCGGATACCGAGGTCGTCAGGCCCCCATCCGGATAGGTCACCAGCCCATAGCGGGGATACGCCCGTCCCTTGTGGTCGTAGACGCTGGCCTGGCGCTGGGCCAGCGCCGGGTCGGCATGCCAGCGCGTGGCATGCATGCCGAGCGGCTCGAAGATGTGGCGCCTGGTGAAGGCGTCGAAGCCCATGCCGCTTTTCAGCTCGACCAGCCAGGCGGCCAGCGCCGAGCCGATGTTCGAGTAGTGGTAAGTGCTGCCCGGCGCCGCCTTGGCGAAGTTGCTCTTGCGGTAGCGGGCGCCGCCAGGCGACAGGTAGTTCTTCAGGAAGGCGCCCAGGGAGGCGTCACGCCGTCCCGGCACCGTGGAGTCGCGCTCGAAGGCCTTGTACAGCGGGCCCTTCCTGTCCGCGTCCGGCATGATGGTGTAGGCGTGGCCGTAGATGTCCTCGTCGTCGACGATGGAGGAGGTGTGCGTGACCAGCTGCCGCACCGTGATCGCGCCGGGCAGGTGCGGATTGCGCACCTTGAAGGGCAGGATGCGCTCGATCTCGGTGTCCAGGCCGAAGTAGCCGAGTTCGATGGCCTTGACCAGCGCGACCCCGACCACGGTCTTGCTGACCGAACCGACGTTCTGCACGGTCTCCTCGGTGTACGCACGCCGGCCGGCGACGTCGGCCAGGCCGAAGCCGCGCTGGTAGAGCACCTTCTTGTTCGATACCACGGCGACCGCGAAGCCCGGCAGCAGCGAGCGTTTCTGCAGCGCCGCCAGCCTGTCGGTCAGGGGAAGCTGCTGCGGGCCGCCGGCCAGCGCGGGCAAGCCGAAAGACAGTGGAAGCAGCAGAAGGGAGCGTCGTTTCATGAGGAATCCTGGCGGGCCTGAAAAGCAAAAACCGCGGTGAGAGCCGCGGTTTTTCAAGATCGACGCGCGATGCGCCGTTCCGTATTTATTCCTGCCACTCCTGCAGGGCGCGGATGGCCGCCTCGCCGTTGCGGATCGCCTTCACGCGGCGCACCACTTCGTTGCGCCAGGCCTCGTCGGCATCCTCGTCGGGACCATCGATATCCTGGAGCAGCATGCGCAGCAGCGCGTGCTTGTCGTCCGCATTCAGCAGCTGGATCTTCTCGGCGATCTCGGCAACCTGATTCGACATGCTAGTCCCCCCAGAAATATTTTTGAAATAATAGCTTGGGAATCAAAGGTTGTCGACAGGAACCATGTTATCCGTTGGTTTTCTATCAATCAACTTGTTATCGGGGTCGATCCCGGCCTTTCCCGGACGCGCGTCGACCACCAGGGTGATGTTCTGCCCGGCCTTGTCCACCAGGTGGCGTTCGCGCACCAGGGGTTTGCCGTTGCGGTCGTCGACGCCGAATTCGATGTAGTCGCGCAAGGCCATCGGCTGCTCTTCACCCGCCGCGGCGGCACGCACCTTGCCGGCGTGGGCGCTGATCGTCACCTCGTACTTGCCATCCGGGCGCTGGCGCGCGCTGGCGCCGACCGCGCGGTTCTCGTACAGGACGATGGATTCGAACAGGTCGCCGATCAGGTAGGCCTTGTCCGGCGGGGTGACCGCGCGCAGGCCGGCCACCAGCGCGTCGACGGAGGGATATGGCGCGCCCTTGAAGGCATGCTCGGCCACCAGGGTGCGCAGCACGCCGTTCACCGCGTCTTCACCCAGCAGGTCCTGCAGCAGGTAGAGGGCCAGGCTGCCCTTGCGGTAGTGAACGTAGCCCTGGTTTTCGTTCTCCGCCAGCGGCAGCTCGGGGCGGCGCGCGACGGCGCGGCCCATCAGGTAGGCGTCCAGGTTGTAGCGCAGGAAGCGGCGCATCTTCTGGGCCCCGACCGCGCGCTTCATGACCATCAGCGCGGTGTATTCGGACAGGCTCTCGGACAGCACGGTGGCGCCGCGCGTATCCGCGCCCACCACCTGGTGTCCCCACCACTGGTGGGCCGCCTCGTGGGCGCTCACGTAGAAGGGGTAGTCGATGTCCTTCGGCGAATCGTCGTCGATGCGGGCGATGAAGCCGGCGCTTTCCGAGAAGGGGATGGTGCCGGGGAAGGCCTGGGCATACTGGCCGTAGCGCGGGAATTCGACGATGCGCAGTTCGCGGAACTGGTAGCGGCCGAAATGGCGCGAGGCGTAATCGAGGCTGGCCTGGGCGCCGCGGATCATGCGCTCGACGTTCCAGTCGTGGCCGGGGTGGTAGTAGACGTCGATGGTCACGTCTTCCCAGCGGTCGTGGCGCACTTCGTAGCGGGCCGACTGGAAGGCGTAGAAGTTCAGGATCGGCTTGTCCATCCGGTAGTGGAAGTAGCGCCGGCCCTTGTCCATCCATTCGCGCTCCAGGGTGCCCGGGGCGATCGCGATCTGGTCCGGGCTGGTGGCGACCACGGCGTCGAAATTGATCCAGTCGGCGTCCTGGCCGAGGAAGTTGCGCGTGCGCCCGGCCGCGTCCCCGCGTGCGGGCAGCGGGTCCTTCGGGCCCAGGCCGAAGCGCTTGCGGTCGCGGTCGTCGGTGAGTTCGATGCTGCGCTGGTAGCCGATGCGCGGCAGCACCTCGTTGGTGAAGAAGCTGCCGTTGCCCACCACCGGCGTGTCGCGGCCGATGCCGAGCCAGCCGCCCGGCTTGTAGGCGATATTGAATTCGAGGGCGGTGCGCATGCCCGGCTGCAGCGGTTGGGCCAGGCGGTAGTGGTAGAAGCCGTGGGCCGGGTCGGCCGCCACCTGGCGCGCGTTCTGTGCGAAGCGTGCCTTCAGGGTGGCGCCGCGCTGCTGGTACAGCACGATGTCGGTGAGCGGCACGCCGCTGCGGTTCTCCAGCTGGTAGAAGCCCTTCACCTGCAGCGCGCGGCGTTCGGGTTCGATCCACACCTGCAGGTTGACGTCGGTGATGCGCGGCTGGGGGAGCCTGGCGTAGCGGTGGTAGCGCAGCTCGTATTCGGCGCGCTGGCGCTCGACCTGGGCGCTGGTCTGGTAGTCGCCGGCATGCAGCTCCCAGGCCAGCAGGGCGCCGGTGCCCGCGAACACCAGCAGGCCCAGGGCGAAGCCGGCCAGCACGGTGCGCGAGAGGTTGCGGCGCGCCAGGCGCAGGCGCTCGCGCCAGGTGTCGTCGACGCCGCGCGCCCACAGCACCCGCGCCGCAACCAGCAGCATCAGCGCCAGGCCCGACCAGTAGAGCTGGAACAGGCGCTCGCGGACCAGGTAGTGGCCGAAGCCGTTCATCGCCGAGTAGGTGGTCTGCGGCCACACGCCGTAGCTGAGCAGGGGATGGTCGTAGCCGTAGCCGCGCGCGGTGCCGGCCACGAGATACAGGGCGATCAGGATGAAGTAGGCGAGGTAGCGGTTGTTGACGACCACCTGCATGGCGATCGCCACCGCCGCCAGCAGCGCGTACTGCGGCAGCAGCACGGTGAACAGTACGCGCATGTACAGCCCTGGCTCGAGGCCGAAGTAGCCCTTGAACAGCTGGACCAGCATGCCCACCACCATGGCCATGAAGAGCAGCACGGCCTGCAGGCCGACCAGGGCCAGGAACTTGCCGGCGAGCGGCAGCCAGGTCGGCGCCGGCATGGCGTCCAGCATCTGCGCCATGCGCGCCTCGCGCTCGCGCCAGATCATCTCGCCGGCGAACAGCGTCGTCACCACCAGCATATACAGTTCGAAGACGCCGCGGATCAGGTCCAGCACCATATAGGTGACGGGTTGCGTATTGGTGCCGTAGATGCTGCCCAGGTCGATCGAGCTGGCGGCAAGGATCAGGGCGCCGGCGATGGCGAGGGCCAGGAAGTAGACGTTCCTGGTCGCTTCGCGCAGGTTGTACCAGGCCGACTTCCCCAGCAGGATGGTGAGGCTGCGGTGCTGGAAGTCCGGCGCTTCGCGGGTATCGACGGCGGCCTGCGACAGCGGCGGCGGGGTGTCGGCGACGATCGCTGCGCCCTGGCGCTTGCGCGGATCGACGTTGCCGACCGTCTGGAAGCGCCAGTAGCCGAGCAGCAGGACCACCAGGCCGAAGCCGATCCAGACCAGGCGGTTGACGAGGTAGACGCCTTCCAAAGTCACGAGGCGGGTATTGCGCTCGGCGATCGGCCAGTACTCGGTGAGGCGGATCAGGGCCGTGGTCCCGAAGGGGTCGATCAGGGCGGCCAGGGTCTTGTAGTCGAGGTCGCGCGCCAGCGAGGGCGCGACGATGTAGCCGACCATCATGACGATGCTGGCCACGTAGACCGGCAGCATGCGGCGCGACAGCGCGGCCAGCACGAAGAACAGGGCGCCGAAGATGAAGGTGTTGGGCAGCAGCGTGAACAGGTAGGGCAGGATCCAGGTCGCCAGCGGCGTCGGCCCCAGGCGGTCCGGCTCGATGCCGGGAATCAGGGTGCCGAGCCAGGCGCCCAGCACGATGCTCGACAGGATCACGGCCAGGGTGGCGAAGGCCCCGAGGAAGCGCCCCAGCACGTAGTGGTGCTTACGGATCGGGGCGCTGAAGAAGAAGTGCTGCGTCTCGTATTCGAAGTCCTGCTGCACCGAGCGGCCCATGACGGCCGCCACCACCACCACGCCGAAGCAGCCGAGGAAGGAAGCGGTCAGCGCGATCTGGCGCGGGGCGTTGATCAGCAGGAGGCCGCCGAAGGTCACCATGGCGTCGCGGAAGACGCCGCCCGCCGCCGCCATCCACAGCATGGCCAGGGCCAGGAACATGCCGAAGTAGATCCAGGTGGACAGCAGGCGCAGGCGCTGTCCCGCCTCGAAGCGCGCGATGGCGAAGAGCAGCCGCATGGACTAACAGGTCCCTGCCGACTCAGCGCGGTCGGCGAAGCGGCCGGCGATCGTGGCGAAGTA
Source organism: Massilia sp. BKSP1R2A-1 (assembly GCF_050586525.1). Lineage (NCBI taxonomy): Bacteria > Pseudomonadati > Pseudomonadota > Betaproteobacteria > Burkholderiales > Oxalobacteraceae > Massilia > Massilia sp. BKSP1R2A-1. The sequence continues at coordinate 458,763 of NZ_JBOBRE010000002.1, read as the reverse complement.
CACGTCCTCTAAGCTGGCGCGGGCCGGCTCGAAGCCGTCGCCCGGATCGCTCTCGGCATACACGTGGATCAGGGTTTTACCGGTGAGCAGGCGCGTGGAGATGACCTGATGGCGCTTCTGGAACACCGGCAGCTCCTGGCGCGTGACAAAACGCGCCCAGATATAGTCTTCGATCTCGTAGGTGAGGTCCTGCGGGTCGCCGCACAGCAGCACGTGGCCCTTGTTGATGATGGCCATGTTCGAACACAGGTCGGCCACGTCGGACACGATGTGGGTCGACAGGATCACGGTCTTGTCCTCGCCGATCTCCGACAGCAGGTTGTGGAAGCGCACCCGTTCCTGCGGGTCCAAACCCGCGGTCGGCTCGTCGACGATGATCAGGCGCGGGTCGCCGAGCAGGGCCTGGGCGATGCCGAAGCGCTGGCGCATGCCGCCCGAGAAGGTGCCGAGGCGCTGGTTGCGCACTTCCCAGAGATTGGTCTGCTGCAGGAGGCCATCGACGACTTCGCGCCGGCGGTGCTTGTGCGACAGGCCCTTGAGCTGGGCGAAATGGTCGAGCAGTTCGTAGGCGGTCACCTTCGGGTAGACGCCGAAGTCCTGCGGCAGGTAGCCGAGCATGCGGCGCACCTCGTCCTTTTCGTCGAGGACGTCGATATCGTCCAGGAACACCGAACCGGAATCGCATTCCTGCAGGGTGGCGAGGATGCGCATCAGGGTCGATTTGCCGGCGCCGTTGGGGCCGAGCAGGCCGAACATCCCGGCCGGAATGGTGAGCGTGACGCGGTCGAGCGCGACCACGCCATTGGCGTAGGTCTTCGACAGATTGCGTATTTTCAGTTCCATGCCATGCTCCTGCGGACCCGTCGGTCCTCCCGTGTCAGCCTTATCAACACTTGCATTGTATTAAATTGTCACGCAAGCTGTGGCGACTCTGCGACGCACGGGCGGTTTGATGGGCTGGACTGCATAATCCGGTGATAGAACGCATCAGGACTTGCCACTTGTAAATATTCGGAAGTTTATCTGTGGAAACATAGGCGGAAACATGGATAATGGCAGGATGAACGAGGCCCTCCAGGACAAACTGCTGCTCTTGATGCGCGAGGCCCATAGCCGGGCCGAGGCGACGGACTGGTTCCGGGTCGGCCTGGGCCTGGTCTACCTGGCCGGCCTGATGACCAAGGAAACCATCGATTTCAAGAAGGTCGACCGCGCCTTCAACCGCTTCATCTACCATACGCTGGGCAAGGGCCACAGCATTGCCAGCGTGCTGCAGTTCATGAGCGGGGAGAAGGTGATGCCGACCGTGCAGTCCGCGCGTTTCCAGGATGCCTTCGGGCGCCACTGCCCGGAAGTGCCGGCTGAATCGATTCCATTTCTGCTCGAGCTGAACCTGGGTGTGGCGAAGAATATTTCGGGGCTGGATCCTTCCGGACCGCTGGCGGACTGGGTGGCGCAGCGCAAGGCCGCGCAAGGCCTATAATGGCGTTTTCGTCATCGAATCGGCCATCCTCATGAGCGCTTACCGTTCCCATACCCCCTTCGACAGCTTGATCACCGGTTTCGACAAGGCCCTGCGCGTGGTCGGCGGCGTGGCATCGTCCTCGCGCCCGAACCCCGGCGCGCATGCGACCGACTGCGAACTCTCGGATGAAGAACGCCGCCACAGCGCGGGCCTGATGCGGGTGAACCACGTCGGCGAAGTCTGCGCCCAGGCGCTGTACGACTCGCAGGCGCGCTTCGGCAAGAGCCCGGCGATCCGCGCCCAGTTCGAAAAATCGGCCCGCGAAGAAGAAGACCACCTGGCCTGGACCGCCGAACGGCTGGCCGAACTCGGCTCGCAGCCGAGTGTTTTGAATCCCCTTTGGTATGCCGGTTCCTACGTGCTGGGCAGCATCGCCGCCAAGCTGGGCGATCCGCAGAGTCTCGGTTTCGTGGTCGAGACCGAGCGCCAGGTCGAAGCCCACCTGAACAGCCACCTCACAACCTTGCCGCCGCAGGATGCCAAATCGCGCGCCATCGTCGAGCAGATGCGGGTGGACGAGATCGCCCACGGCGCATCGGCGCAGGCGCTGGGGGCGGCCGAGACGCCGCTGCCGGTCAGGGTGTTGATGAAGGCGATGTCGAAGGTGATGACGACGACGGCGTATCGGATTTGATGCGATAGCTCAGCCGCATGCTCTTCAATGGCAGGCCGCTTCCGGTCGCTTGCGGCCTCTGTGACAGTCCGCGATTATTGAGCTAGAAGAAGCTGCTATGCTTGGCTCAGCGCCCTTGAAGGGTGCTACGTAGGAAACCCGCTGCCGTAGCCAACCTTGAGCTTCTCACTGATATGCAAACCATCCTGTATCGAGGCTTATCTTGCTTCGTTATCACTGCAGCGATCATTTCGCTCCCTTGTAAAGCACAAACGGACACCGCACCCAGCAGCGGCGTCTCCGAGCAGGTTGGTGCGCTCCCCAAGCTTCGCTCGGCAATGCCAGTCATGCCCTGCAAAAGACCGGCATGGTCCCGCGAAGCGATCGAAAGACAAATGACCGGAACGGTGACAATGAAGTTTCTGATTGACACTGATGGAACTGTGCTCAAGAAAGAGATCGTCAAGTCGAGCGGGCACAAAATGCAAGACAAAGCTGCCTTGGAGGCAACTGCTCGTTGCAAGCTTGCGGTCGCGCCGCAAGATGGCCAGCTCAAGAAAGAATGGGTCCTGCTGGAATACGTCTGGACGTTGGATTAAATTGGCCTAACGACGTCTCAGAATATGCCTTGATACGTTGTTTCCACCTTGAGCTATGCAATTGTCCGAGTTCGGCCCAGAAGTGGAGTTTGTACATCGGTATCAATAGGGAATATCCATGAATGACGACGATATCGTACGGGCGAACTTTTGGAACGAGTCAACAGGCGATTGCGACTGCTGCGGCAAGCAATCCAAAACAATCTGGGGCGATCTCGGCGACTCATCAGGAACAAAAGCTGTCTACTTTGTGCAGTGGACAGTCGGTCAACCACAGCACATGCCGAACTTCGATCTTGTCCTGGGGCCATGGGGAGAGGACGCTACTCCACATGATCGCGTGTTGGTTTCCTTGTTGTACCAACCTCGCTCTGGTGGCGGATCGTTCATGGTAGTTAGCGGCAAAGGGAGACGGGCTGATGATCGTACTCTTTGTGGTCGTGCACTCGAGCGCATAGAGGTTATAGGGACGCCAATAGCGAACGAAGTGTTTTCGCTGGTGGACTCGCTCTGGCTGACGGAACCACGAATAGGGGAGATTCGGGCGTTGGACAGCATTCGATGAAAGTCGGTGGCGGCGAGCCCGCCAAATTGATGCTGCTTCGTTCGAATGGTACGGCCCTGGGAATGCTGCGCTACAGGGCCTGGCCCGTTGCCAAGGGTGGACGGGCAGTGTTACCTGATCGTTCGAAGTGGCCCGACTCATTGGCTGCCTTGGTGGGCTGCTCCCCTGATACAGGAAATCGACGACGGCGAATTCGCCGACGACCTGGCGATCGCGCGCGAGGAATACGACAGCCGTTGGGCGTTGCGACATGCGGCTTATTACCGCGTCGCCACCGACAGCGTGCGTCCGCGTTACGGCTTCCGATTTTTCCTGCAGTTAGTGAATTCTGTATGCTGGGCAAAGCCGGCACAATAAGGTGGATATGAAGTACAAATTGGTAGATCTGAAATGCCCGCACTGTGAAAAGCAGCTTGGTTTTGCTTGAGACAAGAAGAACTGCCTGCAGAATGGCGTGTGTCCACACTGCGGTGGAAAGGCCCAGATTCAGTTGAACTTTCAGCGATCGTTGCTTGCGCTACCGATCGCGCTGATGGTTGGATGGCTTTTTTTCCAGCTGATTCCGTTTCTTCCTGCCCTGTTTTGGAACTATCCTATTCGGAGCTGGTGCAATGGAGTTTGGGAAACAGAGCTAAGACTTCGTGCGCTGGAATTCATGAGCGCCAGTGGCGCCCATGACGGTCTATAAGCCAGCAGTGCAAGACGCAGCGCTGGCTGGGGCAATCCTCAAACCTCGACGATCTCGATTGAGTGGGTAATCTCCGCCGTCTTGGCCAGCATGATCGACGCCGAGCAGTACTTGTCGTGCGACAGCGTCACCGCGCGTTCCACCGCCGCTGGTTTCAGGTTGCGGCCCGTGACCGTGAAGTGGAAGTTAATCTTCGTGAACACCTTCGGCTCGGTCTCCGCGCGCTCGGCCTGCAGCGTGACGTCGCAGCCGCGCACATCCTCGCGGCCGCGCTTGAGGATCAGAACCACGTCGTAGGCGGTGCAGCCGCCGGTGCCGACCAGGACCATCTCCATCGGACGCGGCGCCAGGTTGTGGCCGCCGCCGTCCGGCGCGCCATCCATCGCCACCATGTGGCCACTGCCGGTCTCGGCCCGGAAACTCATGCCCGAAGGGCCGTTCCAGCTGACTTTCACTTCCATGTGCATTCTCCGCGGGTTTCGTTAGCGGATTATTGTAAGCGACGTTCGTTGGACGCGTGGGGTAACCCAGGCCAGTGGCCTGGGTTACGACCGCCCTCCCTACAAAAGATCAGACTGCCAGCACGTAGCGCTCGGTCTTCATGCGCCAGCTCGCGAAAGCCGCCAGCAGCAGGGCCGGGATGGCCGAGCACAGGAAGGTCAGCAGGAAGGGCAGGGAGCCGATGTCGCCGCCCTTGGACAGTTCCTTGGCCAGGGTCTGGTTCGACAGCATCGGCACCAGGTACATCCACTGCGCGGTCTTGAGGTCCATGAAGGACACGACCAGGCTCGGGATGAAGGGCACCAGCATCACGATGCTCAGGATGGTCTGGGCTTCCTTGAAGGTCTTGGCGTTCATGGCGAGCGTCACGTAGAGCGCGGAGGCCAGCAGCGACAGCGGCGCCGTCACCAGGCAGACCAGCAGCATCTGGCCCCAGCCCACGCTCCACGAGAGGCCGATCTCCTCGAGCGGCAGCCACTTGAGCACGACGTGGCCCAGCAGCAGTTCGACGGTGACGCCGACCACGCCCAGCAGGCTGACGGCCAGGATCTTCCCGCCGATCAGCTCCCAGGTGGTCGCCGGCTGGGCCATCAGTACTTCGAGCGATCGGCGTTCGCGCTCGCCGGCGGTGCTGTCGACCGCGCCGGACATGGTCATGATGAAGGCGGGCAGGAAGAGCAGGCCGAGCAGGCCGCCGATCAGGGTCGCGGAGCGCGAGGCATTGGTGCCGGTGTCGTAGCGCTGCACCACCACCGGCGCCAGCGCCGCCGGCGAGACACCATGCGCCAGCAGGCGCGCGCTGGCGACGTTCCTGCTGTAGGCGTCGAGCACCTCTTCGACCTCGCGGCGCTGCGCCCCGTTCTCGGAAGCCGAGTCGAACCACACCTCGACGCGCGCGGGACGCATCGCCTGGTAGTTCTCGACGAAGTCATCGGACAGGCGCAGCACGGCCACGGTCTTCTTGGCATGCAGCAGCTGGCCGATGGCGTCATCTTCCATCGGCGCCGTGTCCTTGATCGTGATGTTCTTCTGGCCCAGCTGGGCCATCAGGGTCGGGGCCTTGGCGGCGCCGATCACGGCCAGTTCGATGCCTTCGCGTTCGGTCTTGGTGCTCTTGTCGATCAGCTGGTGGAGGATCAGGCCGATCATGAGCGGGTAGAGCAGGGAGACCAGGGCCAGCATGCCCAGGGTGCGCCGGTCGCGCAGGGTCTCGCGCAATTCCTTGCGCAGGACGATCCAGAGTTTCGATTTCATGCGCGCTTTCATGCGATCCCTTCCTCGGTGCCGACCAGGTTGACGAAGGCGTCTTCCAGGTTGGCGATGCCGGTGCGCCGGCACAGTTCATCGGGCGAGCCCTGGGCCACGGTGTGGCCGCCGGCGATGACGATCACGTCCTCGCACAGGGCGGTGACTTCCTGCATCACGTGGGTCGCCATGATCACGCAGCAGCCGTCGGCGCGCAGCGCGTTCAGGGCGGTGCGCAGGGCGCGGGTGCTCATCACGTCCAGGCCGCGGCTCGGTTCGTCGAGCAGCAGGTGGCGCGGGCGGTGCAGCAGGGTGCGGGCCAGGGCCACCTTGATGCGCTGGCCCTGCGAGAAGCCCTTGCTGCGTCGCTCCAGGATCTCTTCCATGCCGAGCAGCTCGGAGACTTCGTCGATGCGCTTGCCGATGGCGGAACGCTCCATGCCGTTCAGCTCACCGAAGTAGGCCAGGTATTCGCGCGTGCTGAGGCGCTCGTAGAGCCCGAACTGGTCGGTCAGGAAGCCGATCGAGCGGCGCACCGTCATCGGGTCCTTTTCCGGGTCGACGCCGTCGATCGAGATGCTGCCGTGGTCGCGCTTGAGCAGCCCGACCAGGGTGCGCAGCAGGGTGGTCTTGCCGGCGCCGTTGGGGCCGAGCAGCGCGGTGATCTGGCCGTCGCGGGCGGTGAAGGTGACGCCGCCCAGCGCCTGGACGTCGCCGAACTTCTTGCGTACATCGTGGACTTCAATCATGTTGTTTGCCTTATGGTTGCGGGCCGGCGCTGCCGAGCTGGAAGGTCGGGGGCGGGATCTCTTTCAGGCAGCTGGCGTCCAGCTTGTCCTGCGGCTTGTCGAGGAAGGTGCGCAGCAGGCGCGGCGCGCAGCCGAGCTGGGAGACGCCGTGGCCGACGTTCTCCGCCACCAGGTGCTGGGCGCGCGGCATGAACTTGGCCGCGGTCTCGGCGCGGTGCGGCGGCGTGACCGGATCGAGGGCGCCGGAGAGCAGCAGGGCCGGGGCCTGGATCGGCGTCGGCGTCTTGTAGGCCACGGCCGGGACGTTCATCGCCTTGCAGATGCGCGGCATCTGCTCCGCCAGCGATTTCGCCAGCTTGCCGGTGTCCTGCGCGAGCAGTTCGGGCGTCATGCGCGGCACGTCTTCGGCGCAGACCACGGCGAAGTGCAGCAGCATCGCGATGCTGCCCTGCATGCCGAAGTCGCCCGCCAGGTTCTGGCGCGCGATGAAGGGCTGCCAGCGGCCCTGGGCGGCGTTGTGGATCAGGAAGGGCAGGCGGCGCGCGTCTGCCGGCGAGTACAGGATGTTGTGCACGGTGCCGAGGAAGCGCGCCGACGTCATCGTCGGGGTGATCGGCTGGGCGGTGCGCGGGTCGGGCAGCGACAGCTTGATCGGGCCCGCTTCCAGCCTGGCCACCAGGCCGTCGTATTCCGCGCGCAGCTGCGGGAAAGCCTTCCTGCAGCCGGCGTCTTTCTCGCACTGCGCGAACATCTTGTCGAGGGCGGCCTGGCCATCCTTGGCGGCGGCCGGGATCACCTGGTCGGGTGCGGCCACGCCGTCGAGGATCAGGCTGCGCACGCTGGACGGATACAGGCGGGCATAGACCTGGCCGAGGCGGGTGCCGTAGGAACCGCCGAAGACGTTCACGGCGCCGTAGCCGAGCGCCTGGCGCACCAGTTCGGTGTCGCGGGCGGCCGCCTCGGTGGTGTAGGCGCCCCAGGAGGCCTTGGTGGCGCCGATGCAGGCGAACAGCTCGGCCTCGAGCTGGTCTTCCGTCATGTGTTCGTGTTCGGGCTTGTTCTTGCAATCGAGCTTGCCCGAGCGGCCGGTGCCGCGCTGGTCGATGAACACGATGTCGCGGGTGGCGCGCACCCGGCTGAAGGCCGTCGACAGCACGCCGACCACGTCGCTGCCCGCTTCGCCGGGGCCGCCGGCCAGCACGAACAGCGGGTCGCCGCGGGTGCCGGCGCGGTGCGCCGGGGCGATGGTGACGTGCAGCTTGAGTTTCTCGCCTCCAGGCTTGGCATGGTCGAGCGGGACGTCGATGCTGACGCAGCGCAGGGCGTCGACCGCGCCGGGGAGGTGGCAGCTGCGGGTGGCGGCGGTGGGAGCGGCGCTCGCGGCGGAGGCGGTCAACCAGAGCGCGGCAAGGGGAAGCAATGAAAGGCGGAACATTGATCTTGTCTTCACACAATCTCCTCAAAGGACAGTTCCATACTAGAGTGGCATCGTTTTGGCGGTCAACGGGTTAATTGCGACGAAGCACGAAATTATGCGACCGGGAGACGTTCTTATTCATGCGGCATGACAGGCGGCCTGGTGAAGAATGGAAAATGCGACAGCAAAGGCCGGTGCGCGTTGACGGGAGTCCTGTTCTTCGGCTATCATCGTGGGCTTTCCCTTTGCTCGGGGAAGACAATAAGGAAGAGTCCGCTGCAGCAAGGGCGGAACCACCACAGTGAGCATTTAACCTATTAGGAAGTCAACATGAAAACTTTTTCCGCTAAGGGCCATGAAGTCCAGCGCGACTGGTTTGTGATTGACGCGACGGACTTGGTCCTCGGACGTGTTGCCAGCGAAGTGGCACTCCGACTGCGCGGCAAGCACAAGCCGGAGTTCACTCCGCACGTCGATACCGGCGACTACATCATCGTCGTCAATGCAGGCAAACTCCGCGTGACCGGCACCAAGGCCACCGAGAAGACCTACTACCGTCACTCGGGCTACCCGGGCGGTATCTACGAAACCAACTTCCTGAAAATGCAACAGCGCTTCCCGGGCCGTGCCCTGGAAAAGGCTGTCAAAGGCATGCTGCCGAAGGGCCCGCTGGGCTATGCAATGATCAAGAAGCTGAAAGTGTACGCGGAAGGTTCGCACCCGCACGCAGCACAGCAACCTCAAGCACTGACCCTCTAAGGAACTGACATGATCGGTAACTACAACTACGGCACTGGCCGTCGCAAGAGTGCAGTCGCTCGCGTGTTCATCAAGGCCGGCACCGGCCAGATCATCGTGAACGGCAAGCCGGCATCGGAATACTTCTCGCGCGAGACCGGCCTGATGGTCATCCGTCAGCCGCTGGAACTGACCGGCAACGTCGAACGTTTCGACATCAAGGTCAACGTGCACGGCGGTGGCGAGTCGGGCCAGGCAGGCGCCGTCCGTCACGGCATCACCCGCGCCCTGATCGACTACGACGCAGGCCTCAAGGGCGACCTGGCACGTGCCGGTTTCGTCACCCGTGACGCCCGTGAAGTCGAGCGTAAGAAAGTCGGCCTGCGTAAAGCACGCCGCGCAAAGCAGTTCTCGAAGCGTTAATTCGTTTCACCAGCAGGCGCCTTCGGGCGCTGCTGCAGGAAGGCCGTCCTCCGCAAGGTGGGCGGCTTTTTGTTTTTCCGGGCCCGTTTTTGCCTCGGGACCGTCAAATTCATTGTTATTCGCACATATTCATCTTCCGATTCCTGCATGAATGCCGAAGAATACGGTCATTCCATTGACGTTCAGGAAAGTTCCACATGAATTTTGGCGAAAGACTCAAGCAGGTCCGGCTGGATAAAGGGCTCACCCAGCCGCAGTTCGCGCAGATGGCAGGCATCGAGCAGTCCTATCTGTCCAAGCTGGAGAACGATAAATCCGTCCCGTCGGCCGAGATGTTCTCCACCATTCTGGCCGGCATCGGCATGGATGAAAAAACCTTTTTGCAGGACGTGGACGAGGAAGTCCTGCAGACCACGCTACGCCATATCCCGGCCGTCAGCCAGTTCACCACCCAGGTGGCGGTGACCCAGGCGAACCACAGCAGGCGCTGGCTGTTCGGCGCGGCCGGGGCCTGGGTGCTGGGCTTCGCCATGATGCTGGCGGCGAACGACGGCATCTTCTTTTCCCAATGGCGCTACCACTACCAATCGCCCGGCGTGATCCGCGCCGGCGAGGCGGACAACATCCATGCGACCCACCGCGAGATCGTCACGCTGCGCCAGGCCGCGAAGGTCATCACCGACGAGGAGGCGGCGCGCGAGCTGGCCGACTTCCAGTCGACGCGGGCCCGGCCGGTCAGCGTGGAGTGGTCTGAGAACCGCGGCGCGGCCTATGCCGAGCCGGCCGAAGGCGGGCACCGCCGTTTCGAGCTGGTCCGCAAAGAATATGTCCAGGCGCCGGGCAACCGCATCCTGCAATACCTGGGGGCGGTCGTGCTCGTCTCCGGCTTCGCCGGCCTGTTCATCGAATGGCGGCTGCGCCGCCTGAAGTCCAAGCGTTGATCCACCAATAAAAAGGAAAACCATGTCCCAGCTTCGCACCTTCCTTGCCGGCGCCACCACCATGGCCGCCGCCCTGGCCGCCGTCGTCACCCTGACCGGCGCCAAGGGCCCCGCGCGCATTGAGACATTCGACGAGATCACTGTCGGCCGCATCAATATCGTGGAGCCGGATGGCACCAAGCGCATCATCGTGTCCAACAAGGCCCGGTTCCCCGGTGACTTCCTGCAGGGCAAGGAAGGGGCGCGTCCGGACCGGCGCAGCTTTGCAGGCATGTTGTTCATCAATGAGGAAGGCACGGAAAACGGCGGCCTGATCCAGAAGGGCAGCATCGGCCCGGATGGCAAGATCTCCTCGGGCCTGTCGCTGACCTTCGACCGCTTCCGCCAGGACCAGGCCCTGCAGCTCATGAACAATGACAGCGCCGAGCACCAAATGACGGGCATCAAGATCAACGACGTGCCGTATTACGGCCTCAGCTCGCTCGAGGACGGACGGCGCTTCCGCGAGGAGAGCCGCAAGCTGCCGGAGGCCGAGCGCCGCGCCTATTGGGACAAGCTGGCCGATGGCGGACGCCTGATGCAGAACCGCGTCTGGCTCGGCAATACCGCCGAAAAGGCCTCGAGCCTCCAGCTCAAGGATGCACAGGGCCGGGTGCGCATGATGCTGCTGGTGTCGGCCGACGGCAAGGCCGAGATCCAAATGCTCGACGAGCAGGGCAAGGTCACCAAGTCCATTACGCCCGGGACCTGAGTCGGTCAGTTCGGTGCAAAGGATATTTGCAATATTCGCCTTGCATGCAAATATCCTTCGCCCGGCTTGCACCATATTTCCTCCACAATTGGCGGTCAGGATGTCCTTTCCTTGGACAACGTGATTCCTGCCATGCCACTGAAACGCCTGTTTGTCGCCTTCCTCCTCGTCACGAGCGCAGCCAGCCATGCCTCGGACACCTTCACCCTCTCCAACCCGCCCGGTCCACATGGCGTCGGGTTCAAGCTCATCCAGCAATACGACCGCAGCCGTCTCTACAAGGCCGACATCGACCTCGCCACCGGCGACAAGGTGGAGGGCGAGCGTGCGCGGCCGGTCCAGACCCTGCTCTGGTATCCGGCGGTGCGCGGCGGCAAGCCGCTGAGCTACCGGCACTACCTGGAAACGGCCGCGACCGAGGATGCCTTTACGCTGGATGCGGCGGAGGTCAAGCGCCTGACCGACGCGCGCATCGAGAGCAATGCCGGCAGCCGCCGCGAGGCCGTGCTGCGCGAGATGGCCGGCGCCATGCGCGCCGTGCGTGACGCCCGTCCCGTGGAGGGCAAGTTCCCCGTGGTGATCTATGCGCCCAGCTATTCCGCCAATGCCATGGAAAACGCCGACCTGTGCGAATACCTGGCCAGCCAGGGCTATATCGTGCTGTCCAGCGCATCGATCGGCGCGCGCACCCGGTCGATGACGGTCGACCTGGAAGGCGCGGAGGCCCAGGCCGCCGACATTGCTTACCTGATCGGTTTTGCCGCGACCCTGCCGCAGGCCGATACGGCCAGGGTAGGGGTGGTCGGTTTCAGCTGGGGCGGCCTCGCGAACGTGTTCGCCGCGGCGAAGGACGCCCGCATCAAGGCATTGGTCAGCCTGGACGGCTCGCTGCGCTACTGGAGCAAGCTGGTCGACGGCGGCAAGGAGGCGGCGCAGTACGTGACGCCGGCGCGGGTGACCGTGCCCTTGCTCTACCTGGGCGCCCGTCCCCGGACCGTCGAAGAGCATATGCGCATGCCGAACAAGGTGGTGTATTCCTTCATGAACGAGATGAAGTATTCCGATGTCTACATCGCATCCTTCCAGCCCATGCGCCACGCCAGTTTCTCGTCCTTCGCCATGCGCACCGTGCCGGACGACTGGTTCGGCGACTACACGCGGGCCGAGGTGTCCGTGGCGCACAGCTGGGCGGCGCGCTACACCCGCCACTTCCTCGACGCCTATCTCAAGGACGACGCCGCCGGCCGGGCTTTCCTGAACAACAGCCCCGCCGCGAACGGCGCACCGCCGCGCATGCTGAGTCTCGATGTGCGCCGCAAGACCGATGCGGTCCCGCCGACCCTGGAAAGCTTCGTGCGGCGCCTCGCCCAGGAGGGCTTCGACAAGTCGGTCGACAGCTATGCGCGTTTCACGAGCCTATATCCTGGCTTCAAGTTGAGCGAGGACGAGCTGTTTTCCTGGGGACTGGAACTCCTGAACAGGGGCGACTGCGTGCGCGCCCGCGAGATCTTCCGTCTCGGTGCGCAGCTGTATCCGGACAAGGCCTTCCTGGTCGAGGGCCTGGCGGAAATGCAGGCGAAGACGGGCCAGAAGGAACAAGCCCTGGCGAACTACCGCCGCGTGCTGGCCATCGACCCGCAGCACGCCGACGCCGCGAAGTACGTGAAGGCGCACGCTCCCTGAAAGCCCCGCGGGCGCACGCATTTTTCACCGCTGTTAAAATGCAGCCTCGTCCTGAAAAGGTCATTCTTACATCACGAGGAACAGAACATGATCAAAGTTGGTATCGTTGGCGGAACCGGATATACGGGCGTGGAATTGCTGCGGCTGTTGGCCGTGCACCCCGACGTGCAGCTGACTGCGATCACCTCGCGCAAGGAAGACGGCCTGCCTGTCGCCGACATGTTCCCCTCGCTGCGCGGCGTCGTCGACCTGGCCTTCTCGAGCCCGGACAAGGCCGACCTGACCCAATGCGACGTGGTGTTCTTCGCCACCCCGCACGGCGTCGCCATGGCGCAAGCCCCGGCCCTGCTGGCGGCTGGCGTGAAGGTGATCGACCTGGCCGCCGACTTCCGCCTGAAGGACCAGGCGACCTTTGAAAAATGGTACAAGATCCCGCACACCGCGCCCGAGCTGATCGAAGAAGCGGTGTATGGCCTGCCGGAACTGAACCGCGAAGATATCAAGGGCGCGCGCCTGATCGCCAACCCGGGCTGCTACCCGACCACCATGCAGCTGGGCTTCGTGCCCCTGCTCAAGGCCGGCCTGGTCGACGCGGGCAGCCTGATCGCCGACTGCAAGTCGGGCGTCTCGGGCGCCGGCCGCAAGGCCGAGATCGGCACGCTGTTCTCCGAGTCGAGCGACAACTTCAAGGCCTACGGCGTGCATGGCCACCGCCACACTCCGGAAACCTCGGCCCAGCTGGCGCGCTACACGGACCAGAAAGTCGGCCTGATCTTCACCCCGCACCTGGTGCCGATGATCCGCGGCATGCACGCGACCCTGTACGCACGTCTCACCAAGGACATCGACGACGCGGCCCTGCAGGCCCTGTTCGAGGATACCTACAAGGACAGTCAGTTCGTGGATGTGATGCCGTTCGGCTCGCACCCGGAAACCCGCTCGACCCGCGGCTCGAACATGCTGCGCCTGGCGCTGCACCGTCCGGAAGGCGGCAACACGGTCGTCATCCTGGTGGTGCAGGACAACCTGGTCAAGGGCGCATCCGGCCAGGCCGTGCAGTGCATGAACATCATGTTCGGCCTGGACGAAGCCACCGGCCTGAAGCAGATCGCGCTGCTGCCTTAATTTTCTTTCCGTTTTGAAACACAACGGCCGCTTTCGAAGCGGCCGTTTTGCTTCTTGCCGACCCGATCTAGATCAAGGCCGCCGTTGTTGAGCACGGTAAATTGATCAATGGGCGGGGGCTCATTTGACGGGGGAAAATCATGTTCGGTCGACAAGCCAAGAGCGAAATAGACAGCCTGGTCGGGATCTCGGCCCGGATCGAGGGCGACCTCTGCTTCACCGGCGGTCTGCGCATCGACGGCGAGGTGCACGGCAACGTGGTGGCGGCGGACGGCGCCGACAGCATGCTGATCGTCTCGGAACATGCGCGCATCGAAGGCGAGGTGCGCTGCGCCAGCCTGGTGGTCAACGGCTACATCGCCGGCTCTGTCCATTCCTCGGAACTCCTTGAATTACAGCCGAAAGGCCGCATACATGGTGATGTCCACTACCGTTTGCTTGAAATGCACGGCGGGGCGTTAGTAACCGGGAAACTCACCCACGAACCCGCCAGCGAGCCGGTGTTTCATCTTGCCGACGCCGAGATCGGGTCGGCAGCATGACTCGTGCTAACGGTCTATAATGGGCGCAATTCGAAATTCATCAGGAGTATTCCCATGACCGCAGTCGCCGAAGTGCAAGACCTCGACACGATCCCAGTCCCGATCAACTTCACCGACAGCGCCGCAGAGAAAGTCGCACAGCTGATCGAAGAAGAGGGCAACCCCGACCTCAAACTGCGCGTTTTCGTGCAGGGCGGCGGCTGCTCCGGCTTCCAGTACGGCTTCACCTTTGACGAAATCGTCAACGAAGACGACACCACGATGGAAAAGAACGGCGTCCAGCTGCTGATCGACTCGATGAGCTACCAGTACCTGGTCGGCGCCGAGATCGACTACAAGGACGACCTCGAAGGCGCCCAGTTCGTCATCAAGAACCCGAACGCCACCTCGACCTGCGGTTGCGGCTCCTCGTTCTCCGCCTGACCTTCCCCCAGGCAGCCCGGATAAGCCGGGCAGTCGACGGCCCGGTTCATCCGGGCCGTTCCTTTTTCGGGCTCCGCTTTTCGGAGGGTGCACGGGTCTGCCGTGCGCGCGTTCAACCAGCGGGCGAATGGACGATGTGCCTCATTTCATCGTGTATTTGAACGCGCGGACGGGGGAGCGTGATCTGGTCCACTGGACCAGATCACCCCTACGATGGATACAGCGCACCGAGGATGCGCGGCCCGCGCGCGCCGGTCACGGCCGGCAGATTGCCCGGTTCGCGCTGCATGAAGCGGTAGCCCAGCCAGGCAAAGGCGAGCGCCTCGACCCGGTTCGGCGCAATCCCCAGCGCCGCCGTCGATTCCACCTTCACCCCGCCCAGCGCTTCCCCGATGCCGCGCAGCAGAGTAGCGTTATAGGCCCCGCCGCCGCAGGCATACACCGCCTCCACCCCCGCATGTTCGCCGCGGATCGCATCGGCGATCGTCACCGCAGTCAGGCGGGTGAGCGTGGTCATCACATCCTGCGGCGCCACGTCGCCGAAGCGCGCGAGCTTCGCATCGAGCCATTGTTCATGGAACAGGTCCCGCCCTGTGCTCTTGGGCGCCGGCTGGCGGAAATAGGGCTCGTCCAGCAGGGCGGCCAGCAGGGCCTGGTCGACCTCGCCGCCGGCAGCCCAGGCGCCATCTTCGTCGTAGGCCTTGCCCAGGTGGCGGCCGATCCACAAGTCCATCAAGACATTGCCCGGACCGGTATCGAAGCCCGTCACCCGGCCGTCGCCGTGCAGCACGCTGATGTTGCCGATGCCGCCGATGTTCACCACCACGCGCGCCAGGCCGGGCTTGCCGAAGGCGGCCTCGTGGAAGGCCGGCACCAGGGGCGCGCCCTGGCCGCCGGCCGCGATGTCGCGCGAGCGGAAGTCGGCGATGACGTCGATCCCGGTGAGTTCGGCCAGCAGGGCAGGGTTGTTGGTCTGGCGCGTGAAGCCGAGTTCCGGGCGGTGGCGGATGGTCTGGCCATGCACGGCCACGGCCGCGACCGGGCCGCTGGCGAGGGGCAGCAGCTGGCGCACGCAGTCGGCGTAGCACAGGACCAGGCCGTTGGCGGCAAGGGCTTCGCGCTCGAGTTCGTTCTCGCTGGCGGCCTGCAGGGCCATCAATTCGCTGCGCAGTGCGGGCGGGAAGGGCGTGAAGGCGGCCGCCACGGTGCGGATGGCGCCGCCGGCGAAATCGGCGACGACGCCGTCCACGCCGTCGAGGCTGGTGCCGGACATCAGGCCGATGATCAGGGAAGAAGTGTCGCGCATGGGTTCTCGTGGTCCATAGAATGCAGCAAGGCAGTCTAAACCGCCGGGCGGAAAAGTGAAAGCTTGCCAGGGATTTGCAAAAGCGGAAACTGGGCCGCGAAAACCGGTGTGCTTCTTCGAATAACCGGCGGTCGCGGTTGGCATACTTTCCAGCATGACGACCATTCCCTCTTCCCTGTTCACGTCCCAGGCCGGCGCCCAGGTGTCCGACTTGTACGCCACCGCGGCCAAGTCGCTGATGAACCAGAACCCGGCCCTGAAAACCATCGACGCCCAGTGGCGCCGCGACGAGGCGCGATTGTCGAACCTCGGCAAGATCGCGCAGGCACTCGACGGCTTCGCCGCTTCCGCCGGCAAGGTGGCCGCGGGCGCCCTCGACATGGCGGCAACGAGCAGCGGCAAGGGCGTCAGCGCGCGGCTGGCATCGGGGACGGCGGCGCCTGGCGCGCACAGCATCGATGTCGCGCAGCTGGCCCAGGCCCAGCAACTGGCAACCCGGGCCTTGCCGGGCAAGGACACGCCGCTGGGCGCCGGCGGCACCACCCTGATCCGCATCGAGTCGGGCCAGGGCAGCAATACGCTCACGACGACGGTGAAGATCGGTTCCGGCGCCAACACGCTCGAGGGCATCGCCGCCGCCATGCGCGAAGCGGGCCTGGACGCCAAAGTGGTCCAGGACGGCAAGGGCTACACGCTCAGCCTGTCCGGCAAGCCGGGCGCGGCGAATGGCATGCGGGTCCAGGTCGCGGGCGACCCCGCGCTGCAGGCGCTCCTGGGCTACGAGCCGGGCGGCAGCAGCGGCATGCGCCAGCAGCTGGCGCCCCAGGATGCCAGGCTCACGGTCGACGGCAAGTCCATCACCAGCAGCACCAATAATGTGGACGCCGCCATCCCCGGCGTCGCGCTCGCCCTGACGGCCACCGGCAAGGTGGATGTGACGGTGACGCGTTCCAATGAGGCCATTACCCGCAACGTCAGGGGCGTGATCGAGACCTTCAATGTCATGCACGCCAGCCTGGCCGAGCTCGGCGGCAAGGATGCGGATGCGAACGCGGCC
This sequence comes from Massilia sp. BKSP1R2A-1, assembly GCF_050586525.1. Taxonomy (NCBI): domain Bacteria; kingdom Pseudomonadati; phylum Pseudomonadota; class Betaproteobacteria; order Burkholderiales; family Oxalobacteraceae; genus Massilia; species Massilia sp. BKSP1R2A-1. The sequence continues at coordinate 441,872 of NZ_JBOBRE010000002.1, read as the reverse complement.
GTGCAGCAGGTGCAGGGGCAGATCGCCAGGGCCCTGGACAAGGTCGATGCCGCGAAGCTGGCCGGCATGGGCCTGTCCGTCAATGGCGGCAAGCTGCAGCTGGATGAGACGAAACTGAAAGCCGCCATCGCCGCCGATCCGGAAGGCGCCGCCAAATTCTTCAGCAACGGCACGGACGGCGTGGCCGACCAGCTCTCCAGCGCGGTGGCGGACCAGTTCGCCTCCGGCAGCGCCCTCTACAAGCAGGCCGATGCGCTCGAGAAGGACATGGAAACCCTGGCCGCGCAGCGCAGCCAGATCACGGAGACGGCCAGCCGCCAGGCGATGCTGCTGATGCAGCAGTATTCGGCAGCCGGCAGCGGCGCCAGCTCCCTGTTCGGGATGCTGCAGGGACCGCCGATGTCGGCTTTCGATTTCATGGCCTGAGAAATCATTGAATTATTTTAATAGGCAAGATTTTTCCGCCAACTAAGCTAATTAAATGATAACAAGCCGTTGTTTATAAACGTCTTTATGTTGTCTGACGCTCAACGTCAGCACCATTAAAGTGCATTTATCTAGGGCAAATATTCTTCTCTAGAGTAAAGTTTCTAAGACCTTGACGAGTTTCGAAACATACCTTGTTTCAGGTCAAGCTTGCTCCCGTTTTTTTGAGTAGAGAACAATATGAACCTCAATAATTTCAAGATCGGCACCCGTCTCGGCAGCGCCTTCGCTGCCATCCTCGTCCTGATGGCGATCATGCTGGCGACGGCGCTGTGGCAGCTTGGGCGCATTGCCGAGGCCAAGGCCGTCATGGCGGAAACGAACCATGACGCCAAGCTGGCGGCAAGCTGGCTGCAGGGGATCGCCACCAACAGCGTGCGCACGCTGGCCAAGGCCAAGAGCAGCGATCCGGACGACGAGGCCTACTACGACAAGGAAATGAAGGCGACCAGCGCCGAAGTCAGCAAGCTCCAGAAGGAGCTCGAGTCGCGCCTGGAAAGCGAGAAGGGCAAGGCCCTGCTGGCCGCAGTTGCCGAGCAGCGCAAGCGCTATGTCGGAGTCCGCGACAATCTCTTCAAGCGCAAGGAAATGCTGGACGGCCAGGCCGCCGAGCTGAAGGTCATCGTGTCCGACAAGCTCCTGCCCGAGATGAAGAAGTACGTGCGGAGCGTGCAGGAAGTAGTCACCCACCAGGAAAGCCAGTTCGCCGACGCCAACCAGCGCATCGACGCGCTGCAGGCCAGCGCGCGCAACCTGCTGATGGCGCTGGGCGCCATCGCGCTTGCCTGCGGCGCCGTGTTCGGCTTCCTGCTCACCCGCAGCATCACCCGTCCGCTGGCGCGTGCCGTCGGCCTGGCCCAGCAGGTGGCGTCGGGCGACCTGACCGCCGAGATCCAGGCGGCCTCGAAGGATGAAGTGGGCGAGCTGCTCGCCGCGCTCAAGCGGATGAACGAAAGCCTGCTCACCACCGTGAGCCAGGTGCGCGCCGGCACCGAGACCATCGTCACGGCCTCGCAGCAGATCGCCACCGGCAACCTCGACCTGTCCGCACGCACCGAGCAGCAGGCCAGCGCCCTCGAGGAAACGGCCTCGTCGATGGAAGAACTGACCGGCTCGGTCCGCCAGAATGCCGACAATGCACGCCAGGCCAATACGCTGGCGCAAACGGCCTCCGAAATCGCCGCACGCGGCGGCAGCGTCGTGTCGGAGGTGGTGTCGACCATGGAATCGATCAACGAATCGTCGAAGAAGATCGGCGACATCATCGCCGTGATCGACGGCATCGCCTTCCAGACCAATATCCTCGCGCTCAATGCGGCGGTGGAAGCCGCACGCGCCGGCGAGCAGGGCCGCGGCTTCGCCGTGGTGGCCTCCGAAGTGCGCAACCTGGCCCAGCGTTCGGCCGCCGCAGCCAAGGAAATCCGCACCCTGATCATGGACTCGGTGTCCAAGGTCGACGCGGGTGGACGCCTGGTCAACGAAGCGGGCGCGACCATGCAGGAAATCGTGCAGGGCATCGCCCGCGTGACCGACGTCATGGCCGAGATCACCTCCGCCAGCGCCGAGCAGGCCATGGGCATCGAGCAGATGAACGCCGCCATCACCCAGATGGACGGCGTCACCCAGCAGAACGCCGCCCTGGTCGAAGAAGCGGCGGCAGCGGCGGCGTCCATGCAGGACCAGGCCGCCATCCTGTCGAAGCTGGTGAGCACCTTCAAGGTGGTCGGCGACGGTCAGGGAGCTTACGCCCCTTCCCGCCAGCGCGGCCAGGGCGCGTCGCGCCTCTCGCTCGCTACCGCCTGAGTCGCGTCAAGCCTGGGCGGCGCCCGCCCCACGATGCGGGCGCCGTCCGCCGGTCTATTTTTTAGGCCGCGGTTCCGGATTCTCTTCCGCCGACCACACCACCGCGGCGATCTTCCAGCCGTTCTCGGTGCGCACCATCTGCCAGCTCTCCTTCCCCCAGTTGTTGCGGTAGTCGCCGACCATGAAGCTGTAGTCGAACAGCACCTGGGCCATCTCGCCATCGGTATCGATGCGCACGTTCTCGAAGGTCTCGGTGCGTGCTTCCGGCGCACGGACGATGTTCTCGATGAGCTTGCGCGGCGTACCGCCCGAGGTCTTCGGCGAGGGCGCTTTCGGATCCTTCAGGCCGGCGCGGTAGCGCGCCACACTGCCGTCCGTGTAGACGCCGACCCAGGTGATGTCTTCGCGCCTGCCGGGAGGGCGTGGACCTACAGGCTGGCCGGGAAGTGCTGGCTGTGGACGGTGTGCGGCGCAACGCCCACCTGCTCGGGCTTCTTCATCAGGTAGTCGAAGCCGGCCTTGTCCCCCTTCAGTGCGCCATTCAGGAAGTTCAGGACATAGCGCGCGCTCAAGGCATACGATTGCGCCACTTCCTCGCGGCTGAATTCGTCGAAGGTCAGGGGATCGAGACGCAGGTAGCTGGTGCCGAAGTGGAAGTGCTCCATTGCATACATCGTCAGCAGCCAGACGTCGGCGCCTTTCATCTTCAGGAGGATGCTGCCGGAGTGGTCCGGCTTGAACTTCAGGCCGCGCTCGAAGGGTGGCGGACGCTGGGCCAGGTAGAGCAGGGGCGTGCGCAGCTGTTCCGGCTTCAGGTAAGGCACTTTCGAGAGCATGTCATGGCGGTAGCGCACCGTGCCGTCCAGGCAGACCAGGGCTTTGATCCGCTCGTCCTGGGCAGCGGCGAGCACATTGGCCATGCCGCCCCATGAAAAACCGGCGGCGGCGAGCCGGGAAGGATCGGCCTCGGGCAAGGTCTGCGCGTAGTCGACCAGGAAACGGATGTCGGCTGCCTGGGCCTCGGCATGCGCCAGGTCGTCCTTCTGCCAGCGCCCCTCGATGCCCAGCGCCGGGCTGGCGATCACGAGATAGCCGTGGCTGGCGAGGTATTCCATCATCTCCGCGTTTTCGAACACATTGCTGCTGATGCTCGGTGAGTAGATCACGACAGGGAACTTGCCCGGCAGCGCCCTGGCATCGCGTACCGCCCAGAGCACGTCCCTGCGTTCCGCGGCGACTTCCGCGGCCGGCTTGTCCTCGTTGACGATTTTCAGCCACTCCGCCAGCACCTTCTCGCGCTCGGCGGGCGGGCGTGTGAAGTCGTCGTCCCAGCCCAGCAGCTGCAGATAGTCGTCATAGCGCATTGGCGTGCCGCCTTTCCGGGCCGGATACCAGATGGCGGTCTGGATCGGACGCGGCTTGCCTTTATAACTGCGGCTGAGATCGCTTTGCTGGACGGTCCGGAAGCCGACGGCGTAAGCGCCCGGCTTGTTATGGAAGGGGAAAGCCTGCTGGGCATTCGCCGAGCAACTGAAGAAGACGAGCAGCAAAACCGCGACGCGCCTGAACAAGATTGCCTCCCTATGCTGTGATTATGGTGATCACTCTAGCATTGGGATTGCTTTTCAGTGGCAAAAATATTGCTATCTTGCGGAAGTTATTCGTGCTGCATGAATCGGGGAAGAGGGAAAGCAAACGCCCCGCGGCATCGACGATGCGGCGGGGCGTTGGAAGGAGGCAGCCTGGCTTAGCGAGCGGCCATCGCGTTGCCGCTCGGGGCGAGCAGCGAGAAGCGGTGGTTCATCTCGGCGGCCGCCATGCGGAAGCGCGAGAGTTCTGCCGGGGTCAGCGGTTGCTGGGCCAGCGACTTGAACTTTTCCGGATTCTGGGCCTGGCCGGCAACGCGGAACTCGTAGTGCAGGTGCGGGCCGGTCGACCAGCCGGTCGAGCCGACATAGCCGATCACCTGGCCCTGGCTGACCTTGGCGCCCTTGCGCATGCCCGGCGCGATACGGCTCATGTGGGCATAGGCGGTGCTGTACTTCGACCAGTGCTTGACGACGACCTGGTTGCCATAGCCGCCGCTGTTGCCGGCGAAATCGATGGTGCCGTCCGCGGCGGCGCGGATCGGGGTGCCGGTCGAGGCGGCGTAGTCGACGCCCTTGTGCGCCTTCCACTTGCCCGAGATCGGGTGTACGCGCATCGAGAAGCCGGAGGAGATGCGGGAGAACTCCAGCGGCGACTTCAGGAAGGCTTTCTTCATGGCCTTGCCGTCCAGGGTGTAGTAGCCGCCCTGCTTGGTAACCGGGTCTTCGTACCAGACCGACTGGTAAGCCACGCCACGGTTGACGAACTCGCCGGCCAGCACGCGGCCGGTCTTGACCAGTTCGCCGTCCAGCCAGAAGGTTTCGTACACGACGTTGAAACGGTCGCCGCGCTTGATGTCCGAACGGAAGTCGATATTGGTCGAGAACATCTCGATCATCTGGTTCACGATCGAATCCGGCATGCTGCCGCCGTCGACGTTGGAGTCGGTGGCCGAGTACAGCGAGCTCTTGATTTCGCGCGAACGCATTTCGACGCGGCGTTCCAGCTTGGCCGGGGACTCGAGGGCGACGAACTTGTCGCCTTCGCGCTCGACCGAGATCTGGCGTGCATCGCCGTTCTTGCCGTCCGTGATCGTGGCGCGCATCGACAGCAGCAGGCCATTCTCGTCGGTTTCCGCCTGGACGCGCTTGCCGGTCTTGAGCGACAGCAGGCGGCGGGCAGTTTTATCGGAGCGGAAGAATTTCTGGGCATCGGCGTCGTCGACGCCAAGGCGGGTGAACAGGGAGCCGAGCGAATCGCCGGGGCGGATGCGCTCTTCGCGGATGAACTGCTGCTCGTCTTGCTGGAGGGCGGCGATCTGGTCTGCCAGGTTCGGCATTTCCAGGTCTTGCTCGATCGACTTGACCGGAAGATCGGAAGCATCCGGTGCAATCGGCGACACGCCGATGGCTCCGAAGGCGCACACGCTCATGAACACGGCGCCGGCGCTGACAATGCGCGCCTTGCGGGTTCGTGGCAGCAGCTGGAGCAGGCTTTGACGGGTGATTTTCTGTATAGGGTTCATGCAATCAGTTAAAATTTGCGGCTGAACTTTCAGGACCCTTGCTTCTTATCGTTGTGTAAAGTTTTCTACAAGCAACAGAACAAGGATCGTGAATTATACCAAAAGATGTGGTCCTACAACCGTTTTAGCCAATTTCCTACAAGAATTCTATGACTTCCCAAGTTTCGTCCGGTAAGGGCGCCCCGGTGAATGTGTCCGCCCCCCTCCCGTTGACGGACAAGGTGCAGGAGGCGCTGGCGATCACCAAGCGCGGCGTCGATGAACTCCTGATCGAAAGCGAATTCGCCCAGAAGCTGGCGCGTTCCGAACAAAGCGGCACCCCGCTGCGCATCAAGCTGGGCCTTGACCCGACCGCGCCCGACCTGCACCTCGGCCATACCGTGGTGCTGAACAAGATGCGCCAGCTGCAAGACCTCGGCCACCAGGTGATTTTCCTGATCGGCGATTTCACCTCGATGATCGGCGATCCCTCGGGCCGCAACGCGACCCGCCCGCCGCTCACGAAGGAGCAGGTCGAGGAAAACGCGATGACCTATTTCCGCCAGGCATCCCTCGTGCTGGATGCCGCGCGCACGGAAATCCGCTACAACTCCGAATGGTGCGACCCGCTGGGCGCGCGCGGCATGATCCAGCTCGCCTCGCGCTACACCGTGGCCCGCATGATGGAGCGCGACGATTTCACCAAGCGCTACAAGAGTGGGACCCCGATTGCCGTGCATGAGTTCCTTTACCCTTTGATGCAGGGCTATGATTCGGTCGCTTTGAAGGCGGACCTGGAACTTGGTGGTACCGACCAGAAATTCAACCTGCTGGTCGGCCGTGAGCTGCAAAAAGACTACGGACAAGAGCAGCAGTGCATCCTGACCATGCCGCTGCTGGAAGGCCTGGACGGCGTCGAGAAGATGTCGAAGTCCAAGAACAACTATATTGGTATCACCGAAGCCCCGAACACCATGTTCGGCAAGCTGATGAGCATTTCGGACACCATGATGTGGAAGTACTACGACCTGCTGTCCTTCCGCTCGATCGCCGACATCGCCAGGCTGAAGGCCGAAGTCGAAGCCGGCGCCAACCCCCGCGACGCGAAAGTGGCGCTGGGCAAGGAAATCGTCACGCGCTTCCATTCGTCCCAGGCGGCCGACGATGCGCTGGCCGACTTCGTCAACCGCTCCAAGGGCGGCATCCCGGACGAGGTGCCGGAGCTAAGCCTGGCGGGCGCGCCGATGGGCGTGGCCCAGCTGCTCAAGCAGGCCGGTCTGTGCGCTTCCACCTCGGAAGCGATGCGCATGGTCGACCAGGGCGGCGTGCGCATCGACGGCGCCGTGGTCAGCGACAAGGGTCTGCAGGTCGAAGCCGGCACGTTTGTGATGCAAGTGGGCAAGCGCAAGTTCGCCCGTATTACGCTCGCATGATTGGCCTGTTGCAACGGGTCAGCGAAGCGAGCGTGCGCGTCGACGGCGAAGTCGTCGGCGCCATCCAAGCCGGCCTGATGGTGCTGGTCTGCGCCGAGAAGGGCGATACCGAGCGCGAAGCCGATGCGCTGCTGGCCAAGCTGCTCGGCTACCGGGTATTTTCGGACGAGGCCGGCAAGATGAACCGCAGCATCACCGATACCCAGGGTGGCCTGCTACTGGTGCCGCAGTTCACGCTCGCGGCGGATACGAAATCGGGCACGCGCCCCTCGTTTTCGCCGGCGGCCGCGCCGGAAGACGGCCGCCGCCTGTTCGACCATGTCGTGCGACAAGCCAGGTCCCGCCATGGCATTGTCGAGACCGGCAAATTCGGCGCCGACATGAAAGTCGGCCTGGTCAACGACGGGCCGGTGACTTTCTGGCTGCAGGTTGATCCGATCGGCATCCAGCGCTGAAACCCCCGCCGTGAATTCAGGTCAATAGCATCAGGGGAGGGCATATGCGTATCTGGAGCGATTCATTTAACGAAGGCGGGGTGATCCCGCCGGAATGTGCGTTTGCGGTCAGCGACCCGGCCAGCCACGTCAGGCTGTCCAGCAACCGCAGTCCCCACATCGCCTGGGACGACGTGCCGGCAGGCGCCAAGTCCCTGGTGCTGATCTGCCACGATCCGGATGTTCCTTCGGTGGGCGACGACGTCAACCAGGAGGGGCGCACCGTGCCCGATTCCTTGCCACGGGTCGATTTCTTCCACTGGCTGCTGGTCGACATCCCGGTCTGCCTCAAATCCCTGAGCGAGGGCATGTTCTCGGACATGGTCACCCCCCACGGCAAGCCGGGCCCGCTGGTGCCCTTCACCATCAAGAACGGCACCGAACACCAGCTGCGCCAGGGCGTCAACGACTATACCGGGTGGTTTGCGGCAGACCCGGACATGGCCGGCGAATACTATGGCTACGACGGCCCCTGTCCCCCGTGGAATGACGAGCGGGTGCATACTTACGTCTTCACGCTGTACGCGCTCGACATCCCGCGCCTGCCGCTCGAAGGCCGCTTCACTGGCGCCGAGCTGCGCCTGGCCATCCGCGGCCACATCCTGGACGAGGCGCGCACCTTCGGCGTGTATTCGCTCAATCCGGCCGTCGCGGCCACCCTCGACAAGTAATCAGATAAAGACACGCCGCCCCGAGGTTCGGGCGAACGAACCTCATGCAATCGAACGACAAGAACACAAGCACCACCATCCTCCTGATCCGCCATGGCGAGACCGCCTGGAATGCCGAAAGACGGCTCCAGGGGCATCTCGACATCGCCCTCAATGCGGAAGGCTCCCGCCAGGCCGCGCTGCTGGCTGCCGCGCTGGCGCCGGAACGCATCGACCACGTCGTTTCCAGCGACCTGCTGCGCGCCCGCCAGACCGCCGAGGCCATCGCGGCCCCGCGCGGCATGGCGGTCGGTACCGATCCGGCCCTGCGCGAGCGCTGCTACGGGGGCTTCGAAGGCCTGCTCTACAGCGAGATCGCGGCGCGCTTCCCGCTGGAATTCGCCGCCTGGCAGGCGCGCGACGTCGACGCCGTGCTGCCGCTGGGGGCGAACCGGGGCGAAACCTTCCGCCAGTTCTATGACCGCGCGATCGGCGCAATCCTGGCGCATGCGGCGGCGCATCCGGGCAAGACGATCGCGCTGGTGGCGCATGGCGGGGTGCTGGAGTGCGCCTACCGGGCTGCCCAGGGGCTGCCGCTGGAGACGCCGCGCGACTTCAAGGTGCTCAATGCGAGCGTGAACCGTTTCGTGGCGGAAGCGGGCGTGCTCAAGCTGGTGAGCTGGGGCGAGGTGGAGCACCTGCGGCCGGCCGTGCTGGACGACGTGGGCTGAGCGTTTTTCTCCGGGATCCACCGCGGCGCAAGCGGGGCCTACCCCCACTCACACCCACTGCCAATATCACACGCACAACAATCCGAAAAAATTCTGCCGCTATTTTGAGCAGCGAATGAGGTAAAATAATAGGTTCCCCGAGAAACTTTTGAGATTTTCCGCTGTGCAAATCGGTCCTTATATCCTGCGTAACAATGTCTTCGTCGCCCCCATGGCCGGGGTGACGGACCGCCCGTTCCGTCAGCTGTGCAAGCAGCTCGGCGCCGGCTACGCCGTGTCCGAGATGGCGGCCTCGAACCCGCGCCTGTGGGCCAGCGAAAAGACCTCGCGCCGCACCGACCACGCCGGGGAAATGGAACCGAAGGCCGTGCAGATCGCCGGCGCCGACCCGAAAGACCTGGCCGACTGTGCGAAGTTCAACGTCGAGCGCGGCGCCCAGATCATCGACATCAATATGGGTTGCCCGGTCAAGAAGGTGTGCAACAGCTGGTGCGGCTCCGCGCTGCTGCAGCATGAAGACCTGGTCGAGCGCATCCTGCACGCCGTGGTCGAGGCCGTCGACGTGCCGGTCACCCTGAAATTCCGCACCGGCTGGGATCGCCAGAACAGGAACGCCCTCACCATCGCCCGCATGGCGGAACAGGCCGGCATCCAGATGCTGACCCTGCACGGCCGCACCCGCGCCGACGGCTACAAGGGCGATGCCGAATACGACACCATCCGCGCCGTCAAGGCGTCCGTCGGCATCCCGGTGGTCGCCAACGGCGACATCACCACGCCGGAAAAAGCGAAGTTCGTGCTCGACTACACGGGCGCCGACGCCGTCATGATCGGCCGCGCCGCCCAGGGCCGCCCCTGGATCTGCCGCGAGATCGACCATTACCTGCGCACGGGCGAGCATTTGCCGGCGCCGACGGTCGAAGAAGTGCGCAGCCTGATGAACGAACACCTGCCGGCGCACTATGCCTTCTATGGCGAGTACGTCGGCGTGCGCACCGCCCGCAAGCACATCGGGTGGTATGTGCAGGACCTGCCCGGCGGCGAAGAGTTCCGCCAGCGCATGAACCTGCTGGAGTCGACTGCCGAACAACTCGACGCGGTCGACGCCTTTTTCAAATCGCAACTCCGGCATGGCGAGCGGTTACAATACCGGCCCGCACTTTCTGCCGAAGAGGCAATGGCAGCATGAAGCGGTAAATACTGCAGTATCAGAATAATAAGAATTATCGGGGACACGCTGCCTAGCAGCGGCAATCATTAACCAGGATGAAGCAGCAGAGAACATGAGCAAAGAAAGTATCCAGGAAGTCGTCCAGAAGAGCCTCGAGGACTATTTCAACGATCTGGGCGAGCAGAAACCGACGAACATCTACGACATGATGGTCCTGACGGTCGAAAAACCGGTCCTTGAAGTGGTGATGACGCGCGCCGACGGCAACCAGTCGCACGCCGCGCAGATGCTGGGCATCAACCGGAACACTTTGCGCAAGAAACTGCAGGAGCACGGTCTCCTGTAACAGACCGCATGGCGATGGCCGTGCGTCTGGGGCGCGGCCGGCTCGCCGTCCGTCCGCCCGGACGCCCGAATTCTCAACAACAGGCCTCACCATGATCAAACAAGCACTGATTTCCGTTTCCGACAAAACCGGCGTCCTCGATTTCGCGAAGGCCCTCTCTGGCCTCGGCGTCAACATCCTGTCCACCGGCGGTACCGCGAAGCTGCTGCAGGAAAACGGCGTGCAAGTGACCGAAGTCGCCGACTACACCGGTTTCCCGGAAATGCTCGACGGCCGCGTCAAGACCCTGCACCCGAAGGTCCACGGCGGCATCCTGGCCCGCCGCGACCTGCCGGAGCACGTCGCCAAGCTGGAGGAACACGGCATCCCGCAGATCGACATGGTCGTGGTCAACCTGTATCCCTTCCAGCAGACCGTCGCCAAGGATGAATGCTCGCTGGACGACGCGATCGAGAACATCGACATCGGCGGCCCGACCATGCTGCGCTCGGCGGCCAAGAACCACCGCGACGTGGTCGTGATCGTCGACCCGGCCGACTACGGCGTCGTGCTGGCCGAGATGAAGGGCACCGGCGCTGCCGCCGGCCCGGTCAGCTACGAGACCAAGTTCCGCCTGGCGAAGAAGGTGTTTGCCCACACCGCCCAGTACGACGGCGCGATCACGAACTACCTGACCAGCCTGGGCGAAGACCGCCTGCACGCGACCCGCTCGAGCTATCCGCAGACCCTGAACATGAGCTTCGAGAAGGTCCAGGACATGCGCTACGGCGAGAACCCGCACCAGGGCGCCGCCTTCTACCGCGACCTGACCGCGACCCCGGGCGCGCTGGCCAACTACCGCCAGCTGCAGGGCAAGGAACTGTCGTACAACAATATCGCCGATGCCGATGCGGCCTGGGAATGCGTCAAGTCCCTGGGTGGCCTGGGCCAGCCGGCCGGCTGCGTGATCGTCAAGCACGCCAACCCCTGCGGCGTGGCGATCGGTGTCGACGCCCTGGACGCCTACTCGCGCGCCCTGCAGACCGACCCGACCTCGGCTTTCGGCGGCATCATCGCCTTCAACGTCGAAGTCGACGCCCGCGCGGCGGAGGCGGTGGCCAAGCTGTTCGTGGAAGTGCTGATCGCGCCGTCCTTCACCGCGGAAGCGCGCCAGATCATGTCGGCCAAGCAGAACGTGCGCCTGCTGGAAATCCCGCTGGGCGAAGGCCAGAATCCCTATGACCTCAAGCGTGTCGGCGGCGGTGTGCTGGTGCAGGCGCCGGACGCCAGGAACGTGGGCCTGGGCGAACTGCGCGTGGTCAGCAAGAAGCAGCCGACCCAGCAGCAGCTGCAGGACCTGATGTTCGCCTGGCGCGTGGCCAAGTTCGTCAAGTCGAACGCCATCGTGTTCTGCGCCAATGGCATGACCCTGGGCGTGGGCGCGGGCCAGATGAGCCGCATCGACTCGGCGCGCATCGCCTCGATCAAGGCGCAGAACGCCGGTCTTTCCTTGAATGGTTCGGCGGTGGCGTCGGATGCCTTCTTCCCCTTCCGCGACGGTCTGGACGTGGTGGTGGATGCGGGCGCGACCTGCGTCATCCACCCGGGCGGCTCGATGCGTGACCAGGAAGTCATCGACGCGGCGGACGAGCGTGGCGTCGTCATGCTGTATACCGGCACCCGTCACTTCCGTCACTAAGCCCTTGTAGGGTGGGCGGTCCTCCGCCCACGCGTTCAACATCGTGTGTACGAACGCGCAACAATTTTCAACCATGTTTTGAACGCGTGGGCGAGGAATCGCCCACCCTACTGTGTTTTTGCACAGTATTTTTCCCACGAATAGCCTCCCGCCGTATATCATTCCACAATGATTATTCTCGGCATCGACCCGGGCCTGCGTACGACGGGGTTCGGCGTCATTGAAAAACACGGCAGCAAACTGCGCTACATCGCGTCCGGCACCATCAAGACCGGCCTGGAAGGCGCATTGCCCCCGCGGCTCAAGGTCATCCTGAACGGCGTCGGCGAAATCATCGCCGCCTACCGGCCGGCCTGCGCGGCCATCGAAAAAGTCTTCGTCAACGTCAATCCGCAGTCGACCCTGCTGCTCGGCCAGGCGCGCGGGGCCGCGATCACGGCGCTGGTCGGCGCCGACCTCGACGTGGCCGAGTACACGGCGGTGCAGGTGAAGCAGGCCGTGGTCGGCACCGGCAAGGCGGCCAAGGCCCAGGTGCAGGACATGGTGTCGCGCTTGCTGAAGCTGCCGGGCCTGCCCGGCACCGATGCGGCCGACGCGCTCGGCGTCGCCATCTGCCACGCCCACAGCCTCGACACGTTGGCGTTGATTGGCGCGCAGACGCCGGGCGGACGATCGTCCGCCCCACCCACGCTGCGCATGAAACGCAGCCGTCTCGTTTAATAAGGAAAAACCGATGATCGGTCGTCTCTCTGGAATCCTGCTCGAAAAGGCGCCGCCGCACGTGCTGGTGGACTGCAACGGCGTCGGCTACGAAGTCGACGTCCCGATGAGCACCTTCTACAACCTGGGGCACACGGGCGAGAAGGTGGTGCTGTTCACCCATCTGATCGTGCGCGAGGATGCGCACCTGCTGTTCGGCTTCGGCACCGCTTCGGAGCGCGCGCTGTTCCGCCAGCTGATCAAGATCACCGGCATCGGCGCCCGCATGGCGCTGGCCATCCTGTCGGGCATGTCGGTGGCCGACCTGTCGCAGGCCGTCACCCTGCAGGAGACCGGCCGCCTGGTGAAGATCCCCGGCATCGGCAAGAAGACCGCCGAGCGCCTGCTGCTGGAGCTGAAGGGCAAGCTCGGCGCCGACATCGGCGTGGTGGGCGGCGCCGTGCGCGACGACGCCCAGGCCGACGTGCTCAACGCGCTGCTCGCATTGGGGTATTCTGACAAGGAAGCCCTCATCGCGATCAAGAACATGCCGGCCGGCGCGACCGTCTCGGACGGCATCAAGTTCGCGCTGAAGGCGCTCTCCAAAGCCTGATAAACCATGAGCATCCAGACCGACAACTTCACCGAGCACCGCGTTATCGACGCCGCGCCCGCCTCGCCCAACGAGGAGGCGATCGAGCGCGCCCTGCGTCCCAAGCAGCTGGACGAGTACGTCGGCCAGGCCAAGATCCGCGACCAGCTCGAGATTTTCATTTCCGCCGCGCGCAAGCGCCGCGAGGCGCTCGACCACACCTTGCTGTTCGGCCCGCCGGGCCTCGGTAAAACCACGCTGGCCCACATCATCGCGCGCGAGATGGGCGTGAACCTGCGCCAGACCTCCGGCCCGGTGCTGGAGCGCCCGGGCGACCTGGCCGCGCTGCTCACCAACCTCGAGCCGAACGACGTGCTCTTCATCGACGAAATCCACCGCCTGTCGCCGGTGGTCGAGGAGATCCTGTACCCGGCGCTCGAGGACTACCAGATCGACATCATGATCGGCGAGGGCCCGGCCGCGCGTTCCGTGAAGCTCGACCTGCAGCCCTTCACGCTGGTGGGTGCGACCACGCGCGCCGGCATGCTGACCAATCCGCTGCGCGACCGCTTCGGCATCGTGGCGCGCCTGGAGTTCTACAACGTCGACGAGCTGACCAAAATCGTCAGCCGCAGCGCCGCGCTGCTCGAAGCCCCGATCAACGAGGAGGGTGCGCGCGAAGTGGCCAAGCGCGCGCGCGGCACGCCGCGTATCGCCAACCGCCTGCTGCGCCGCGTGCGCGACTATGCGGAAGTGAAGGGCAATGGCGAGATCACCAAGGACATGGCGGACCGTGCGCTGAAGATGCTCGACGTCGATACCGTCGGCTTCGACGTCATGGACCGCAAGCTGCTGGAGGCCGTGCTGTTCAAGTTCGCCGGCGGGCCGGTAGGCATCGGCAACCTGGCGGCGGCGATCGGCGAAGCGGCCGACACCATCGAGGACGTGCTCGAACCCTACCTGATCCAGCAGGGCTATCTGCAGCGGACCCCGCGCGGACGCATCGCCACACCGCTGGCCTACCAGCACTTCGGCGTCACGGCGCCGCGCATCAGCCCGACCGGCGACTTGTGGGATAACCTGCCGCCTGCCTGAACACAAGCGAAAGGCCGAGGCTTTACACTGTAGAATTCTCGCCAGAAACCGGAAACGCCCGGCTGCACGGCTCGCCGGCCACCTTCCACATGGGCGAAAGGCGACATTCTTGCGACATCGACTCATCTTATTGCTATGCTGCTGGTGGTGTTCGCTGGCCCACGCCGCGCCGCCGGGGCGCACGGTCTCGGTGGGGGTCTACGACAACGCACCGAAGGTCTACATCGATGCACGCGGCCGGGCCGACGGCATCCTGATCGATCTGCTGCGTGAAGTCGCCCGCAACGAGGGCTGGAAACTCACGTTTGTCCATTGCAAGTGGGCGCAGTGCCTGGAGGCGCTCGAGGCGGGGACGATCGACCTGCTGCCGGATGTCGCATGGAGCGAAGAGCGTAGCCGCCGCTTCGATTTTCCCCAGGTTCCCGCGCTGTTCAGCTGGTCGCAGCTCTACCGGCGTCCCGACATGCCGATCGGTACCGTGGCGAGCATCTCCGGCAAGCGCATCGCCGTGCTGTCCGGATCGATCCAGGAGCGGTATTTCGCCGATTTCGCCAGCGGCTTCGGCGCCGCGCCCAAGCTGCTGCCGGTCGCTTCGGTCGCCGAGGGATTCGAGCTGGTCCGAAGCGGGCGGGCCGATGCGGCAGTCGCCAGCAAGTTTGCCGGCGACTTCCATGCGAAGCGCTACGGCATCGTCGAGACCAGCATCATGTTCCAGCCGGTCCGGCTGTTCTACGCCGCCGGCAAGGGACGCAACGGCGAGCTGCTCGCCACCCTCGACCGCAAACTGGGTGCCTGGCAGGCCGATCCGGACTCGGTGTATTTCAGCATCCTCGACCGCTGGGAATCGCGCGGCCTGCTCGCCCGCGTCCCCAACTACGTCTGGTGGGGATCGGGACTGATCCTGGCGCTGCTGGGAACGACGCTGGGACTGGCCGCCTGGCTCAGGCGCCAGGTCGGACGCAAGAGCGGCGCCCTGAAAGAGACCGAGCAAAGGCTGGCGACCATCCTCGACAGTGTCGACAGCCTGGTGTACATCAAGGACAGCGCCTCGCATTACCGCTACGCCAACCGCGCGTTGCACGCCTTCCTGGGCCTTCCCGGACACGAGGTCATCGGCCGCAGCGACGCCGACCTGTTCGCGCCGGCGGTCGCCGCCCGCGTGCGCCACGACGACCTGCGCGCCATGGAGCAGAGGCAGCGGATCGTGACGGAGGAAACCGTTCCCGATGCGCAAGGCCGCGCGATCACGCTCCTGACCACCAAGATTCCCCTATCCCGCGAGGACGGGAGCCTCTCCGGGATCTGCGGGATTTCCATCGATATCACCGAGCGGCGTGCCGCCGAGGAAGCCAACCGCATCGCCGCCACGGTGTTCCAGTCGGCCGAAGGCATGTTCATCGCCAGTCCCGAGCGCCGCATCCTGCGTGTCAACCAGGCGTTTTGCGAGATGCGCGGCTGCGGGCCCGACGAGATGGTGGGCAGCCCCTTGCCGCCGTTTTCCCTGGTCCGGGACGGTACGAGCGCCAACCAGGCGATGTGGGAAGCGGTGGAGCGTTCGGGCAAGTGGCAGGGTGAAGTCTGGTACAGGCATCCGCACGGAGAGAGCTGCCCGATGCGCCTGACCGTCACGGCGGTCCATGACGACCGCGGCCGTCTTACCCATTTCGTCGGCACCCAGGGCGACATCAGTGCGCAGAAGCGGGCGCAGGAAGAAATCGTCCAGCTTGCCTTCTACGATCCGCTCACCGGCCTGCCCAATCGCCGCCTGCTGCACGAGCGCCTCCAGCATTGCCTCAAGGCCGGCGAGCGCAGGACCCAGGGCGCCGCCTTGCTGTTCCTCGACCTGGATCATTTCAAGGACCTGAACGATCTATATGGACACGGGGCGGGCGACCGCCTGCTTTGCCTGGTTACCCGACGCGTCGTCGACTGCACCCGCGCCGGCGATACGGTTGCGCGGCTCGGCGGCGACGAGTTCGTCGTCCTGCTTGAGAACCTTGCCGGCGGAGAAAACGAAGCTTCCCTGCAGGTCGCCGCCACCGGGGAGAAAATCCTGGCGGCGGTGCGCGAACCCTTCGACCTGGACGGCCAGCTCCACCACGCCACCTGCAGCGTCGGCGCGGTGCTGTGCCGGGATGGCGCGACCGACATCGACACGGTGATGCGGCAGGCGGACATGGCCATGTACGCCGCCAAGCGGGATGGACGCAATACGCTGCGCTTCTTCCATCACGGCATGGAATCGGAAGTCAGCCGGCGGCACGCCCTGGAAGCCGAGCTGCGTGCGGCGCAGGATGGCATGGGCCTCGCGCTGCTGTACCAGCCCCAGGTCGATGACGGCGGCAGGATCGTGGGCGCCGAAGCCTTGCTGCGCTGGGAAAGTCCCTCGCGTGGTCAGGTCGGTCCGGCCGAATTCATTCCCGTCGCCGAAGCGTGCGGCCTGATCACGACGATGGGCCGCTGGGTATTGCGCAGCGCATGCGCCCAGCTGGCTGCATGGGCGGGACAGGCGGGCATGCACCACCTGCTGCTGGCGGTCAATGTCAGCGTGCACCAGCTCAGGCAGCCCGACTTCGTCGACATGGTGCTGCAGACCGTCGCCGAGTTCCGTGTCACGCCGTCCCTGCTCAAGCTGGAACTGACCGAGTCCGTCCTGATCGCCGACATCGACGATACGATCGTGAAGATGCACGCACTGAAGCAGGCCGGCCTGAGCTTTGCGCTCGACGATTTCGGGACCGGCTACTCGTCGCTCAGCTACCTCAAGCGCCTGCCGCTCGACCAGCTCAAGATCGATCGATCCTTCGTGCGCGACATCCTCGACAACCCCAACGACGCGGCGATCGCGCGCAGTATCGTCGCGCTCGGCCGATCGCTCGGACTGGGCATCGTTGCCGAGGGCGTCGAGGTCGATGCGCAGCGCCGCTTCCTGGCCGAGATCGGTTGCGACTGCTATCAAGGCTATTTGTTCGGCAAGCCGATGGATGCCGGCGCATTGGCGGCGCTGCTGCGGGCGCAGACCGAGACTGCGCTTCCCCGGGACGGCGCGTAGGCGATGCATGGAGAAGCAGGCGTGGCTCGGGGGCTTCGTTTCGCCGGCAACCGGGTCGAGGCCTACCGCATGGCGCGCGACGCGGGCTGGCTGTAGTCCTTGGCCTGGCGCGGCTTGGGCGTGTGCATCAGCGGATAGATGAAGGTCATGTAGAGCACCAGCGTGAAGGCCATCAGGAAGCCGCAGATGCGCATCAGGGTGGGGCTGCTGACCCCATGCCAGACCACGGTGGCGCTGGCCGCGAAGGGCATCATCATCAGGAGCGCCGCCAGCGAACGCAGCTCCGGCGAGCGGCGCATGCGGTGCCCCGCCAGCCCGATCACGAAGTAGCCGCCGGCCGCCAGCAGCATCCCGCCCAGCATGATGAAAGGCTCGGCCATGTCAGGGACCGCGTGGGCGACGGAGCGCAGCAGCAGGGGCGGATGGATGAGCGCCAGCACGCCCGCGAACAGGCTGATCAGGCGGAGATAACGCAAGGCACGCCCCCGCACGACGGGCCGCGCCGGATTCGGAACGCTCATCGGTATGCTAACGATCCAGGCAGAACATGCCCCGACGATAGCACACCACACCCCCAATGAGGGTCAGAGTTAAATTGTTTGCCAATGTCCTCCGTGATCTGTCCTCCAACCACGAAACATGGCCTGAGCGCAGCTGACGTAAAGTTCTTGGCGAATAATTCGACTCTGACCCTAATTAGGTTTGGCTTACTTCTTGGCTGGAAAAATTAGGGTCAGAGTCGAATTGTTGGGTACGGTCTTTAGATCAATTGGCTGAGATAAGGATCAATTGTGCGGTGTCCGTTGGTGGTGAGATATTGGCAAATAATTCGACTCTGACCCCAGACGGCGGCGGTGCAGGCGGACTTCGCGGGCGCGGATGCGGCGGGGGCTGGGGCCGCGCAGCAGGGGGTAGGCGAGGATGGCCGAGACGATCAGGGTGAAGCCGAGCAGCAGGCCGCTCATCCACAGGGCGGGCGGGGTGGCGCTGCGCCACAGGGCGGCGGCGCCGGCCAGGAAGGGGGCGCACAGCAGCAGGGCGCACGGGCGGCGCAGGGCCGGGGAGCGGCGGATGCGGTGGCCGGTCAATGCAATGTAAAAGAAGCTGGCGGCGGCCAGCAACAGCGCGATCAGCATCTCGGCGGCCGGGACCAGCTCGTTCGACGACGCGCCCGTCGGGTACCGCATGGCCGGCGGCGCGAGCAGCACCAGGAAGCCGGCCAGCAGGCAGGCAAGACGCAGGTAGAGCATGTGATATTTCCTCGTTACACTAGGGTTGTACTCAGCAGTAAAGAGGGAAGATATTGGATTGACAATTTTCCCGGCGCGCAATTGAACAGCGCATCAGTGGCCGACACTCTTCGAGAACAGGTTGATGACCGCGACGCCGGCGATGATCAGGCCCAGCCCGAGGATGGCGGGCAGGTCGAGGCGCTGTTCGTAGACCACCCAGCTGATCGCGGAAATCAGGACGATGCCGACGCCGGACCAGATCGCGTAGGCGATCCCGGTCGGCAGCACGCGCAGGCTGAAGGTCAGCAGGTAGAAGGACAGGGCGTAGCAGCCCACCGTGAGCAGGCTGGGCCATGGGCGGGTGAAGCTGTCGGAAGCCTTGAGGGCGGTGGTGCCGATGACTTCGGCGCCGATGGCGAAGGCGAGGTAGAGGTAGGCTTGGGTCTGGGTCATGCGCCCATGATACAGGCGCATGCTGCGCGCATCATCCCTCGGGCAGGGCATGCCCGATCATGATGCGGTGGCCGTCGACCGTGCGCAGGCCGAACTCGCGCATGCCCCAGGGCTCGTTGGCGAGCGGCTTGGTGATCTCGGCCCCGCAGGCCTCGGCGCGGGCGTGCCAGGCGTCGGCGTTGTCGACGTCGAGATAGGCGAACCAGCCATGGTCGCCCAGCTGGGCGGCCGGCAGGGCGTCGGGACAGGCGCCGGCCATGATGCGGCAGCCGTCGTGCTCGAACATGCGCCAGCCCGGGTCGCCCATCTCGTGGATGGTAAAACCCAGCACGTCGCGGTAGAAGGCTGCCGAGCGATCGAGGTCGGGGACGGCCAGCACATACATGTGCTTGCGGATCATGGCTGCCGTCCCCGTCGTGCTTACTGCTCGCGGACCCAGGTCTGGGAACGGCCGAACATCGGCGCGCCGATGTAGC
This sequence comes from Massilia sp. BKSP1R2A-1, assembly GCF_050586525.1. Taxonomy (NCBI): domain Bacteria; kingdom Pseudomonadati; phylum Pseudomonadota; class Betaproteobacteria; order Burkholderiales; family Oxalobacteraceae; genus Massilia; species Massilia sp. BKSP1R2A-1. Next base: position 422,390 of record NZ_JBOBRE010000002.1, on the reverse strand, counting down.
CGCGCACTTCCAGCTTGCTGCCGTTGTCCTTCAGGGTCGCCTTGCTCTTGTAGGTCTTGCCCTTGGCCGGGTCGAGGATCTCGCCGCCGGTGTATTCGTTGCCGTCCTTCTTCAGGCCCCACAGGATGGTCATGCCGATGATCGGCTGGTCCTTGCGCGCGCCTTCGCAGGAGGTGCATTTCGGGTTCTGGTCCTGGTCCGCCGGGCGGAACAGTTTCTCGATCTTGCCGGTCAGGGCGCCGCCTTCCTCGCTGATGCGCACCAGCGACTTCGGTTTCCCGGTCTCGTCGTCGATCGTTTTCCACACGCCCACCGGCGAGGCGTTTTGCGCCATCGCCACCAGGGGCATCGCAAGCATCGTGGCAATCAGGGCAGCCTTCTTCAAGTGTCGCATCTTGGGTCTCCAGAATCGTTATTGGTATGGCAGAGTGTAGCAAACAGTGTTCGCCAAGTGGATAGGGGAATCCGAGGAATCCTTCCAAATCGCGCGTTGGGCGCGGGAGCAATGAAAAACGCGGCCGAAGCCGCGTTTTCAATGGAGCGAAACCGATCAGGCAGCCGGCAGCTTGGACAGCTGTTCCTGCATCTTGGCCAGCGTCGCCGAGAAGTTCGCGACGCGTTCCTTCTCCTGCTCCACCACCGCGGCCGGGGCGCGCGCAACGAAGCTCTCGTTGGACAGCTTGCCGCTGGCCTTGGCGATCTCGCCCTGCAGGCGCGCGATCTCTTTCGACAGGCGCTCGCGCTCGGCGGCGACGTCGATCTCGACCTTCAGCATCAGCTTGGTGGTGCCGACGATCGACACGGCGGCCGGCGATTCCGGCAGCGCATCGACGATCTGCACCTCGGCAAGCTTGCCCAGTGCCTGGATATAGGGCGCGAAGGCGGTCATGCGGGCGCGGTCTTCAGCGGTGCCCGGTTCCACGATCAGCGGCACGCGCACCGACGGCGACAGCGACATCTCGCCGCGCAGGTTGCGGGTGGCGTCGATCAGGGCCTTGAGCTGCTCCATCCAGCTTTCCGCGTCTTCGCTGATCTGCGAGGTGTCGGCCAGCGGGTAGGGCTGCAGCATGATGGTGTCGCCGGTCTTGCCGGCCAGCGGCGCGATCGCCTGCCACAGCGCTTCGGTGACGAAGGGGATGATCGGGTGCGCCAGGCGCAGCACCACTTCCAGCACGCGCAGCAGGGTGTGGCGGGTGGCGCGCTGCTGCGCCTCCGTGCCCTGCTGGACCGAGACCTTGGCCAGTTCCAGGTACCAGTCGCAGTATTCGTACCAGACGAAGTTGTAGATGCTGCTCGCGATATTGTCGAAGCGGTAGTCGGCGAAGCCCTTGGCGATATCGAGTTCGACGCGGTTCAGCAGCGAGACGATCCAGCGGTCGGCGGGCGACAGGTCTTCCGGATTCGGGGCGCTGCAATCCTTGCCTTCCGTGTTCATCATCACGAAGCGGGTGGCGTTCCACAGCTTGTTGCAGAAGTTGCGGTAGCCCTCGCAGCGGCCGAGGTCGAAGTTGATGTTGCGGCCCAGCGAGGCGTAGCTCGCCATGGTGAAGCGCACGGCGTCGGTGCCGAAGGCCGGGATCCCTTCCGGGAATTCCTTGCGGGTGGCCTTGGCGATTTTCTCGGCGCCGCGCGGGTCCATCAGGCCGGTGGTGCGCTTGGCGACCAGCGACTCGACGTCGATGCCGTCGATCAGGTCGATCGGGTCGAGCGTGTTGCCCTTCGACTTCGACATCTTCTGGCCCTGGGAATCGCGCACCAGGCCGTGCACGTACACGGTCTCGAACGGTACCTTGCCGGTGAAGTGGGCCGTCATCATCACCATGCGGGCGACCCAGAAGAAGATGATGTCGAAGCCGGTCACCAGCACCGACGAAGGCAGGAAGTGCTTCATGTCCGGGGTCTCTTCCGGCCAGCCCATGGTCGAGAAGGGCACCAGGGCCGAGGAGAACCAGGTATCGAGCACGTCGTCGTCGCGGCGCAATGCGCCCGTGATGCCCTGTGCGGCGGCCTTGGCCTGCGCTTCCTCTTCGCTGCGGGCGACGACGATCTCGCCGTTCTCGCCATACCAGGCCGGGATGCGGTGGCCCCACCACAGCTGGCGCGAAATGCACCAGTCCTGGATGTTGCCCAGCCACTGGTTGTAGGTGGTGCTCCAGTTCTCAGGCACGAACTTGATCTGGCCGTTGGCGACCTTTTCCAGCGCCACTTCGGTGATCGACTTGCCCGGGTTGAAGGTGCCTTCCGGCGCCGGTTTGCTCATGGCGACGAACCACTGGTCAGTCAGCATCGGTTCGATGACGACGCCGGTACGGTCGCCGCGCGGCACCATCAGCTTGTGCGGCTTGACCTGTTCCAGCAGGCCCTGCGCCTCCAGGTCGGCGACGATCTGCTTGCGCGCGGCGAAGCGGTCCAGGCCCTGGTATTGAGCCGGGCCGTTCTCGTTGATCTTCGCGTCGAGCGTGAAGATGTTGATCGGGGCGATGCCGGCGCGCTGGCCGACCGCGTAGTCGTTGAAATCGTGGGCCGGGGTGATCTTCACGCAGCCGGTGCCGAATTCCTTGTCCACGTAGCTGTCGGCGATGACCGGGATCTGGCGGCCGGTCAGCGGCAGGGTCAGGAGCTTGCCGTGCAGGTGGGTATAGCGCTCGTCGGTCGGGTCCACGGCCACGGCGACGTCGCCCAGCATGGTTTCGGGACGGGTGGTTGCCACCGTCAGGTGGCCCGAGCCGTCGGCCAGCGGGTACTGGATGTACCACATCGAGCCGTCTTCTTCCTGCGAGTCGACTTCCAGGTCCGAGACGGCCGTGCCCAGCACCGGGTCCCAGTTGACCAGGCGCTTGCCGCGGTAGATCAGGCCCTGTTCGAACAGGCGCACGAAGACTTCGGTGACGGTTTTCGAGCGCGGCTCGTCCATCGTGAAGTATTCGCGTTTCCAGTCCGGCGAGGTGCCCATGCGGCGCATCTGGCCGGTGATGGTGCTGCCCGACTTTTCCTTCCACTCCCAGACCTTCTCCACGAAAGCCTCGCGGCCGAGGTCGTGGCGCGAGATCTTCTGGGCGTCGAGCTGGCGCTCGACGACGATCTGGGTGGCGATGCCGGCGTGGTCGGTGCCCGGTACCCAGGCGGTGTTGTAGCCGCGCATGCGGTAGTAGCGGGTCAGGCCATCCATGATGGTCTGGTTGAAGGCATGGCCCATGTGCAGGGTGCCGGTGACGTTCGGCGGCGGCAGCTGGATGGCGAACGACGGCTTGCCGTCTTCCATGGTGGCGGTGAAATAACCGCGCTGTTCCCATTCGGTGCGCCAGTGTTGTTCAATGTCTGCGGGCTCGAAAGACTTGGCAAGTTCCATGATTGGTGACTTAAAAATTGTGCGAAAAGAACCATTATAGAGTAGATGGCGCTATAATCCGGCCCGCTGCTTCTGGAACTTCCAGGGCAGCACACGCTAGGGGTCCTGCTGTCGCAAAAGCGACACGCGGGTGAGAAATACCCTCCGAACCTGATCTGGATAATGCCAGCGAAGGGAAGCAGTCAGAAGCATGGCCGTGCGCAGCCGCGCGCGCCTCCTCGTATCTGGCACACTCCTTTGCTGGCTCCGCAAAGGAGCCACATGAACGCACCACTCAAATTCGACGCTGCGACCGCCACGGTCGACCAGGCGGCGATCGAACCCTTCCCCAACTCGCGCAAGGTCTATATCGAAGGCAGCCGGCCCGATATCCGCGTGCCGATGCGCGAGATCTCGCAATCCCCGACGCCGGACAGTTTCGGCGGCGAGGCGAATCCGCCGCTCTTTGTCTACGACACGTCGGGCCCCTATACCGACCCGGCGGCGAGCATCGACGTGCGCCGTGGCCTGAACACGCCGCGCCTGCCCTGGATACTGGAACGCGGCGACACCGAAGAGCTGTCCGGCCCGAGCTCCGAGTACGGCCAGGCGCGCCTGCGCGACCCGGCCCTGGCTGCCTTGCGCTTCGAGTTGCAGCGTACCCCGCGCCGTGCGAAGCCTGGGCGCAACGTCACCCAGATGCACTACGCGCGCCAGGGGATCGTCACGCCGGAGATGGAATTCATCGCCCTGCGCGAGAACCTGCGCCGCAAGGAATACCTGGCGTCGCTCGTCGATTCCGGCCCGATGGGAGCGCGCGTGGCCAGCCTGCTGGCGCGCCAGCACCCGGGCCAGTCCTTCGGCGCCAGCATTCCGGCCGAGATCACGCCCGAGTTCGTGCGCGACGAGGTCGCCCGCGGCCGCGCCATCATCCCCGCCAACATCAATCACCCTGAAATCGAACCGATGATCATCGGCCGCAACTTCCTGGTGAAGATCAACGCCAATATCGGCAACTCGGCCGTCACCTCCTCGATCGGCGAAGAGGTGGAAAAGATGACGTGGGCGATCCGCTGGGGGGCCGACAACGTCATGGACCTCTCGACCGGCAAGCATATCCACGAGACCCGCGAATGGATCATCCGGAATTCCCCGGTGCCGATCGGGACGGTGCCGATCTACCAGGCGCTGGAAAAGGTCGGCGGCAAGGCCGAGGAACTCACCTGGGAGATCTACCGCGACACCCTGATCGAGCAGGCGGAGCAGGGCGTCGACTACTTCACCATCCACGCCGGCGTGCGCCTGGCCTACGTGCCGATGACGGCCAGGCGCCTGACCGGCATCGTCTCGCGCGGCGGCTCGATCATGGCCAAGTGGTGCCTGGCCCACCACAAGGAATCCTTCCTCTACACGCATTTCGAAGAGATCTGCGAGATCATGAAGGCCTACGACGTGTCCTTCAGCCTGGGCGACGGCCTGCGTCCCGGCTCGATCTACGACGCCAACGACGAAGCCCAGCTGGCCGAACTGAAGACCCTGGGCGAGCTGACGCAAATCGCCTGGCGCCACGACGTGCAGACCATGATCGAGGGCCCGGGTCACGTGCCGCTGCACCTGATCAAGGAGAACATGGACCTGCAGCTGGAGCAGTGCAGCGAAGCGCCGTTCTATACCCTGGGCCCGCTCACCACCGACATCGCGCCCGGCTACGACCACATCACCTCGGGCATCGGCGCGGCCACCATCGGCTGGTACGGCACCGCCATGCTGTGCTACGTCACGCCCAAGGAGCACCTGGGCCTGCCGGACAAGCAGGACGTCAAGGACGGCATCATCACCTACAAGATCGCCGCCCACGCGGCCGACCTGGCCAAGGGCCACCCCGGCGCCCAGCTGCGCGACAACGCGCTCTCGAAGGCGCGCTTCGAGTTCCGCTGGGAAGACCAGTTCAACCTGGGCCTGGACCCCGACAAGGCGCGCGCCTTCCACGACGAGACCCTGCCCAAGGATTCCGCCAAGGTGGCCCACTTCTGCTCGATGTGCGGCCCGCATTTCTGCTCGATGAAGATCACCCAGGAAGTGCGCGAGTACGCGGCCGCCAGCGGCGTGGGCGAAGAAGCGGCGCTCAGGCAGGGCATGCAGGAAAAGGCGATCGAGTTCGTGCGCAGCGGCGCCAGGTTGTACCGGGAGGTGTGATGGTCGAGATCGAACTGAACGGTTCGCCCTACCTGGTGGCGCCGGGGGTGTCGCTGCATGACCTGGCCGGCCAGCTGGGCCTGGGCGGCCAGGCGGTCGCGGTCGCGGTCAACCGCGAAGTCGTGCCGCGCCCGCAGTGGCCGCAGCGAAATCTGCAGGCCAGGGACAGGGTGGACATCGTGCGCGCCATCGGTGGCGGCTGAATCGTAGGGGTGATCTGGGCCAGTGGACCAGATCACGCTTCGCCGTCCGCGCGTTCGACTTTCGGACGCACTGTGGCGACGCTATTTTCATTGAACGCGTGGGCGGAGGACCGCCCACCCTACATGAGGAGATAACAATGAATGCAATAGTTGAAAATGACTTCCTGACCATCGCCGGCCGCCAGTACGCTTCGCGCCTGCTGGTCGGCAGCGGCAAGTACCGCGACCTGGCGCAGACGCGCGAGGCCACCCTGGCGGCGGGCGCCGAGATCGTCACCGTGGCGATCCGCCGCGTGAACATCGGCCAGGACCCGAACGCTCCCAGCCTGCTGGACGTGCTGCCGCCCGATGAATTCACCATCCTGCCCAACACGGCCGGCTGCTATACGGCCAAGGACGCCGTCTACACCCTGCAGATGGCGCGCGAGCTGCTGGGCGGGCGCAAGCTCGTCAAGCTCGAGGTGCTGGGCGACGAGAAAACCCTGTTCCCGCAGATGCCGGAAACGATCAAGGCCGCCGAGACCCTGGTGCGCGACGGTTTCGACGTGATGGTCTACTGCAGCGACGACCCGGTCCAGGCCCGCATCCTGCAGGAGATCGGCTGCGTGGCCGTGATGCCGCTGGCCTCCCTGATCGGCTCCGGCATGGGCATCCTGAATCCCTGGAACCTCTCGCTCATCATCGAGCAGGCGAGCGTCCCGGTGCTGGTCGACGCCGGCGTCGGCACGGCGTCCGACGCGGCCATCGCGATGGAGCTGGGCTGCGACGGCGTGCTGATGAACACGGCGATCGCCGCGGCGCGCGACCCGGTGCGGATGGCAGGCGCCATGCGCCACGCCGTCATCGCGGGACGCGAAGCCCACCTGGCCGGGCGCATGCCGAAACGTTTCGCCGGTTCGCCTTCCTCGCCGACCGCGGGCCTGGCGACCTGATGGTGCCCACCGTCCTCGTATTCGCCGGGCTCGACCCGGGCGGGGGCGCGGGCCTGGCGGCGGACATCGCCGCCATCGGCGCCCTCGGCGGCCATGCGCTGCCGGTGGCGACGGCGCTCACCGTGCAGGACAACAACCGCGTGCACGAGGTGCAGCCGGTCGATGCCGGCCTCGTCGCGCGCCAGGCCGACGCCCTGATCGACACCTGCAGCATCGATGCGGTGAAGATCGGCATCCCCGGCAGCCGCGAGAACGCGGTGGCGATCGCCCGCCTGCTGCGCCAGCTGCGCGCCGCGGATCCCCGGTTGCCGGTGGTGCTGGACCCGGTGCTGGCCAGCGGCCATGGCGATCCGCTCGGCAAGGGCAACGCCCTCGCCGCGCTCGCCGAGCTGCTGCCGCTGGCCACCATCCTCACGCCCAACCTGCCGGAGCTTCATGCGATCGGCGAGATCCCCTGCGAGCACGTGCTGGTGACCGGCGGGCATGGGGAGGGCGACATCATCGTCAACCGCTGGCTGCGCGCCGGCCTCGAGCAGCGCAGCTGGCGCTTGCCACGCCTGCCGCACGACTATCACGGCAGCGGCTGCACCCTGGCCGCCGCCATCGCCGCGCGCCTGGCCCACGGCGACGGCATGGGCGATGCACTCGAGCACGCCCAGGACTACTGCCACCAGACGCTGGCGCACGCCTTCTGGGTCGCGCCGGGGCAGCGCATCCCGCGCCGCATCCTGCACACGCATTGAAAGGACAGCATTGAAACAACACGATCTCCGGGGGCTCTACCTCGTCACGCCCGATTGGGACGATACCGACTGCCTGCTGGCCATCACCGGCAGCGCGCTGGCGGCCGGCGCCGCCCTGGTGCAGTACCGCCACAAGACTGCGAGCCCCGCGCTGCGCCGCCAGCAGGCGGAAGCCCTGCTGGGCCTGTGCCGGCGCCACGGACGGCCGTTCATCATCAACGATCACCTCGAACTGTGCCGCGAGCTCGACGCCGACGGCGTGCACGTGGGCGGGACGGACGCGCCAGTCTCGCAGGCGCGCGCGCTGCTGGGCCAGGACAAGATCGTCGGCGCCTCCTGCTACGGCGAACTGAAGCTGGCGGAATCGGCGCGCGAGCAGGGCGCGAGCTATGTCGCCTTCGGCGGCTTTTATCCTTCACCCGTCAAGAAATACACCTTCGTCACGCCGCCGGAGCTCATCGACGTCTGGCGCGACCGCGTCGACCTGCCGATGGTGGTCATCGGCGGCATGACACCGCAGAACGCTGCGCCGCTGGTGGCGCGCGGCGCGGCGATGGTGGCGGCGATCACGAGCGTGTACGCGGCCAGCGACCCGGACGCGGCGGCACGCCAGTTTTGCGCGCTGTTCCCGGGCGGGTGATCCTACAATAGCGGTGTTGTCCACTTCGCCACCCCATCATGCGACCGCTGCGCCTCTGGATCCATACCCGCCGCCACCCGTCCGCCATCCTGCTGCTGGTGCAGCTGCTCGGGATGCTGCTGTATCCCTTCATCGAGCACGCGCCGGCCGGGCACGGGGCCTTCAACGTCTTCGGCGTGGTGGTGCTGGCGCTGACCATCCGCATGGTGCGGCGCACGCCGGGCGAGACCTGGATCAGCGCCACGCTGGCGGTACCGATCATCGCCCTGCTGGCGCTGCAGACCTTTTTCGACCTGCGCAGCACGCTGCTGCCCTGGTCCTCGGCGCTGGAAGCGCTGTTCTACTTCTATGCGGCCGGCAGCCTGATCGCCTACATGATGGGCGACCGCCAGGCCACCACCGACGAGCTGTTCGCCGCGGCCTCCACCTTCACCCTGCTGGCATGGGGCTTCACCCACCTGTACATGATGGTGCAGGAACTGCATCCCGGTACCTTCGCGGCCGCCGTCAACGCCTCGGCGCCGCGCTCCTGGAGCGAGCTGAATTACCTCAGCTTCGCGCTGCTGTCGAGCACCGGCATCGGCGACGTGATTCCCCTGACCGTGCATGCGCGCGCCCTGTGCAGCATCGAGATGCTGGTCGGCGTGATGTACCTGGCGGCCGTGGTGGCGCGCCTGATCGGCTTCACCACCCAAGGCAGGGTGCACCGGCGCCGTCCCGGCACGCAGCGCGAGGAATGGGAGAAGGACTGATCATTCCGCCGGCGGATCGTCCGGGGCGTCCTGCTCCGGCTCCTGCTCGGAATCGCGCTGCTTGCGCACGACCGAGCTCGAATAGGTGAACTCGAACGATTGCAGCCCGCCCGGGAAAGGCTTGGCATCGAGCACCGCCTTTTCCACGGCCATGTCGAGCAGGAGGTTGCCGGAAGACGCGATGACCTGGACTTCCTTCACCCGCCCGCCGGCATCCAGCATGGCCCGGTAACGTCCGGTGTACTTGCCCTCCCTGGCGGAGCGGGCTGGATGGAACTGGACCGGTGGGATATGTGCGCGCAGCGTCTCCACCGGGATGGTCACGGGCCCGGGCGGCGTCGTGCGCTTGTCCGCGCCCGCGATATCGGCCGTGTAGCGCACGTCGAACTGGCGGGGCGTCGCGGGCGGGAAGGCGGCGGCATTGCGCAGCGCCAGGCCGACGGCGGCATCGAAACCCGGCTCGCCCGAGGTCTGCCAGTTCTGCACCCGCTCCACTTTCCTGTCCTCGGTCAGGAACACCTTGTAGACGACTTCCAGCTTGCCGGATCGCGCGCCTGGCGGCGGGGTATAGCGCAGGGGCGGCACGACGCGGTCGAGGACAGCCTGCGGTACGGCGGGCGTTGACCGGGGCGCCGGCGCCTGCTGCGACGCCGGCGGAATGAAGCCGCGGCCGCTCTCCTGCTCGCCGCCTGAATGGTTGAAGACTGCGCGCAGCACGGCGCTCAGGACCAGGAACAGGACGATGCCTTGCCAGGTCGTGAAGGTGCGCTTCGGCTCGGCTGCCTGGAGAAGCGGCTCCTGGACGTCGAAGGCAATCGGGGCGCCGCCCGCCTCGCGGTAGGCGCTGCGCCAGCGCTCCGCGTTCTCCATATCGGCGACGACCGCCATCAGGGCCGGAAAGCGCGCCAGCATGCGTTCCGTGTCCGGCATCGCCGCCTGGACGCGCCTGGTCGCAGGAATGTCCGACTGCCGCAGCATCCTGGCCAGCTCGCGCATGCGCACCTGTTCTTCCGCCGGCAGCGCATCGAAGACGTGGCGCTCCTCGATGGCCTGGTCGAGGAAGCGCCCGGCCTGGCCCAGCTGCCACAGGCGGCGCCGGTCGCCGTCCCAGGCAAAGGCGTCCTTCGCCGCCACGAACAGGGCCTCGTGTCCCGGGCGCCAGCCATTGGCGAGCATCGAGGCGACGTAGGCCTCGAAGTAGATGCGGGCGTCGATGTTGACCAGTTCTTCGTCGGCGAAGCGCGCCTCGATGGCGGCGCGCCAGGCAGCGACGTCGCCGAGCTTGTCGGCCGCGGCCAGGGCCTTGGCGCTCTCGCCGAGGCGGCCAAAGACTTCGCCGCCCAGGCGCACCGCTTCGGGCGGTTCGTCTTCCTGCGACGCCTGCTGTTCTTCCGGCAGTGCGTCTTCCGCCGCGACTGGCACGGCGGCCGGCGGCGCTTCCGGCTGTGGGGCATCCTGCGCCAGCTTCCAGCGCGCCCAGTCCAGCGCGACCTCGTAGGCATTGCGCAGCGCCTGGAAGCCGTCCGCATCCGCTTCCTGGTCGATGCGCTTGAGCTTGCGCGCATAGGCGCGGCGGATGTCGCTCGCCGAGGCGCTCTCGTCCAGCTCGAGCAGCTCGAGGAAATCGTAGGTGGTCTCCATGCCTCAGGCGTCGGGCAGCAGGAAGCTCTGGTGGTCGAAATAGTCGACCACGTCGCGGAAGGACTTCGCGGCCGGCGCGATGACGCGCTGGTCCTGCGATTCGAGCGCGGTCTCGAAACCGGTGATCTCGCGGCCCAGCTGCTCGCGCGGCATGCCGCGCAGGTGCTGGTAGAGGCGCTCGGCGCGGGCCAGCAGGGTGCGGTTCTCGATCCGGTCGCGCGGGTGGATCTTGAGTTCGGACAGGGCGACGAAGCGCTGGGCGATCTCCTGTTCGCTCAAGAGGCCGGGATTGCCTTCGATGACGAGGCTGTGCACTTCTTTCGTCGCCACCACCGTCGCCTCCACCTGCAGCAGGCCGTTGACGTCGTAGGTGAAGCGCACGTCGACGCCATGGTCGGCCGTGCCCTGGGGCAGGCGCACTTCCAGCTGCCCGAGCTTGATGTTGTCGCTGGCCATGCGCGCTTCGCCCTGGTAGACGACCAGCTCGATGAGCTGCTGGTCGTCCCGGATCGGGAAGTAGCGCTTCACGCGGCTGACCGGCACCACCGTGTTGCGCTCGATGATGGGGTCGAAGTGGCCGTGCGAGAAATGGTCGCCGCCGATGCGCACCGTGGTGCTCACGCCCAGGGAATAGGGCGCCACGTCGGTCATCACCACTTCGTCCAGGGCCGCGTCGCGCATCTTGAGGCCCGCCTGCACCGCGGCGCCGAGGGCCACGACTTCGTCGGGATTGATCTCGCAGGACGGGAAGCGGCCGAACATGCGCGCCGCCATGCGCCGCACGATGGGCATGCGGGTGGCGCCCCCGGCCAGCACGATGTTGTCCAGTTCCGCCAGGGGCAGGCTGGCGTCGCGCAGGGCGCGTTCGACCGGGCTGCGCAGGCGCGCCAGCAGCAGCGCGCAGGCTTTCTCCAGCGTGGCCTCATCCAGCTCCATGCGGTAGTCCTGGCGGCCGTCGCCGGCGATGATCTCGGCGCGCGGGCTGTCGCTGAGCGCGCGCTTGGCCAGTTCCGCCTGCGCGACCAGGCGCTGCATGAAGGCGGCGTCGTGGCGCAGGGCGGCGGGCGCCTTGCTGGTCTCGAAGAAGCGCTCGACCAGCACGGTGACGAAGTCCTCGCCGCCCAGGTGGTTGTCGCCGGCCGAGGCGCGCACTTCCATGACGCCGTCGAACAGGTCGAGCACCGAGACGTCGAAGGTGCCGCCGCCCAGGTCGAACACGAGGAATTTCGATTCGCCCTCGCGCAGGTGGATGCCATAGGCCAGCGCCGCCGCGGTGGGCTCGTTGAGCAGGCGTTCGACCTTCAGGCCGGCGAGCTGGCCGGCGGCGCGGGTGGCCTTGCGCTGGGCGTCGGAGAAGTAGGCGGGCACCGTGATGACGGCTTCCTCGACCGGGCGGCCGAGCGCCGCCTCGGCGTCTTCCTTCAGCGAGCGCAGCACCAGCGCGGACAGTTCTTCCGGCCGGAAGGCGCGCTTGCCCAGGAAGAGCGTCTTGTCGCTGCCCATCAGGCGCTTGAAATTGGCGGCGCTGTGCTGCGGGTGGGTCTGCAGGCGCTCGCGGGCGGCGCGGCCGACCAGGATGGATCCGTCCTCGTCGACGCTGACGCAGGAGGGTGTCAGGACCTCGCCCAGGCTGTTCGGGATCAGGCGCGCGGCGCCGTCTTCCCATACCGCGATCAGGCTGTTGGTGGTGCCCAGGTCGATCCCGACGATCATCGTTTTCCTCTCGTATGTGCAGGTGAACCGGACGATCTTACCGCCAAGTCGGGGGCGATGGCCGGGCTGCCCCGCTTTTATACGGTGTGGGTAAAACGCCATATGCATGCATATGGGCGCAGGCGCCGTTCGTTGACCGCTTCGCCCCGCCGTGCGATATTGCTTTTCTTGCCATCTCTCACCGAAAGCAATCGCATGCGTCCTCAGTTTCGTCCCCTTGTCTCCGCCCTCGTCATTGCCCTCGCCACGGCCGGCTGCGCGTCCGTCCCGACCCAGCTCGATGCCATTTCGCCGCAGGCCCTGCGCGGCCATGTCTCCTTCCTGGCTTCCGACCTGCTGGAAGGCCGCGGCACGCCTTCGCGTGGCCAGGACGTGGCGACCGAATACATCGCGTCCCAGTTCCGCGCCGCAGGCCTGGAGCCGGCCGGCGACGACGGCTACTTCCAGACCGCGACCTGGCAGTACGCCGAGCGCAAGGAAGGTGACGTGGTCCTGAGCGTCAAGGCCGGCGGCGCGACCATCGAGGTGCCCGCGGGCGGCGTGACCGGCAACTTCCTCGACGCGGTCTCGGTTGCCGGCGCCGCCACCGTCTTCATGTCCTGGAAGGATGCGCTGGCGAACAATGCCGCCGCCGACGGCAAGGTGCTGGTGGTGCCGGCCGGCCCGGTGCCGGGCGCCGCCCGCGTGCTGCAGCAGAAGCTGACCGGCAAACCTTCGCTGGTGATCCTGGTCGACAAGGAAAAGCGCCATGGCGCCGGGACCGGCGGCTGGCTGGTCGATCCGGAGCAGCCGCCGGCGAAGGGCGCGGTGCCGGTGCTGGTGCTGCACGCGGCCGACGCGGCCCAGGCGCTGGAGAAGGGCGGCGCCACGGTCACGGCGCGCGTCGCCGCCGCCGCGCTGCGTCCGGTCAAGCTGCGCAACGTGATCGGCGTGCTGCCGGGATCGGACGCGAGCCTGAAGAGCAGCTACGTGCTGGTCACGGCCCACCACGACCACGTCGGCATCCGCGACGGCGAGGTGTACAACGGCGCCAACGACGACGCCAGCGGCGTGGTCTCGGTGATCGAGATCGCCAAGGCCCTCGCCGCGAACAAGGAACGCCCGCGCCGCAGCATCGCCTTCATGACCATGTGGGGCGAGGAACTCGGCCTGCTGGGCGCGAAGTACTATGCGCGTCATCCGGTGTTCCCGCTGAAGGACACGGTGGCCATGATCAACCTGGAGCAGACCGGCCGCACCGACGACAGCGAGGGCAAGCAGCTGAATTCCGTCGCGATGACGGGCTTCGATTACTCCACCGTCAGCGAGATGATGAAGAAGAGCGCCGAGCGCAGCGGCGTGCGCCTGTGGAAGCATGCCTCGTTCAGCGACATGTTCTTCTCGCGCGCCGACAACCAGGCGCTGGCCGACGCCGGCGTGCCCGCGCATACCCTGTCGGTGGCCTACGCCTTCCCCGACTACCACGGCAAGGACGACACCTGGGACAAGCTCGACTACGACAATATGGCGCGCGTGACGCGCATGCTGGCGGGCGGCGTGGTTGACATCGCCAACGACACGACCCGCCCCGAGTGGACGGCCGTGCCGAAGGCGGCCGCCTACGCCGCCAAGGGCCGCGAGCTGAAGGCCGGCGCGCCGGCCGCGAAGTGATGGTGGGTGCGGCCGTGATCCGGCGCCTGCAGCCGCAAGACTGGCAGGCTTACCGCGCTATCCGCCTGCGGGCGCTGGAGGACGCGCCCGATGCGTTCTGCGCGACCCTGGCGGAAGCGCAGGCCTGGGATATCGGAGAATGGGCGGCGCGCCTGGAGCGGGCGGCGTCTTCCGGGATCGACTGTCCCCTGGTGGCCGAGCTGGACGGCGCTCCGGTAGGCATGTTGTGGGCCAAGGTGGATGCGGCGCATACGAACCGCGTGAACCTGTTCCAGGTCTGGGTGGCGCCCGAAAGCCGCGGCCGTGGCGTCGCATCAAGGCTGCTGGACGAGGCCCTGGCCTGGGCGCGGAAGCGTGGAGCGCGCGCCGTGCACCTCGGCGTGAATCGCGCGAATGCCCACGTGGTCCGGCTGTACGAACGCGCCGGCTTCGAGGCGAGCGGCACGCCGCGGCCCATGCGCGAGGGATCCTCCAATATGGAGCAGCAGATGCGCCTGCTGCTCGCGGCAGGCGAATGAAAAAACGGGACGCCACGCGGCGTCCCGTTTTTCATGCAGGGCAGGGGATCAGTTGCCGCAGCCCAGCGAAGCGATGCGGTCGCGCGCGGCCTTCGCCTGCACCAGGCCGAAGCCGTACTTGGTGTCGCGGCCGGCCGTGCCCAGGTCGAGCGCGCTCTTGGTCAGCGAGGCGCGCATCTGCGCCGCGGTACAGGTCGGGAAGTAGCTCCACACCAGCGCCGCCACCGCCGACACGTGCGGGGTCGCCATCGAGGTGCCGTCGAAGTAGGCGTAGTTGCCGGCCTTGATGCCGACCGTCGCGCTCTGGCCCAGCTGGGCCTTCATCGCCGTGCCTTCGGCATCAGTGGCGGTGACGGACGGGATGTTGGTGACGGTGGTGCCCAGGGTGCCGCCGAAGGCGCCGGCCACGTTGTTGTACACGACCGCACCGACGCCGCCGCTGTTCTGGCAGTTGCTGACCTTCACGGCGAAGTCCACGGTGCCGCGCTGGATCAGGCAGACCTTGCCCGAGACCGCGGTGTTGACCTGGTCGCCGATGCCGAAGTCGGCCAGCGGCGCGGTGGCGGTCTTGACCGGCGAGCCTTCCATGGCGCCCGGCGCATAGGCCACGCCGCCCACGTTCAGGACCGCTTCCTGGCCGCCGCCCATCGGGACGGTCGACAGCACGCCGACGCCAGGACCGGCCAGCTCGACCTTGCTGTTGTACTGCGAGAAGGTGGCCCACTGCTTGTTCTCGTCGACGGCGCCGACCATGATCACGCTGGTGTAGCCGGCCGGGTAGGAGACCACGGTGTTGCCGTCGTTGCCGGCCGCGGCGATGTTCAGCACGCCCTTGGAATACAGGGTGTCGAAGGCGCGCTGCTCGGTCACGCTCTTGCGGCCGCCGCCCAGCGACATGCTGATCACGTTGGCGCCGGCGGCGCCGCACTTGTTGGCGGCCGAGGCCAGGGTCGAGGAATAGGCCCAGCCGTCCTTGCCGAACACCTTCACGATGTGCAGCTTGAGCTGCTGGTTCGGGTTCACGCCGACCACGCCGGTGCCGCTGTTGTTGATGGCGGCGATGGAGCCGGCGACGTGGGTGCCGTGGTGGTTCTCGTCGGTGTACCACCAGCCGGTGCCGGCATCGTATTCGCCGGTGACGGGATTGGTCGACAGGTCTTCGTGGGCGCGGTCGTAGCCCGAGTCGATGATGCAGACCTTGCGGTTGGCGGCATTCGCGTCCGACAGCAGGTCGGCCTGCACCTGCTTGATGCCGTAGGGGACCAGCTGGCCGCTCTGGTAGGGCGTGCCGGTCGAGGGGCTGGTCAGCGCGAAGGGCTTGCGCACCACGTCTTCCTCGACGTATTCGACGTTCGGGTTGTGCTCGAGCCCCTTCAGTGCGACTTCCGGCACCTCGATCGCCATGGCGTTCATGCCGAAGATCTCGTGCTTGACCGCGCCTTTGGCCTGCGTGACCGCCGCTTTCATTGCGCTGGCCGCACCGGGCTTGAAGGCGACGATGACGCGGGTGGTGCCGGGCGCGGCGGCCTGTGCCTGGCTATAGAGGCCGGCCGCCAGCATGGCGGCCAGGCATACACGAAGAGAAGTTGCGCGAGTGTTGTTGTCTACCATTGATGTTCTCCGTTTGAAAATAGATGACTCCGGGGCTCTGCCGGCCCTGTGCGCTTGTTATTCCGCACGCATATGCGGAAATGCAGTGTATTTCAGAAATTTCTAGGTGTGCATACGTGTGCCGAGCGACCGTGGGGAATTGGTCACAAGACCTAGTTCTTTTGAAAAACTCTTCCATAAGGCAGAGGGTGGCATGCTATCTTTACCCCAAACAACCGAAAGAACGCCGATTCCTGCCCTGCCTGTATTGATGGGAAATGCCATGCCGGCACGCAATGTCGCGGTCTTCCACGCCCAAGCCCAGTCCTTGTTATCATTTCAAACTTTACGGCGTAGCAAGAGCGACGTCGTCCCATCGCTCATGGTTCAGGAAGGGAAGAGATGAAGACAAAGGCAGCAGTTGCATGGAAGGCGGGCCACCCGCTCACGATCGAGGAAGTCGAGCTCCAGGGCCCGAAGGCGGGCGAGGTGCTGGTCGAAGTGAAGGCCACCGGGATTTGCCACACCGACTATTACACCTTGTCGGGCGCCGACCCGGAAGGCCTGTTCCCCGCCATCCTCGGCCATGAAGGCGCGGGCGTGGTGGTCGACGTCGGCCCGGGCGTGACCAGCCTGCGCAAGGACGACCACGTCATTCCGCTGTACACGCCGGAATGCCGTCAGTGCAAGTTCTGCCTCTCGCAGAAGACCAATCTGTGCCAGGCGATCCGTTCGACGCAGGGCCGCGGCCTGATGCCCGACGCGACCTCGCGCTTCTCGCTCGACGGCCAGCCCCTGTACCACTACATGGGCACCTCGACCTTCTCGAACTACATCGTGGTGCCGGAGATCGCGCTGGCCAAGGTGCGTTCGGATGCGCCTTTCGACAAGATCTGCTACATCGGCTGCGGCGTCACCACCGGCATCGGCGCCGTGATCTTCACGGCCAAGGTGGAGGCGGGCGCCAACGTGGTCGTGTTCGGCCTGGGCGGCATCGGCCTGAACGTGATCCAGGCGGCCAAAATGGTCGGCGCCGACAAGATCATCGGCGTGGACCTGAACCCGGAACGCGAGGCGATGGCGCGCAAGTTCGGCATGACCCACTTCGTCAACCCGACCAAGGTCGAGAACGTGGTCGACACCATCGTCCAGCTGACCGACGGCGGCGCCGACTACAGCTTCGAGTGCGTGGGCAACGTCAACACCATGCGCCAGGCGCTGGAGTGCTGCCACAAGGGCTGGGGCCAGTCGATCATCATCGGCGTGGCGGCGGCCGGCCAGGAAATCTCGACCCGTCCCTTCCAGCTGGTGACGGGGCGGGTGTGGAAGGGCTCGGCCTTCGGCGGCGCGCGCGGCCGCACCGACGTGCCGAAGATCGTCGATTGGTACATGGAAAACAAGATCAACATCGACGACCTGATCACCCACCACCTGCCGCTCGATCGCATCAACGAAGGCTTCGATCTGATGAAGTCGGGCGAATCGATCCGCTCGGTGGTCGTGTTCTAAGAACACCTCCGGACGGGCCGCCCGGCCCGTCCAGTCCTCCTTCCCCGCTTTTTTCCATCCGTACCGCGATTCCTGCCGCCTGTCGCACGGGACTGGCCGGCTTTGCCGTGCGCGCCTACAGTCCATCATCGCCGCCGAGCTTCGGCCGAAAGTAGAAAAAAAGTTCTAGACAATTTTATCTAGAACTTTTAATCTAGTTGCCAACGATGGAGTGTTGATGAACCTGAACGAGCTGCTTGCGAGCGCCGCGCCGGCCCTGGCCTGGGCGCTGATCGATTTCCTGTGGCAGGGCCTGCTGGTCGGCTGGGCCGCGGCCCTGCTGCTGGCGGCGATGCGCAAGGCGCGGCCGCAGGCCCGCTATGCGGTGGCCTGCGGCGCGTTGCTGTTGTGCGCGGCGCTGCCGCTGGCCGGCACGGTCCAGCGCCTTGCCCAGACGGGTGCCGGCAACGTGACGACCCTGCTGCCGCTGGTGGTGGCGGATGCCGATGCCGCCCCGGTCGCGGTGCGCTCGATGGTGCTGGAAGCCGGCCGCTTCGCCGGCTGGGAGGCGGCCCTGCAGGAGCGCCTGCCCCTGGTGGTGCTGTTCTGGGCCATTGGCGCCGGCCTGCTGGCCCTGCGCATGATGCTGGGCCTGGCCTGGGTGCGGCAGCGCAGCCGTCCTGGCCACTATCGGGCCGATCCGGCCTGGCAGGGGAAACTCGATGCGCTGGCGCGCCGCATGGGCATCGGCCGCCGCGTCGTGCTGGGCCTGGTCGACGACTTGACCAGCCCGGTGACGGCAGGCTGGTGGCGCCCGGTGGTGCTGGTGCCTGCAAGCCTGGTCTCGGGCATGCCGCCGCAGCTGCTGGAAGCGCTGCTGGCGCACGAGCTGGCCCACGTCCGTCGTTGCGATTACGTAGTGAATCTGATCCAGAGCGCGATCGAGATCCTGCTGTTCTACCACCCGGCCGTGTGGTGGCTGTCGAACCGGATCCGCGAAGAGCGCGAACAGATTGCAGATGATGTAGCCGCAAGCACGCTCGGCGAACCGCGGCGCCTGGCACTTGCATTATCCGAACTGGACCTGTTCCAGTTCACCCCAACAGTTGTCCCAGCTGCCCATGGAGGAAATCTCATGTCCCGTATCAAACGCCTGGTTCGCCCGGAAGCCGAAACCCTGAACTGGAAGCTCGCGCTTCCCATCCTGGGCCTCGCCGTCAGCGCCGCCTTCTATTCCTGGGCGAGTCCCGCCCATGCCGCCGCCGAGCCGCAGGAGAAGTCTGCAGCAACAGTGCAGACCGATAATCTTGTGACCAGGCATAAGGACGTCACCATCACCACCTCGCGCAGCGAACATCCCTACGCCGTGGTGCGCGCCAGCGACAAGGGCGTGTCCATGAGCGGCAGCAGCGAGGACTGGGACGAGATCAAGCAGGCCAGGCGCCAGATCGGCGGCGACTTCCTCTGGTTCCGCGACAACGGCCAGGCCTGGTATATCCAGGACGCCGGCCTGATGGCGAAGGTCGACGCGGCCTGGGCGCCGGTGACGAAGCTGGGCAAGCAGATGGATGCCTACGGCAAGGAAATGGACGTGCATGGCAAGCGCATGGACAAGCTCGGCAAGGAAATGGACGTGGCCGCGCGCGGCATCAAGGTCGACGAGTCGAAGATCCGCGCAGCAGAAGCCCGCATGAAGGTGCTGGGCGAAGAAATGGAAGCATTGGGCAAGCAGTTCGCCAAGGCCGACGACGCCGAACGCGAGCGCCTGAGCCGCCACATGAGCGAGCTCGGCAACCAGATGTCGGCGGAAGGCCAGCGCATGGGCCAGGAATGGCAGGCGCCGGGCGTGCGCCAGGCGCAGAAGTCGATGGACGAGATCGGCCGCCGCATGGGCGAGGCCGGCAAGCCGATGGACGCCATCGGCAAGAAGATGGGCGCGCTCGGCAAGGACATGGAGCGTGAAACGCATGCGGCCGACAAGACCGTGCGCGCCCTGATCCGCGAGGCGCAGGAGAAGGGACTGGCCAAGCCGGTGCCGCGCGCGGGCTGAGCGGAGTAGGGTGGTCGGCTTCGCCGACCGCGCGTTCAAACTTCGGAATCACATAGGCGCATTGTGCCTCTGCGGAGCGGTGAGTTGAACGCGCGGTCGGCAGAGCCGGCTGCGCGCCCCGGACCACACTACAGTTGCCTGTCTCCGGATGCAGAATCAGTGCTGCTCGACCTTGCCGCGCCATGCGCCGGTTTCCGAGCCGCGCTTCTCGAGCAGTTCCTTGAAGTTCTGCATATTGCCGCGCAGTTCCATGCGCACCGCGCCCAGCGCGTCACCCACGGACTCGATCGCGTTCTCCGGTTCGTAGTCCATCTGGACCGTGACGCGGCAGCAGGTATCCGAGATCTTGTGGAAGTCGGCGACGCCGCCGTTCTTCACACCGGTCACGCTGCGCCATGCGATGCGCTTGTCCGGGATCTGTTCGGTGATCTCGACATCCCATTCTTTCTCTTCGCCGGCCACGTTGGCGCGCCAGTGCAGGTGCTTGTCGTCCAGCTGGCGGATTTCCTTGACGCTCTTCATGAACTGCGGGAAGTCCTCGAACTGCGTCCACTGGTTGTAGGCAGTCTTGACCGGGACGTTGATCTCGATCGTCTCGGTGACGGAGGAGCTGGCGCCAAAGCCGTTACGATTCGCTTTGAGTTTTTTCGACAGCATCATGCCGCCAACGGCGAGCGCGGCGACGGTAACTACGCGATTCAACATAGGTTTCTCCTTGGGCTGGGAAGCCGTCCGCATCATTGGGGATATCGGCCCGTAGCGAGGCGTGCGGACAGTTGGCTTCGTGGATGTACTGACACGACGGGCCGCGCGAATCTGTCGCGAATCTGTTATTAAAATAAGCGAAAAGACAATCATGCGGCGCGCGAAACAATAGGATGCCTATACTGTTGAGTACGCATACTTGCGCTTATTTACGCTCTATTTACTGCGTGAAAGGAGGGGAAGATGGATTTGCAGGGAGGCTGTTTCTGCGGTGCAGTCCGCTACGAGATCAAGGGCGACATCTTCAACAGCACGCTGTGTCATTGCACGGATTGCCGCAGGATTTCCGGCGCGCCGGCGCTGGCCTGGTTCAGCGCGCGCCGCGCCGATTTCCGCTACACGACAGGCGAGCCCGCACGTATTTCTTCCAGCGAGCAGGTGTTGCGCGGCTTCTGCCCGCACTGCGGCACGACGCTCACCTTCGAGGATGGCCGCTGGCCCGAGGAGCTCGACATCGCCAGCTGCTCCCTCGACGATCCGGAAGCAGTTCCCCCCGGCGACCATACCTTCGTGCGCAGCCGCCTGCACTGGGTGAAGCTGGCCGACGGCCTGCCGGAGTATCCGACCACGCGCACCGCCGGCCCGGGAGCTTGAGCGCGGCAGCGTACTGGATGGACATACAGTAAATCCGGCGGTATATAATGGCCGCATGCAGACCGATCTCCTCCACAACCTGAACGAAGAACAGCTCGCCGCCGTCACCCTGCCGTCGCAGAGTGCGCTGATTCTGGCCGGCGCCGGCTCCGGCAAGACCCGCGTGCTGACCACCCGCATCGCCTGGCTGATCCAGACCGGGCAGGTCTCGCCGGCCGGCATCATGGCGGTGACGTTCACGAACAAGGCGGCGAAGGAGATGCTGACGCGCCTGTCCTCCATGCTGCCCATCAATACGCGCGGCATGTGGATCGGCACCTTCCACGGCCTGTGCAACCGCCTGCTGCGCACCCACTACAAGGATGCGGCGCTGCCGCAGACCTTCCAGATCCTGGATTCGCAAGACCAGCTGTCGCTGATCAAGCGCATGCTCAAGGCGGCCAATGTCGACGACGAGAAGTACCCGGCCAAGGCGCTGATGTACTTCATCAACAACGCGAAAGAGCAGGGCCTGCGCGCCAACCGGCTCGAACCGAACGACCCGATCGAGCGCCGCATGATCGAGCTCTACGAACTCTACGAGGGCCAGTGCCAGCGCGAAGGCGTGGTCGATTTCGCCGAACTGCTGCTGCGATCCTACGAACTGCTGGCGCGTAACGGACCGTTGCGCCACCACTACCAGATGCGCTTCCGCCACATCCTGGTGGACGAGTTCCAGGATACGAATGACCTGCAATACAACCTGCTCAAGCTCCTCGCCGGCCACGACGAGGAGGGCGGCGGCGCCATCTTCGCGGTGGGCGACGACGACCAGAGCATCTATGCCTTCCGCGGCGCCAACGTCGGCAATATGCAGGCCTTCGAGCGCGAGTTCCGCGTCAAGAACCTGATCAAGCTGGAGCAGAACTACCGCTCCTTCGGCCACATCCTCGATAGCGCCAACTACCTGATCGCCAACAACGCCAAGCGCCTCGGCAAGAACCTGCGCACCGACGCGGGCCAGGGCGAGCAGGTGCGTGTCTACGAGGCGTCCTCCGACCTCGAAGAGGCGCAGTGGATCATCGAGGAAGCCAAGAGCCTGATGAACGAGGGCGTGCCGCGCAGCGAGATCGCGATCCTGTACCGCTCCAATGCCCAGAGCCGGGTGATCGAGCATGCGCTGTTCGCGGCCGGCATCCCCTATACCGTGTACGGCGGCCTGCGCTACTTCCAGCGCGCCGAGGTCAAGCATGCGATCGCCTACCTGCAGCTGATGGACAATCCGCACAACGATTCGGCCTTCCTGCGCGTCGTGAATTTCCCGACCCGCGGCATCGGCGCGCGCTCGATCGAGCAGCTGCAGATGGCGGCCGATTCCTATGGCATCTCGCTGTACGCGGCGGTTCCCTATATGACGGGCAAGGCGGGGTCTTCGCTGGGAGCGTTCGTGAAGATCATCGAGTCGGCGCGCTTCGAGACCCAGCAGCTGCCGCTGCCGGAGCTGGTGCGCGTGGTGCTGGAACGGAGCACCCTGCTCGAGTACTACCAGAAAGAAAAAGAAGGCGCCGACCGCATCGAGAACCTGGAGCAGATGGTCAATGCGGCGACCCAGTTCGTGCAGGAAGAGGGCTTCGGCATCGCCGCGCCCGCGCACCTGGGGCCGCCGGCCCTGCCGCAGGCCGGCGAAGCGATCGTCAATGAGGACGGCATCGAGGTGCTGGACGGCGGCGCGCCGCTGCCGAGCGTGATGTCGCCCCTGTCCGCCTTCCTGACCCACGCCTCGCTGGAGGCGGGCGACGCCCAGGCCCAGGCCGGCCAGGACGCCATGCAGCTCATGACCGTGCACTCGGCCAAGGGCCTGGAATTCGACGCCGTCTTCATCACCGGCCTGGAAGAAGGCCTGTTCCCGCACGAGAGCAGCGCGCGCGAGCTCGATGGGGTCGATGAAGAACGCCGCCTGATGTACGTGGCGATCACGCGCGCACGCCGGCGCCTGTACATGAGCTTTACCCAGCAGCGCATGCTGCATGGCCAGACGCGCTTCAACATGAAGTCGCGCTTCTTCGACGAACTGCCGGAAGAGTCGATCAAGTGGCTGTCGCCGCGGGTGCAGACCAACTGGTTCGCCGGCCGCAAGTCGCAGACCGCCTGGGACGACGCGGAATTCCGCAACGGCACCGACAACCGTATCGCGCAGCAGATCACGAACAAGTCGGCCGCCGGCAACGGCACCGGCTGGCGCGTGGGCGAGACGGTGGCGCACGCCAAGTTCGGCGAGGGCGTGATCGTGAATATCGAAGGCGGGGCGGGGGCCGCGCGCGCGCAGATCAATTTTGGCGCGGCGGGGATGAAGGTGCTCGACCTGTCGGTCGCAAAGCTCGAACGCGTCGGTCGTTGATGTTTGTAGGGTGGGCGGTCCTCCGCCCACGCGTCCAAACTTCGGTATTGCTGCCCGCGCGTCTATTCTATTGCTTGCTGAACGCGTGGGCGGGGGACCGCCCACCCTACATTATTTCGCTAAACTGACGCCGCCATCCTGCGGCTTGCCGAAAATCTGCCGGTAACCCGCATACATCGCGCACTGCAGCAGCAGCACGAACAGGAAGATCAGCCACATGATCACCACGCGCGTCATGTTCGAGGCGCCCAGCAGCAGCGTGATCACCATGCAGATCCCCAGGAAGATCGCGAACCAGGCCAGCAGCAGCACGATGAACACGCGCGCGCTGCGCAGCACGGCGAAGAAGCTGTAGAAGATCGCCTTCCCCGGCGCCATCTTCTGCCAGTAGGTCAGGGGCGCCGCGAAGCACAGCGACATCAGGATGATCACGTCCAGGCCGAACACGGCGAACATGCCGAACAGGTCCGAGGCCGCCACCTGCGGCTGGCCGCCCTCGCGGCCCTGGCGCGCCATCTGCTCCCAGAAGCCCGGGTCGACCGCGAAGCGCATCAGGAGCGCCATCAGCAGCGACACGCCGAGGTAGATCAGGCCGACCTTGCACAATGCGGGCAGCACCGGCTTGCGAAAACCGGTGAGCAGCACGCCGGGCGTGACCCGTTCGCCGTTCTCGATCATCAGGCAGGCCTTCATGAAGGCCATCGAGAAGGAGGGAATCAGGACCACGGCGACCATGGGCCCGAGCAGGGGCACGGCGCTGATGCCGATGCTGATCAGGATGTTTGCGAACAGCAGGGTGGTCAGGGCGGCGGGCTGTTTGCGGAACAGGCCGGCGCCTTGCTTGAGCCAGTGCCAGCCGGTGATTGCGGGAAGTGAGTTCATAAGGGCAGCTGGGGCGCGGCGCGCTCGATGCGTTCGCGCAGGATGCGTTCGAAATGGGTTGGATCGTGCGGCGTGAGCAGCTCGGCCGCGCGGGGAAGATGGAGGTCGTACAGGCGCGAGAGCCAGAAGCGCAGGGCGCCGGCGCGCAGCATCGGCTGCCAGGCGGCGCCTTCTTCCTGCGTGAAGGGGCGCGCCGCGTGGTAGGCGTCCAGTAAAGCGCGCACGCGCGCCTCGTCGAGCACGCCCGTGGCCAGGTCGATGCACCAGTCGTTGACGGTGACCGCGATGTCGAACAGCCAGGTGTCGACGCCGGCGAAATAGAAGTCGAAGCAGCCGGAGAGGCGCTCGCCTTCGAACATGACGTTGTTGCGGAACAGGTCGGCATGCACCGGCCCGCGCGGCAGGGCGCCGTAGCTGGCGCCGGCCGCAAAAGTCGCCTGGAAGGCCGTCTCCTCGCGCAGCAGCGCGGCTTCGGCTTCGCTGAGGTAAGGCTGGACCTGGGGCGCGGTGGCCAGGATCCAGTCCAGGCCACGCAAATTCGGCTGGTGCAGTTCGAAATCCTGGCCGGCCAGGTGCATGCGCGCCAGCATGCGGCCCACTTCGGCGCAGTGCACCGGCCGCGGGTCGAGCTGGGAAGCGCCGGAGAGGCGGCTGACGATGATGGCCGGCTTGCCGTGCAGGGTGACGACCAGTTCGCCATCCCCGTTCGGCACCGGCGCCGGCACGGGGATGCCGCGCCCGGCCAGGTGGCGCATCAACTGGACGTAGAAGGGCAGCTGCTCGAATGTCAGGTTCTCGAAGATGGTGAGGACGTACTCGCCCGCCTCCGTCGTCAGGAAGAAATTGCTGTTATCGATGCCGGAAGAAATGCCGTCGAGCGCCAGGGCGCGTCCGAGGGGGAACTGCTTGATCCACTGGCTCAGGTCGTCCAGTGTGACCGCGGTGAAAACTGCCATGTGCTAGCAACAGAGGTGAGGGTCGGCCGCGACTGGCGCGGCACCGGGTTTATTTTTTCTCGACGGGTTCCAGGGGCGGCGGCGGCGGCGCGTCGGCACGGGGCGGCACGCCCGGCCTGGCCGGGGCAGGGGCGACGGCGCCATCGCTTGCTGCCTGCTTCTTCGGATTGCCGAAGTCGAATTCCTTGACGGTCCATTGCGGGCCGCGCTGCGAACTCATGGCGTCGCCCGGCAGGGCGGTGCCGACCTGGGTATTCGGTTTCAGGGTGTAGCGGCTCGGGCCGCTTTCCACTTCGACTTCGCTCACCTGTCCGCGGTTGTCCCGCTTTTCGGTGATGCGGGTGCGTTCTTTCGACGGAATGGTGGTGGCCGGCGTGTCGCTGCCCGGTTCGATGCGCTCGAGCTGGGGCGGCTGCTGGCTGGGGCGTTGCTGCGGCTGGGTCTGCTGCTGGGTCCGCTGGGAACCGGTCGATTGACCCGGTTGCTGGCCCGGCTGCGCCGGCATCTGCTGCTGGGCCAGGGCCAGTCCGGCAGGAATGAACAGGGACAGCGTCAAGAGTTTCAGGCGGGAAGATGTGCTCAACATGATGGTCACCTTGTGTCGTTTAGTCCATTGTAACAAACAGGCACCGTTCCCTGTGAAAAGTGCACACAATCGCCCCGCTGTGTCCGGCATGCAAGCCGGGAGAGGCGGGGCCGATTCTGCGATAATGACGAATACTCTTGCGCACCCACTTTCGATTCTTCGCCTCTATGGAAAATACCCTGCTGCTCGTTGACGGTTCCAGCTATCTTTACCGCGCCTACCACGCGCTGCCCGACCTGCGCAGCCCGGACGGTTTCCCGACCGGCGCCATGCACGGGATGGTCAATATGCTGCGCCGCCTGCGCGCCGACTTCCCGGCGGCCTATATCGCCTGCGTGTTCGACGCCAAGGGCAAGACCTTCCGCGACGACCTCTATCCGGAATACAAGGCCACCCGCGCCTCGATGCCGGAAGACCTGGGCAAGCAGATCGAACCGATCCACGAAGTGGTGCGCCACATGGGCTGGCCGATCCTGATGGTCGACGGCGTCGAGGCCGACGACGTGATCGGCACCCTGGCCGTGCAGGCCTACGCGCGGGGCATGAAGACCGTGATTTCCACTGGCGACAAGGACCTGGCCCAGCTGGTCAACGACCGGGTCATGCTCATCAATACGATGACCAACGACAAGCTCGACGAAGCCGGCGTGATCGCCAAGTTCGGCGTGCCGCCGAACCGGATCATCGACTACCTCACCCTGATCGGCGACACGGTCGACAACGTCCCGGGTGTGAACAAATGCGGTCCGAAGACGGCCGTGAAGTGGCTCACCCTGCACAACTCGCTCGACGGCGTGATCGAGAACGCGCACAGTATCGGCGGCGCGGTCGGCGAGAACCTGCGCGCGGCGCTCGAATGGCTGCCGAAGGGCCGTGAGCTGATCACCGTGAAGACCGACTGCGACCTCGTGAACCACGTGGTCTCGTTTGAAGAAACCCTGGTCGGCCGTCCGGAGAATGCGGAAGCGCTGCGCGACTTCTTCCAGCGCTACGGCTTCAAGACCATGCTGCGCGAACTGGGTGGCGGCAATGGCCGTGCCGATGGCGCGGTGGCGCCCGCGCGCGGCGCCGGTCCGGGCGGCGCGCCGCTCAATTCGCCGGAAGGCGCTTCGGGAACCTTGCCTGGTATGCCCGTCATCAAGGGCGAGTACGAGACCGTGCTGACCGAAGAACAGCTGGATAAATGGCTGGCGCTGGTCGACGCGGCGGACGTGACCTCGGTCGATACCGAGACCACGTCGCTGGATCCGATGACGGCTGAAATGGTCGGCATCTCGCTGTCGGTCGAAGCGGGCAAGGGCGCCTATATCCCGGTCGCGCACCGGTATGCCGGCGCGCCCGACCAGCTGGGTCGCGAACACGTGCTGGAGCGCATGCGCTCCTGGCTCGAGAATCCGGCCAAGCCCAAGCTCGGCCAGAACCTGAAGTACGACATGCACATCTTCGAAAACCACGGCATCAAGCTCGCCGGGATCGTGCACGACACCCTGCTGCAGTCCTACGTGTTCGAGTCGCACAAGCCGCACGACATGGACACCATGGCGATGCGCCACCTCGGCTACACCACGATTCCCTTCGTCGATGTATGCGGCAAGGGCGCCAACATGATCTGCTTCGACCAGGTGGAACTGAACCGCGCGACCGAATACGCGGCCGAGGATTCCGACATCACCCTGCGCCTGCACCAGACCATGCTGCCGCACGTGGAGGCCGACAAGGGCCTGACCTTCATCTACCGCAACATCGAGATGCCGACCATGGAAGTGCTGCAGAAGATCGAGCGCAACGGCGTCCTGATCGATGCGGAGCTGCTGCAGAAGCAGTCGGGCGAACTGGGCGCGCGCATGCAGGAGCTGGAGCAGCAGGCCTATGAAGCGGCCGGCGGTCCCTTCAACCTCGGCTCGCCCAAGCAGATCGGCGAGATCTTCTTCGGCAAGCTGGGCCTGCCCGTCATCAAGAAGACCGCCACCGGCGCGCCGTCGACCGACGAAGAGGTGCTGCAGAAGCTGGCCGAAGACTTCCCGCTGCCGAAGATCCTGCTCGAGCACCGCGGCATGTCCAAGCTGAAGTCGACCTACACCGACAAGCTGCCGAAGATGGTCAACGCGAAGACCGGCCGCGTGCACACCAACTACGCGCAGGCGGTGGCGATCACCGGCCGCCTGTCCTCGAACGAGCCGAACCTGCAGAACATCCCGGTGCGCACGAGCGAAGGCCGCCGCATCCGCGAAGCCTTTGTCGCGCCGAAGGGCAGCGTGATCGTCTCGGCCGACTATTCGCAGATCGAGCTGCGCATCATGGCGCACATCTCGGGCGACCCGGCGATGCTGAAGGCCTTCGCGGAAGGCGAGGACATCCACCGCGCCACCGCCGCCGAGATCTTCGGCATCCCGCCGGAAGAAGTGCAGAGCGAGCAGCGCCGCTATGCGAAGGTGATCAACTTCGGCCTGATCTACGGCATGAGCGCCTTCGGCCTGGCCCAGAACCTGGGCATCGAGCGCGCCGCCGCCGCCAACTACATCGACCGTTATTTCGCCCGCTTCGCCGGCGTGAAGCAGTACATGGACGAAACCAGGCTGCAGGCCAAGGCGCGCGGCTACGTCGAGACCGTGTTCGGGCGGCGCCTCTGGCTCCCGGAGATCAATTCGCCGAACGGCCCGCGCCGCGCCGGCGCCGAACGCGCGGCGATCAATGCGCCGATGCAGGGCACGGCCGCCGACCTGATCAAGCTGGCCATGATCGCGGTGCAGGGCTGGCTGGAAGCGGAGAAGCTGGGCACGCGCATGATCATGCAGGTGCACGACGAACTGGTGCTGGAAGTGCCGGAAGGCGAGCTGGAACTGGTGCGGGTGAAGCTGCCGGAGCTGATGGCGAGCGTGGCCGAGCTGAAGGTGCCGCTGGTGGCCGAGACGGGCGTGGGGAGTAATTGGGAGGAAGCCCATTGAGTATGGGCTTCCGCGCATTGAGTATGCGCTTCCGCGCATTGAGTATGCGCTTCCGCCCATTGAGTATGGGCTTCCGCGCATTGAGTATGCGCGTCCGCCCATTGAGTATGCGCTTCCGCGCACTGAAGTGTTTCCGAATTGTTGCGCTGTAGATACTGAATGCACAGCTCATCTGTAAAGACTGTAAGTATTTGTTTCAAGGTGAGCTGTATCGCGTAACAATTGCCACAGGGAATGTTATGATCCTTTCAAGCGCTGTCATTGGCGAAGCAAGAAAGGTATCCGTAACGTGTTCAAGAAAAAATCCCACTTCGCCCTGCTGGGCGCCACCCTGCTTGGCGCCGCAGTCCTCGTTGCCTGTGGCGGCGGAGGCGGCGACACCGCCCCCGCCACGCCGGTCAGCACCCTCGGCACGCTTGCCGTGTCGCTGACCGACGCCCCGGCCTGCGGCTTCGACGCCGTCAATGTCACCGTCTCGAAGGTGCGCGTGCACCGCAGCGACAGCGCGCTCGACACCGAGTCGGGCTGGACCGACATCACCCTGAACCCGGCCCGCAAGATCAACTTGCTGAACCTGAGCAACGGCGTGCTCGAGGCGCTCGGCCAGACCTCGCTCGAAGCGGGGCGCTATACCCAGATGCGCCTGGTGCTCGATACGAATGCGAACACCGTGGTCCCGGTCGACGGCAAGACCGAACTGCCGCTGGAGACCCCGAGCGCGGTCCAGAGCGGCATCAAGCTGGTCGGCGCCTTCGAGGTGAATGCCGGCCGGAAGACCGAGGTCGTGCTCGACTTCGACGCCTGCAAATCGGTCGTCACCCGCGGCAAGGGCAGCTATGCGCTCAAGCCGGTCGTGAAAGTGGTGCCGGTCGCCGCCAACGGCATCTCGGGCTTCGTCAGCACCGCGGTGCTCGGCCGCGGCGTGCAGGTCTCGGCGCAGCAGAACGGCAGCATCGTCAGCGCCACCACGCCGAACCCGGCCACCGGCGAATTCTTCCTCTCGCGCCTCGCGCCGGGCAACTACGACGTCGTGATCACGGCCGACAACAGCGCGGCCAGCGTGGTCGCCGCGGTGCCGGTCGCCTCGGCCACCAGCACCACGGTGCTCAGCACATTGATGGCGCCGATCCTGCTCGCGCCGGGCAATACCGGCTCGATCGGCGGCGCCGTGACCATGACGCCGGCGAGTACCGAGCCGGCCTTCGTCGCGGCCAGGCAGACCTTCGCCGCCGGCCCGACCGTGACCATCAAGTATGCCGGCGCGGACCTGGCGAGCGGCGCGTATACCATCGCCAAGCTGCCGGTGAGCGCGCCGCAGTTCGCAAGCTACAGCGCGACCCTGCCGCTAAGCTTCAGCGCCGGCAGCGCGGCCCCCGCCGGCAAGTACCGTGTCGAGGCCTCGGCCACCGGCTACGCCGCCAGGGCCGTCGACGGTGTGGATATCGGCAGCAGCAACCAGTCGAACGTGCATTTCGCACTGAGCCGCTGAGCGGCGCAGGCAGAACGAAAAAGGGGCGGCCCCGTGGGGCCGCCCCTTTTTCGTTCGCTCTCCTTGTTCAGGCGCGGCGCTTGCGGCGCACAGCGCCCAGGCCCAGCATCGCGATGCCGAACAGGGACAGCGATGCCGGTTCCGGCACCACGACGATGTCTTCGATCGGCGTGTAGTCGATGTCGAGCGTGGCGCCGAAGAAGTTCAGGTCGCCCGCCACGTCCAGGCTGAAGTCCAGCTTGCGGTCGCGCAGCAGGGCAGCCAGCAGGCTCTTGTTGTCGTCGGGCAGCGCGCCGTCGAGCACGATTTCGCCGGTGTAGTCGGTGGTGACGATGCGGTTCTGGAACTGCTTCTGGACGATGGTCGTGACCTGCTGGCAGTTCGCGGTGCCTTGCTCCCACTGCGTCTTCAGGCAGCTCACGTTGGTGTTGTTCTTCACGTACTTGACGGTCGTCGACTCGACATAGGTCCGGGTCGGGACGATCTCGTCGCTCGTCTCTTTCGTGGTCGCGCCGGTATATTCCGCGCCGCCAAAGTAAAGCTTGACCGACTCCTTCTCGCCCTCGCCGGTGCGCGGCATGGTCACCGTGGTGGTGACGGTATCCGTGAAGGTGCGGTCGGCCTGTTTGGCGGTCGGGTTCCCGCCCGCCTTGCGTACGGTCACGGGCGCCGAATTGACGCTTTCGCCGGTGGTGTAGGGAACCACATCGCCGTCGTCGACGAAGAGGAAGGAGAACTTCAGGCTGCTGATCGCGAAGTTCTTCGGCAGGACGGACGCGTCGAAGCTGCCTTGGTAGCTGCCCTGGCTCAGGTAGGAGGGAAGGCCGGTGGCCTGCAGCGTCAGCGGCTCGGCCATGGCAGGAGCGGCGCCGAGGGCGAGGAGGGCCAGCACGGTGTTGAGGCGGGTTTGGAGCGTCATGGGGTTTCCTTGGTGGTCACAACAGCAGGAGCGAGAAATTGACAAATTTGATTGTTGTCTATAGTAAGCAATACTTGTGCCAAGGAAAAATTCTCTGTTAAATCAAGGACATGTATTGACGTTATGGCCGAGGTGTCAAGTTTCTCGACAGTTTTCCTGGGTTGCACAATTGAAATTTGTATCCGCGCCGTTCAAAACCGATACTGATAAGATAAGGTTGCCATTTCATCTTCTTCTTCAAACCTACCCGGAGGGACGTTCATGAAAGACCTGATTTCGGACGGCGAAAGCCTGCTCGCCACCAGCGCATTCGATAACGGCGTCGATCGCCGCGTCTTCCTGAAAGCGGCCGTCGGCAGCGGCTTCGCCGTGGCGGCGCTGCCGGTGGTGGCGCAGACCCAGATCCAGACCAGTACCGAAGGCCTGGACGCCGCCGACCACATCGTCGTCGTCAATGGCCAGGACGTGCCGGTCTACCGCGCCCAGCCCAAGGACCGCACCAACCTGCCGGTGGTGCTGGTGATCTCCGAGATCTTCGGCGTGCACGAGCACATCAAGGACGTGGTGCGCCGCTTCGCCAAGGCCGGCTACCTGGCCGTCGCGCCGGACCTGTTCGTGCGCCAGGGCGACGCCACCAGGACCCCGATGCCGGAGCTGATGAAGAATATCGTCGCCAAGGTGCCGGACGCCCAGGTCATGAACGACCTGGACACCATCGTGAAGTGGACCAAGCAGCGCGGCGGGAACACCGACAAGCTGGGCATCACCGGCTTCTGCTGGGGCGGCCGCATCACCTGGCTGTACGCGGCCCACAACAAGGACGTGAAGGCCGGCGTGGCCTGGTATGGCCGCCTGGTGGGCGAGACCAATCCGCTGCAGCCGCAGCAACCGATCGACGTGGCCCAGAGCCTGAAGGTGCCGGTGCTGGGCCTCTACGGCGCCAAGGACACCGGCATCCCGCTGGATTCGGTGGAGCGCATGCGCAAGGCCCTCGATTCGGGCAACAGCCGCTCTCAGATCCACGTGTACCCGAATTCCGGCCACGCCTTCCATGCCGACTACCGTCCGAGCTTCAATGCCGACGACGCCAAGGATGGCTGGAGCAAGGCGCTGAACTGGTTCTCGAAGAACGGCGTCGCCTGATTCCCACGCCGCTGGTCTTGCACAGCCGCGGGCCCGGACAGGTTACAATGTCCGGTTTGCGGCGCGAATGATTTGTCATTCGCAGTTGTAAAGCAAGTCCAGAACAAGAGGCTTCCAAATCGATCCCATCCTGAGTTCCATCCTGCTGGCGACCCTCGTCGCCGGCGTCGTCAGCATTACCGGCGCTGCCGTGTTTTCGTTCGCGCTGCTGTCGAAGGTGGTTGAACGGATGGTCAGCCTCTCGGTCGGCATCATGCTGGCCACCTCGCTGCTGCACGCGCTGCCGAGCGCCTTCGATTCCGGCGCCGACACGCAAAGCCTGTTCGCGACCCTGCTGGGCGGTCTGCTGGCCTTCTTCGTGCTGGAAAAACTGGCGATCCTGCGCCACTCGCACCACCACGAGGGCGACGGCCACCACCACGCCCACGGCCACGACGCCCACCAGGCCGGCAAGGCGGGCTGGATGATCCTGCTCGGCGACGGGATGCACAACTTCACCGATGGCATCCTGATCGCCGCGGCCTTCCTCGCCAACCCGGAACTGGGCATCGTCACGGCCCTGGCCATCGTCGCCCACGAGATCCCGCAGGAAATCGGCGACTTCATCGTGCTGCTCAACGCCGGCTTCTCGCGCCTGCGCGCCTATCTCTTCAACCTCCTGTGCAGCCTGATGTCGGTGCTGGGCGGCCTGCTCGGCTACTTCACCCTCGACAGCGCCAGCGGCCTGATTCCCTATGTGCTGGTGTTCGCGTCTTCCGGTTTCATCTACATCGCGGTGAGCGACCTGATGCCGCAGATGCAGCGCCGCGCCACCGTGCGCGAATCGGTGCCGCAGGTGCTGCTGATTGCGCTGGGTGTGGCGATCGTCCTCGCCCTGAACCACGCTTCCTGATTGTTCGACGCGATTTTCTTTTGAACGCCTATTTGCGCTTCTAATGATAATGACTTATCATTACCGCAGTTTATCGTCATAGGAAGCCGTCCCATGTCCGTTCGCACCCTTCAACGCACGCCGCTCGCGCTGGCGATCCTGTTCGCTTTTGCTCCCGCCGTTCACGCGCAGACCGATTCCACCCGCCTGAAGACCGACCCGGACAGCGTGCCGACCGTCGTGGTCTCGGCCAGTACCCTGGGCGTGCTGGAAGACGACATGATCACCCCCGTGACCTCGCTCTCCGGCGGCGCCCTGGTGCGGGCACGCGAATCGACCATCGGCGAGACCCTGGCCAACCAGCCGGGCATCACCTCGAGCCACTTCGGCGCCGGCGCCAGCCGTCCGGTGATCCGCGGCATGGACGGCCCGCGCGTGAAGATCCTGTCCGATGGCGCGGAAGTGCAGGACGCCTCGACCATCAGCCCGGACCACGCAGTCGGCTTCGAGCCGGTCCTGGCCGAGCGCATCGAAGTGCTGCGCGGCCCCTCGGCGCTGGCCTACGGCGGAGGCGCGGTGGGCGGCGTCGTCAACATCCTGGACCGCAAGATCCCGACGCAGATGCCGTCCAAGCCGATCGAGGGCAGCATGGAAGTGCGCGCCAATTCCGCGGCGCGCGAGAAGACCGGCGCCTTCGAGGTGACCGGCGGCGCCGGCAACATCGCCGTACATGCGGAAGGCGTCAAGCGCGATGCCGGCGACTACCGCGTTGGCAAGGACTGGAGCGAGGGCCGCCACGTGAACGGCAGCTACAAGGAAACCGAGAGCGGCACCGTCGGCCTCTCCTGGGTCGGCGAGCGCGGCTACATCGGCGCGGCCTACACCAAGGAACGCACCGAATACGGCATCCCCGGCCACAACCACGAATTCGAGAGCTGCCACCCGCATGGCGACCACCTGCACTGCGGCGGCCATGGCCATGAAGAGGACTCGGGCTCCCACCAGGAGCACGAGGAAGGTCACGACCACGATGACGAACATGGCGAGGCAGTGCCGGTCGTGAAGCTCGACAGCGACCGCTGGGACGTGCGCGGCGAGTACCGCAACCCGATGGCCGGCATCACCAAGGCCCGCCTGCGCGCCTCCTTCACCGACTACCGCCACGACGAGCTCGAAGAAGGCGTGGTTTCCACCAGCTTCCTGAGCAAGGGCCACGACGTGCGCGTCGAGATGGAACACGCGCCGGTAGGCGGCGTGCGCGGCGTCTTCGGCCTGCAGACTACGCGCCGCGACTTCGACACGATCGGCGAGGAAGCCTATGTGCCGCCGACCGTCACGAAAAAACATGCGGCCTTCCTGACCGAGGAATACAAGCTGGACAACTGGCGCTTCGAAGCGGGCCTGCGCCACGAATGGCAGGACATCAAGGTTGACAGCGTCACCGCGAAGGATACCGACGCGCGCGGCACCTCGGTGGCGTTTGGCGCGGTCTGGAAGTTCCAGCCGCAGTATTCGCTGCGCGCCGGCATCTCGCGCAGCCACCGCCTGCCGACCGCCGAAGAACTGTACGCGGACGGCGTGCACCTGGCCACCGCGACCTACGAGATCGGCAACCAGAACCTGGGCAAGGAGACCTCGAACAATATCGACCTCACCCTGCGCAAGTTCGAAGGCGACACCACCTTCTCGCTGAGCGCCTTCCACAACAAGGTCGACAACTACATCTACGCGCACACGCTGGACGAGCACGAAGGCTTCCAGCTGGTGGAGTACGCCCAGCGCGACGCCACCTTCACGGGCCTGGAAGGCGAGGTACGCCACAAGTTCTCGAACATCGTCGAGGGCACGCTGTTCGGCGACATGGTGCGGGCGCGCTTCGACAACACGGGCGAGGGCAGCCGCAACATCCCGCGTATCCCTGCCCACCGCATCGGCGCGCGCGTGAATGCGGATTGGCAGTCCTGGCACGGCATGGTGGAAGTGGTCCGCGTCGGCAAGCAGGACCGGGTCGGCGACTTCGAAGAACGTACCGGCGGCTACAATATGGTCAACCTCGGCGGCCACTACACGACCCGCATCGGCGGCGTGCCGGCGCAGATCTACGCCCGCATCAACAACCTGACGGACCAGCTGGCCTTCAGCCACACCTCCTTCATCAAGGAAGCGGCGCCGCTCCCGGGCCGTAACATCACGGCAGGGCTGCGCTTCATCTTCTGATGGTGATGAAGAACCTGATCCGCTTCGCCGACTACGCCGGCATGGCGGCATCCGCGCTGTGCCTCTTGCACTGCCTCGCGATGCCGCTGCTGCTGGCGGCCTTTCCGCTGCTGGGGCTGGGTGGGGAGCATCACGCGCTGCACGATGCGCTGCTGCTGGGCGTGACGGTGCCGGTCTTGCTGGCGCTGGTGCCGGGCTACCTGAAGCACCGCGACCCGGTGGCCCTATCGCTGGGCGTGGCGGGACTGGCGTGCTTCCTGGCCGCCGTGTTCGTGCTGGGGCCGCAGATTGGCGAGATGGCGGAGACGGTGGGGGCGGTGGTCAGCAGCGTGCTGCTGCTGGGCGCGCATCTGCGCAACCACCGTTACTGCAAGGATTGCCGTGGGTAGGGTGGACGGGTTCCCCGTCCGCGCGTTCAGCTAAAGAGCGAGTCGCTACTGTGCATCCGTGAGTTGAACGCGCGGACGGCAAAGCCGTCCACCCTACCGGCAGTTGCTGCAAAGGCCGTACAAGGTCAGTTCATGCGACTCCAGCACGAAGCCATCCGGCGTCAGCTTCTGCATATCCCCCGGGCAGGCATGCACCTCATACACCTTGTCGCAGGCGCGGCAGTGGAAGTGGTGGTGGTGCCCATGCCCCGCAATCTCGTAGCGGTCGCCGCCGCCCGGCAGCGACACCGTCGTGATCTCGCCCGCCTCCAGCATCGACTTGATGTTGCGGTAGACCGTGGCCAGGCCCATGCCCGGCACCACGCCTTGCGCGTGCTCGAGGATTTCCTGCGGAGCGAGCGGGCGGCCGGCGTCGGCCATCGACTGGTGGATCGCCTTGCGCTGCCGTGTGTTGCGTTCCATGGCTGCCTACCTTATTTCTTCGCGCGCAGGGATTCGAGCTCGGCGCGCAGGGTGCTGCGCTCGGCATAGGATTTGTCGAGCTGGCCGCGCAGGGTTTTCAGCTCCGACTCAAAATTGTCGCGCGCCGTGGCGGCGCCGACCAGTTCCATTTCGGCGGCCAGGCGCGCATCCGATTCGGCCGCCTGGGCCGCGACGTTGCGCTCGAGCTGGGCGCGCAGGTCGGCCAGCTGGCGGTCCTTGCCGTCGATGGCCAGCTGGTCTTTCGCCTTGCTGACCAGGGCATCGGCCGCCACCTTGCGCGCGTCGCGCAGTTCGGTATTCAGGCGCTCGATCTCGGCTTCCAGCTCGCTCGAGGCGGCCAGGGCCTGGTCGCGCGCGGCCTCCAGTTCGGCGCTGGTCTCGCGCAGCTCTTCCGCCTCGGTTTCCAGCTGGGCCAGCGCTGCGCGCGCCGGCGCGGCGGTCTGCTCGGCCACCTGCTGGACCCAGCTGGAGAGCGCGGTGGCCACCGCTGCCGGAATCTCCGGCAGTGCCACGGCATTGTCTTTTACTTCTGCGTTATTGTTCATTGCGTTCTTCTTCATGTGCCGCCTCGCGCGTTCAGGCCGGGCCGGTGGCGACCGGGCGGGTGGGATTGCCGACCCACTCGCTCCACGATCCCGGGTACAGGGCGGCGCCGGGCAGGCCGGCGATTTCCATCGCCAGCAGGTTGTGGCAGGCGGTCACGCCGGAGCCGCACTGCATGATGGCTTGTTCGGGGCGCTCCACCAGCCTGGTGAAATCGGCGCGCAGGCTGGCGGCGTCCTTGAAGCGGCCGTCCGCCTGCAGGTTGTCCTTGAAAAACCGGTTCTTGGCGCCGGGGATATGACCGCCGACCGGGTCGATGGTTTCGTTCTCGCCGCGGAAGCGGTCGGCGGCGCGCGCATCGATCACGGTGCGTTCGCCGTTCTGGATGTTCAGCATGACGTCGACCACGGTCACGGTCGGCACGAAAGGCGCGCGCACCGCGATGTTCCCGCGCGACTTGGCAGGCGCCTCGGTCGAGAGGGGCTGGCCCAGCGACTGCCAGGCCGCCATGCCGCCATCGAGCACCGCGACCGCTTCGTGGCCGAGCCAGCGCAGCAGCCACCACAGGCGGGCGGCGAACATGCCGCCGTGCGCGTCGTAGGCCACCACCTGGGAATCGTCGTCGACGCCCCAGCCGCGCAGGGTCTCGACCAGGGCCTCTTTCTCGGGCAGTGGATGACGGCCGCGGAAGACCCCGTCCGCGCCGCGCCTGGCGCCCGACAGCTGGGTCTCGATATCGCCGAAGACGGCGCCGGGAAGGTGGCCGATGGCATAGCCTTCGCGGCCGGCCGCCAGGTTCATCAGGTCGTGGCGGCAGTCGACCACCACGACGTTCGGGTCCGTGATGCGTTCGGCCAGTTCGGCGGCGCTGATCAGGGTTGTGTACATGAAGTCTCCTCAGGTTTCGCTGGCGATCGGGTCGGTATCCTTGACCACGGCGCCCTTGGACGTGCTGCGTGTATTGTAGAACGTCGCGGCGATGCCGGACGCGAGGATGACGCCGATGCCCAGCCACACGTGCCAGTCGAAGGTGTCGCCCCACAGCGCCAGGCCCCACAGGCTGGAAAACACGATGCCGGTGTACTGCAGGTTGGCCACCACCAGCACCTTGCCGACGCGGTAGGCGCGCGTCATCGCCATTTGCGCCATCAGGGCCGTGATGCCGATACCGAGCAGCAGCAGGCCGCTGCCCAGGGTATGGCTCTGGAACACGGCATCCTTCGGGCCGTCGC
This sequence comes from Massilia sp. BKSP1R2A-1, assembly GCF_050586525.1. Taxonomy (NCBI): domain Bacteria; kingdom Pseudomonadati; phylum Pseudomonadota; class Betaproteobacteria; order Burkholderiales; family Oxalobacteraceae; genus Massilia; species Massilia sp. BKSP1R2A-1. The sequence goes on along the minus strand of NZ_JBOBRE010000002.1, from coordinate 384,555 downwards.
CCAGCAGCGTGCCCGCCAGGCCCGCCAGCGCCGTGGTGAGCGAGAAGTAGAACACCACCCGGTACTCCGGCTCGCCCATCTGGCCGAGTTTACGCACCTGCATATAGGCCATGGCCGAGATCACCGACGAGCACACGCCGGCCAGGCCGCCCAGCCACTGATTGGACTCGAAGGCCGGCTGCAGCACCAGGGTCACGCCGAAGAAGCTCATGGCGATGGCCAGCACCAGCGGCCATTCCGGCATCTTGGTGCCGCGCCACCAGCCGACGGCGAACATGAAGGCGGCGATCCAGATCGGCGCCATGTAGTTGAGGGTGACGGCGGTCGCCAGGGGCAGGCGGGTGATCGCGAAGAACCACAGCCACAGCGAGGTCACGCCGACCGCGCTGCGCCAGAGATGAGCCCTGGGAAAATCGGAGCGGAAGGTGCCGCCGCGGTGGCGCACGATCATGAACAGCACCAGCGTGCCGATCAGGCCGCGGTACATCACGAGTTCGGAGGTGGAGTAGAACTCGGAAGCCAGCTTCACGCCCGCGCCCATGGCGGCGAACGCGAAGCTGGCGAACAGCATCCAGAGTGACGCCATCCCTTACAGTTCCAGCTTGCTGCGGTACCACTCGTGGAAGTGCTGCATGCCGTCTTCCATCGGCGACTGGTAGGGGCCGACTTCATTGACGCCGCGCTCCAGGAGGATCTTGCGGCCGGCGTCCATGCGCAGCGCGATCTCGTCGTCCTCGACCGCGGTTTCCATGTAGGCGGCGCGCTCGGCCTCCACGAATTCGCGCTCGAACAGCACGAACTCCTCGGGGTAATAGAACTCGACCACGTTGCGGGTCTTCTGCGGGCCGATCGGCCACAGGGTCGACACCACCAGCACGTTCGGGTACCACTCGACCATGATGTTCGGGTACAGGGTCAGCCAGATGGCGCCGTACTTCGGCGGCTGGCCGTTGTTGAACTTCAGGACCTGTTCCTGCCACTTTTTATAGGCCGGCGAACCCGCCTTCTGCAGCGCGCGGTTCACGCCCACGGTCTGGACGCTGTAGTCGCGGCCGAACTCCCACTTCAGGTCGTCGCAGGAGACGAAGTTGCCCAGGCCCGGGTGGAAGGGCTCGACGTGGTAATCCTCCAGGTAGACCTCGATGAAGGTCTTCCAGTTGTAGTCGCACTCGTGGATCTCGACGTGGTCGAACATATACCCGCTGAAGTCGAGGTCTTTGGTCACCTCCATGTTCTTCAGCTTGTCCATCACGTCGTAGCCGTTCTGTTCGAACAGCAGGCCGTTCCAGTTCTGCAGCGGCGTCTTCGACAGGTTCAGGCAGGGCGTTTCCGGGAAATGCGGCGCGCCGATCAGCTGACCCTTCAGGTCGTAGGTCCAGCGGTGCAGCGGGCACACGATGGTGTTCGCATTGCCGCGGCCATTGAACATCAGCGCCTGGCGATGGCGGCAGACGTTGGACAGCACTTCGATGCCGCCCGCATTGCGGACCAGCATACGGCCTTCATTTTCGGATGCGAGTGTCGCGAAATCGCCGAGCTCCGGCACCATCAATTCGTGGCCGACGTAGCGTGGGCCCTTGTGAAACAGTTGCTGCAGCTCGCGCTGCATCAGCGCATTATCAAAGTAGACATCTACCGGAAGCTGCGCGCACGAGCGCGCCAGCTTGGCGTGGGTAGCCAGATCGGACATCCCAACCCCCCTTTAATCAAGTACCACCAAAGAAGAGAAAGAATCCAAAGACCAGTATTTTTAGAGAAGAGGAATACGGTATTTCGGACAGAACCGGAGATTATACCGTGGAAACACGGTAGGAGGGGCGTGGCCCGTCGCGCGCAAGGGACGATACCGTGTAAATAAGTAATTGAAAAATCACGGATTTCATGAAGGGGAGGGACTGCTGGGCTAGAATGTGGTCAGACAGGCAACTTGCGTTTGGTGCAATGTGCGCCCCTCCTCAGGTTGGATTGGACTAAAATACGCGATTGGACCGACCCTTGGCGCACCCTTGCGTCCTTACTCAATAGCTATGTCAAACAATACGAACAGCGCAACGCCCGAATCCTTCGAAGGCGCGATGGCCGAACTGGCCCAGCTCGTCTCGCAGATGGAGTCGGGCCAGCTGCCGCTGGAAGCCTCGGTGGCCGCCTATGCGCGCGGTTCCGAACTGGTGAAATACTGCGCGGCCCAGCTGGAAAAGGTCGAGTCCCAGGTCAAGGTTCTCGAAGGCGACATGCTCAAGCCCTTCTCGGAAGCCGACGAGGGCGATCAATGATGCCGCAGGATTTCGGCGCCTGGATGCAGGGCGTGCAGCTTGAGGTCGAGCGCGCGCTGGAGAACTATCTGCCGGCGGCCAGCGCCGTCCCGGCCAGGCTGCACGAAGCGATGCGCTACACCGCCCTGGGCGGCGGCAAGCGCGTGCGTCCGCTGCTGGCTTATGCCAGCGGCGCCCTGTTCGGCGGCGACGCGCAAGCCCTGGCGCGTGTCGCCAGCGCGGTCGAGATGATCCACGTGTACTCGCTGGTCCACGACGACATGCCCTGCATGGACGACGACGACCTGCGCCGCGGCAAACCGACCGTGCACGTCGCCTACGACGAAGCCACCGCGCTGCTGGTCGGCGACGCGCTGCAGGCCCAGGCCTTCCAGACCCTGGCCGACATCGACACGGTGCCCCCGGCGCGGCTGGTGCAGATGCTGCGCCTGCTGGCCGAAGCCGCGGGTTCCGCCGGGATGTGCGGCGGCCAGGCGATCGACCTCGATAGCGTGGGCCTGTCGCTGACGCGCGATGAACTCGAGCGCATGCACCAGCTGAAAACCGGCGCCATGCTGCGCGTCTCGGTGATCCTGGGCGCCCTGTGCGGGAAAGACCTGACGTCCACCGAGCTGGAAGCATTGAAAGCCTATTCGAAGGCGATCGGCCTGGCTTTCCAGGTGGTGGACGACGTGCTCGATGCGACGGCCGATTCGGCCACGCTGGGCAAGACCGCGGGCAAGGACGCGGCCGACAACAAACCGACCTATGTGTCGATCCTTGGGCTGGACCAATCGAAGGAACTGGCCGAACAACTGCGGCGTGAAGCGCATGAAGCGCTGGCGCCATTCGGAGAACAAGCACAGCGGCTGCGCGAACTCGCGGACCTGATCGTGCAGCGGAAGGCATAAATGAAACTGCTAGAGACCATCAACGAACCCGCGGACCTGCGCCAGCTCCCGCGCACGCAACTGACTCCGCTCGCCACCGAGCTGCGCCAGTTCCTGCTCGATTCCGTCTCCAAGACCGGCGGCCACCTGTCCTCGAACCTGGGGACGGTCGAACTGACCATCGCGCTGCACTATGTCTTCAACACCCCGCACGACCGCATCGTGTGGGACGTGGGCCACCAGACCTACTCGCACAAGATCCTCACCGGCCGCCGCGAGCGCATGCCGACCCTGCGCCAGCTGAACGGCCTGTCGGGCTTCCCGAAGCGCGACGAAAGCGTCTACGACACCTTCGGCACGGCCCACTCGTCGACCTCGATCTCGGCCGCCCTCGGCATGGCGAAAGCGGCCAAGCTGAAAGGCGAAGACCGCCACGCGATCGCCGTGATCGGCGACGGCTCCATGACCGCCGGCATGGCCTTCGAGGCCCTGAACAATGCGGGTGTCGAGGAAGACTGCAACCTGCTGGTGGTCCTGAACGACAACGACATGTCGATCTCGCCGCCGGTCGGTGCGCTCAACCGCTACCTGGCGCGCCTGATGAGCGGCCAGTTCTACGCCGCCGCCAAGACGGTCGGCAAGAGCGTGCTGCCGGGCCCCGTGCTGGACCTGGCGCGCAAGCTCGAAGAACACGCCAAGGGCATGGTGGTCCCGGCCACCATGTTCGAGGAGTTCGGCTTCAACTACATCGGCCCGATCGACGGCCACGACCTGGATTCCCTGATTCCGACCCTGGAGAACATCAAGAAGCTCAAGGGGCCGCAGTTCCTGCACGTGGTGACCAAGAAAGGCCAGGGCTACAAGCTGGCCGAGGCCGAGCCGATCCTGTACCACGGCACCGGCAAGTTCAACCCGACCGAGGGCATCAAGCCGGCAAGCGCGCCGAGCAAGATCACCTACACCGAGGTGTTCGGCAACTGGCTGTGCGATATGGCGGCCGTCGACAAGCGCCTGGTCGGCATCACGCCGGCGATGCGCGAAGGCTCGGGCATGGTGCGCTTCCACCAGCAGTACCCGGAGCGCTACTTCGACGTCGGCATCGCCGAGCAGCACTCGGTAACCTTCGGCGCCGGCATCGCCACCGAAGGCCTCAAGCCGGTGGTCGCGATCTACTCGACCTTCCTGCAGCGCGCCTACGACCAGCTGATCCACGACGTGGCCCTGCAGAACCTCGACGTGACCTTCGCGCTCGACCGCGCGGGCCTGGTCGGCGCCGACGGCGCCACCCACGCCGGCAACTACGACCTGGCCTACCTGCGCTGCATCCCGAACATGGTCGTCATGGCCGCCTCGGACGAGAACGAATGCCGCCAGATGCTGACCACCGGCTACCACTATCCCGGCCCGGCCGCGATCCGCTACCCGCGCGGCACCGGCGTCGGAGCAAACATCCAGCCGGACCTGACGTCGATCGAGATCGGCAAGGGTGTCGTGCGCCGCGAAGGCAAGGGCATCGCCATCCTGGCCTTCGGCTCGATGGTCGCCCCGAGCATCGCCGCCGGCGAAGAGCTGAACGCGACGGTCGCCAACATGCGCTTCGTGAAGCCGCTCGACGTGGAACTGCTCAAGCGCCTGGCGAAGGAGCACGACTGCCTGGTGACGGTGGAAGAGGGCTGCATCATGGGCGGCGCAGGTGCTGCCGTGATGGAAGCGCTGGCGGCTGAAGGCATCGCCAAGCCGGTGCTGAACCTGGGTCTGCCGGACAAGTTCATCGACCAGGGTGATCCGGCGGCGCTGCTGGCCTCCGTTGGCCTGGATGCGAAAGGCATCGCCGCCTCGATCCGTGCGCGTTTCGCGGCGGGCGAGCCCCGCCTGGTCGTCATTAATTCGTAGGGTGGACGGCTTCGCCGTCCGCGCGTTCAACTCACGGATACACTGTAGCGACACATTCGTTCGCTGAACGCGCGGTCGGCAGAGCCGACCACCCTACAAAGCCCCAAACAAGGCTTCCGCGCGCTGGAACAGAATCCACGACGTAGCGATGTACTTGTCGCTACTGCGTGACACATGCCCCTTGTGGGTATGCGTGAACCCCGCCGGCGCAATCACCAGCCTCCCCTTGCGCGCTTCCACCTTCCGGTTCTGGTACAGGAACTCGGTCTCCCCGCCATCTTCCACATCGTTCAGGTAGAACTGCCACAGCAGCACCCTGTGCAGCGTCTCGCAGCTCGCGTTCTGCGGGTAGATCTCGGAATGCCAGTGGTGGTAGCCACCCGTGCCCTGCAGGTACTTCTGCAGGTTGACGTGCCCCACGCGATAAATCGACTGCATCAGCTCCACGATGTTCGGCGTGCCGAACTCGCTGAAATTATCGGGCGACAGCGTCACCGGCTCGCCCGTTTGCGGATGCGCCACCTGCGGCGACAGCGCGCCGATCAGGAGCATGCGGTAGGTGTCCATGTACTGCGCCAGGTGGCGCGCCATGGTCTGCGTCAGCAGGGCGCCGACGTCGTCCCACTCGGCCAGGCCATTGATGGTCAGGTCGTAGCTGTCCTTCTTGCTGACATCGATCCCGTTGCCGGTGCGGCCGCGCGCCACCTTGCCGCTTGCATCGAAGCGGGCGCGGATGGCGTCGCACTGTTCGGCGCCGAGCGCACCGTCGTAGATGCCGATGAAGTCGTCCATGGGCTCAGCCGCGCTTGCGCTCGTGCTGCCACAGCACGTCGCTGCCACCCGCGAAGCGATTCAAGACGCGGGCCAGGACGAACATCAGGTCCGACAGGCGGTTCACGTACTGGCGCGGATGAGGACGGATCTGCTCGGCATGCGAGAGCGCCACGATGCTGCGTTCCGCACGGCGGCAGACGGTGCGGCAGACGTGGGCGAGCGAGGCCGCGCGCGAACCGGCCGGCAGGATGAATTCCTTCAGGACCGGCAGGTCGGCGTTGTATTTCTCGAGCAGGCCGTCCAGGCGCGCGACGTGCTCGTCCTTGATCATCTCGTAGCCCGGGATGCACAGCTCGCCGCCCAGGTCGAAGAGGTCGTGCTGGATCGAGATCAGCTCTTCACGGAGGTCGGCCGGCATTTCTTCGCACAGCAGCAGGCCCACGAAGGAGTTCAGCTCGTCGACCTCGCCGAGCGAATGGATGCGTGCGCTGTCCTTGCCGGTGCGGCTGCCGTCGCCCAGGCCGGTGGTGCCGTCGTCGCCGGTGCGGGTGGCGATTTTGGAAAGTCGGTTGCCCATGATGCTGCCTTATGCAATATGTTAAAAAAACGATAGGGCGAGCATACGACAAAACGCGACCGTTGTGACCGAACACGCCTACAATTGGCGGAATGACCGCTCCCATTCCAGTTCCGGCCGAACGGCGCCGTCAGGTGGCGAGCGCGCTGCGCGCGCGCCTGCCGGCGCATCTGGCAAATTCGATCGTCCTCTCCGACCCCGAAGACACCCGTCCCTATGAATGCGACGGCCTGGCCGCCTACCGCCAGCTGCCCATGATCGTGACGCTCCCCACCAGCGAGGAGCAGGTGCTGGAGATCCTGGACATCTGCCGCGAACTGAAGGTGCCGATCGTGCCGCGCGGCGCCGGCACCGGCCTGTCGGGCGGCGCGCTGCCGATCGCGGACGGCGTCGTGCTGTCGACCGCGCGCCTGAACCGCATCGTGAAAGTCGACGCCCATGCGCGCACCGCCGTCGTCCAGCCCGGCGTGCGCAATCTCGCCATCTCCGAAGCGGCCGCCCAGTACGGCCTCTATTACGCCCCCGACCCGTCCTCGCAGATCGCCTGCACCATCGGCGGCAACGTGGCCGAGAACTCGGGCGGCGTGCACTGCCTGAAATATGGCCTCACGGTCCACAACGTCTTGCGCGTGCGTGTCGCGACCATCGAAGGCGAGATCATCGAACTGGGCAGCGAGGCCCTGGACGCGCCGGGCCTGGACCTGCTGGCCGTCTTCATCGGCTCGGAGGGCATGCTCGGCATCGTCACCGAAGTGACGGTCAAGCTGGTGCCCAAGCCCGCCGTGGCCCAGGTCATCATGGCGTCCTTCGGCGACGTCATCACCGCCGGCAATGCGGTGGCCAGCATCATCGCGGCCGGCATCATCCCGGCCGGCCTCGAGATGATGGACCGCACCTCGGTGCGCATGGTCGAGCCCTTCGTGCACGCCGGCTACGACGTGGATGCCGCCGCCATCCTGCTGTGCGAGGCCGACGGCACGCTGCTGGAGGTGGCGGAAGAGATCGAGCGCATGAAGGCCGTGTTCGAAGGCGCCGGCGCCACCGCCATCGCGGTGTCGCAGAGCGAGGCCGAACGCATGCGCTTCTGGTCCGGCCGCAAGAACGCTTTTCCTGCAGCGGGCCGCATCTCGCCGGATTACTACTGCATGGACGGCACCATCCCGCGCAAGCAGCTGGCCCGGGTCCTGCAGGGCATCGAGCAGATGGAGATCACCTTCGGCCTGCGCTGCTCCAACGTCTTCCATGCGGGCGACGGCAATATGCACCCCCTGATCCTGTTCGACATGAACCAGCCGGGCGAATTCGAACGCGCCGAGGCCTTCGGCGCCGCCATCCTGGCCCTGTGCGTCGAGGTCGGCGGCACCATCACCGGCGAGCATGGCGTGGGCATGGAGAAGATCAACTCCATGTGCGTGCAGTTCGGCCGCAAGGAGCTCGATGCGTTCTTCGAGGTCAAGCGCGCTTTCGACGTGCCGATGCTGCTCAACCCGGACAAGGCGATCCCGACGCCGCACCGCTGCGCCGAATTCGGCAAGATGCACGTGCATGGCGGCGAACTGCCATTCCCCGAGCTGCCGAGGTTCTGACGATGATCGAACACTTCCAGGAACGCGTGCGTGCGGCAAGCGCCGACAAGAGTCCGCTGCGTATCCGGGGCGGCGGCAGCAAGGACTGGTATGGCCAGCGCCTCGAGGGCGAGATCCTCGACACGCGCGGCCATACCGGCATCGTCGACTATGAGCCGACCGAGCTGGTGATCACCGCGCGCTGCGGCACGCCGCTCGCCGAGATCGAGGCCGTGCTCGCCGAACGGAACCAGATGCTGGCCTTCGAGCCGCCGTACTTCGGCGAAGGGGCCACCCTGGGCGGGACGATCGCCGCCGGCCTGGCCGGCCCGCGCCGCGCCAGCGGCGGCGGGGTGCGCGACTTCGTGCTGGGCGCGAAGCTGCTGGACGGGAAGGGCGACGTGCTGGGCTTCGGCGGCCAGGTCATGAAGAACGTGGCCGGCTACGACGTCTCGCGCCTGCTGGCCGGCTCGCTCGGCACCCTCGGCCTGCTGCTTGAAGTATCGGTCAAGGTCCTGCCCCGGCCCTTCGCCGAAAGGACGCTGCGCCTCGAGATGGGCGAAGAAGAGGCCATCCGCACCCTCAACGAGTGGGGCGGCCAGCCGCTGCCGGTGTCAGGCAGCTGCTGGCACAACGGCCTGCTGTGCCTGCGCCTTTCCGGCGCCCGGGCGGCGGTGGATGCGGCCGTGCGCCTGATCGGCGGCGAGACCGTACCGAACTGCGCCAGCTTCTGGGCCGGCATCCGCGAACAGCAGCATCCCTTCTTCGGTGGCGCCGGCGCCTTGTGGCGCCTGTCCCTGCCGTCGACCGCGCCCGTGCTGGCCCTGGGCGGCACCCAACTGGTGGAGTGGGGCGGCGCCCAGCGCTGGCTGCGCACCGATCTCGACGCCGCCAGCATCCGCCGGAGCTGCGCGGCGGTGGGCGGCCATGCGACCCTGTTCCGCGGCGGCGACAAATCCTGCGGCGTGTTCCAGCCGCTGGCGCCCGCCGTCGCGCGCATCCACGAACGCCTGAAGGCGTCCTTCGATCCGGCGCACATCTTCAATCCGGGACGAATGTACTGATATGCAAACCAATCTGGCCGACTTCATCCGGGACACGCCCGAGGGCAAGGAAGCGCAAGCCATCCTGCAGGCCTGCGTGCACTGCGGCTTCTGCACCGCCACCTGTCCCACTTACCAGCTGCTGGGCGACGAGCTCGATGGCCCGCGTGGACGCATCTACCTGATCAAGCAGGTGCTCGAGGGCGCCGAACCCACCCGCAAGACCCAGCTGCACCTGGACCGCTGCCTCACCTGCCGCAACTGCGAGAGCACTTGTCCCTCGGGCGTGAAGTACGGACGCCTGGTCGACATCGGCCGCCGCGTGGTGGAAGAGCGCGTGCCGCGTCCCTTCAAGGACCGCGTGAAGCGCACCACGCTCAAGGAATTCCTGCCGCGTACAAGCTGGTACAAGCCCGCCTACCGCGCCGGGCTGTCGCTTCGTCCGCTGCTGCCGAAGGCCCTGCAGGACAAGCTGCAGCCGGCGCGCAATCCCGGCGCCTGGCCTGCGCGCGGCCATGCGCGCAAGATGCTGGTGCTGGAGGGCTGCGTGCAGCCCGCGATGGCGCCCAACATCAATGCCGCCACGGCGCGCGTGCTGGACGCCTTTGGCGTGCAGCTGGTCGCCGCGCCAAAGGCCGGCTGCTGCGGCGCCGTGCGCTACCACCTGAACGACCAACAGGCGGGCCTGGACGATATGCGCCGCAACATCGACGCCTGGTGGCCGTATGTGGAATCGGGCGAGGTGGAGGCGATCGTCATGACCGCCTCCGGCTGCGGCGTCACCGTCAAGGAATACGGCCACCTGCTGGCGCACGACGAACACTACGCCGCGAAGGCCGGCCGCATCGCGATGCTGACGCGCGACCTGTCCGAAATCCTGATGGAGTTCGAGGAGGTGCTGGCGAGCAGGCTGGCGGGAAAGGTGGACAAGCGCGTCGCCTGGCACCCGCCCTGCACGCTGCAGCACGGCCAGCAGATCCGCGGCAAGGTGGAAAGCCTGCTGCGCGCCGCCGGCGTGGACGTGCAGCTGTGCGCCGACAGCCATTTGTGCTGCGGCTCGGCGGGCACCTATTCGGTGCTGCATCCCGAGATTGCGCATCTGCTCCGCGACCGCAAGCTGGCCAACCTGGAAGCGACCGGCGCGTGTGAAATCGTGTCGGCGAACATCGGCTGCATGACCCACCTGCAGTCGGGCACCGCGATGCCGGTGACGCACTGGATCGAGTTGATCGACCGGGCGCTCGCCTGAGGACAGCTGGCCTATACTGTCGGCCTGTGCCATTACCGAGGGTTTTACCGTGAGTTTCGCATTCCAGCTCGTGCGCGAAGACGAGGGCATGCCGCCCGCCGTCGTGTTCGAGGAATCCACCAGCCCCGGCCTGGTGCCGGTGTGGGAAGCCATCGGCGTCTACGATGCGCTCTACAACAGCGACGGCAAGCTGGCGCGCGACGTCTCGCGCGCCATCGCCCATGGACTGGACCGCGTCAGCGAAGATCCGTCCCTGGCCCAGCTCATGCCGCCCGGCCTGTCGCAGGGCGAGGCGATCCGCTTCCTCGAGAACGTCAACCGCGCCTGCACCACCCACGGCGCGGCCTGGATCCAGACCCGCTGAATCCGTTCTGGTAGTTGAACTACATCTTTTTGTCATAAGATGTCGGTGCTCGTCCGTATAAAGGGTAGTTTTGCTACCGCCGACCGATAAAGACAAGGAGACCCGATGTTCGTCCGCCGTCCCGCCGCCACCTTCGCCGCACTGGCCGCATCCTGCCTGTTCGCCCTGCCGGCGTGGGCGCAAGAAGTCATCGCCCGCGCCGCCTCGCCCGGCGACATCATCAAGGTGGAAGTCCAGCAGGATGGCATGGGCAAGCTCGCCTACACCATCTCGCGCAAGGGCAAGGAAATCATCGCTCCCTCGCGCCTGGGCTTCAACCTCGCCAATGCGCGCAAGCTCGATGGCGGATTCAGCCTGCGCAAGCAGGCGGTGAGCGACCACGACAGCACCTGGGAACAGCCCTGGGGCGAGCGACAGTTCGTGCGCAACCGCTTCCGCGAGCTGCGCGTCGACCTCGAACAGAAGAGCCAGGCCGGGCGCCAGCTCGCCGTGGTGTTCCGCATCTATGACGACGGGGTCGGCTTCCGCTACGAATTCCCGGCGCAGAAGCAGCTGCCGGTCGCCGAGATCATCGACGAGCTGACCGAGTTCACGGTCGCCAGTCCGGCCACCGCCTGGTGGATCCCCGCCGCCGAGCTGCCGGGCCTGGAGGAAGAGATCCGCGAAGCGCCGCTCAAGGAGATCGGCATCGCCAACACGCCGCTCACCGTGCGCCTGGCTGACGGCACCCACATCGCCTTCCACGAAGCGGCGCTGGTCGACTATGCGTCGATGTGGCTGCGCAAGGTCGACGGCCAGAAGCTGCGCGCCATGCTGGCGCCGTCCCCTGGCGGTCCGGCCGTGGTGCGCAAAGGCGCGTTCACCACACCGTGGCGCACCTTGCAGATCGCAGACAACGCGGCCGGCCTGTACATGTCGGACCTGGTGCTGAACCTGAACGAGCCGAACCGGCTGGGCGACGTGTCCTGGGTGAAGCCCTCGAAATTCGTCGGTGTCTGGTGGCAGATGCACCTGCAGAGCGGCACCTGGAACGCCGGCCCGAACCACGCGGCCACCACTGCCAACACCAGGAAATACATCGACTTCGCCGCGAAGCACGGCATGCGCGGCGTGCTGGTCGAAGGCTGGAACAAGGGCTGGGAAAGCGACTGGGGCCATGGCGGCGCCGACTTCAGCTTCACCGAGCCTTATCCCGACTTCGACCTGACCGGCCTGGCGGCCTATGCGAAGTCGAAGGGCGTGCGCCTGATCGGCCACCACGAGACCGGCGCCAACATCGTTGCCTACGAAAAGCAGATGGATGCGGCCTACAAGCTGTATGCGAAACTGGGCGTGGACAGCATCAAGTCGGGCTATGTGCACGAGGCGGGCAGCGCGCTGTTCCCGGGCCGCGACGGCAAGCCGCGCTACGGCCACTACGACTCGCAGGAGGGCGTGCGCCACTTCCTGAAGGCCGTGACGGAAGCGGCGAAGTACAAGCTGTCGATCGACACCCACGAACCGGTCAAGGACACCGGCCTGCGCCGCACCTACCCGAACTGGCTGACGCGCGAAGGCGCGCGCGGCGTCGAGTACAACGCCTGGGGCAATCCGCCCAACAGCGTGGACCACGAAGCCAAGCTGGTGTTTACCCGCATGCTGAGCGGCCCGATGGACTACACGCCGGGTGTCCTGAGCCTGGTGGGCGCGGACGGCAAGACCTTCAACTCGACCCAGGCCAAGCAGCTGGCCAACTTCGTCGTGATCTACTCGCCGATCCAGATGGCGGCCGACCTGCCGGAGAATTACGAGAAGTACCCGGCGGCCTTCAAGTTCATCAAGGACGTGCCGACCGACTGGGCGGACACCCGCGTGATCAATGGTGAAGTCGGGAAGTTCGCGACCATCGCGCGCAAGGACCGTAATAGCCAGGACTGGTACGTCGGCGCGGTGACCGATGGGGAAGGGCGCACGCTGCCGCTGGCGCTGGACTTCCTCGACAAGGGCAAGCGCTACACGGCCGAGATCTACCGCGACGGCGACAGCGCCGACTACCGCAGCGCGCGCCGCTTCGACCTGGTGACCGAGACGAAGACCGTCAGCGCGGGCGATACGCTGCAGCTGCGTCTCGCGCCGGGTGGCGGCCAGGCGATTCGCTTCGCCCCTCAACGCTGACGAGGCGCCGGGCTGTCGCTTGTCGTAGGGTGGGCGGTCCCCCGCCCACGCGTTCAATCACGGTGATGCAGCCCACGCGAGTATTTGCAGTCCAACTATCACCGCGTGGGCGTTCGTGATCCAGGCCACTGGCCTGAATCACCCCGCCCACCCTACGCCGCTAGCAGCTTCTCGATATCGCCGGCGATCTCGCTCGGCGGCGTCTGCGGCGCATAGCGCTTGACGACTTCCCCGTCGCGCCCCACCAGGAACTTGGTGAAGTTCCACTTGATCCCTTCCGTCCCCAGCACCCCCGGCTTTTCCTGCTTCAGGTACTTGAACAGCGGATGCGCTTCGTCGCCGTTGACGTCGACCTTGGCGAACATCGGGAAGGTGACGCCATAGTTCTTCTCGCAGAAGGCGCCGATCTCGCTTTCCGTCCCCGGTTCCTGCTTGCCGAACTGGTTGCAGGGGAAGCCCAGCACGGCCAGGCCGCGCGCGCCGTACTGGCGGTGCAGCTCTTCCAGGCCCTTGTACTGCGGCGTGAAGCCGCATTCGCTGGCGGTGTTCACGACCAGGAGCACCTGGCCGCGAAAGCGGTCGAGATCAACCGGCTGGCCGTCGAGGCTATTGGCGCTGAAATCGAATACGTTCATGTCGGGCTCTATGTAAAGTTAGGTGAATAAAACCGCAGTGTAGGTCAAACCGCGCTATGGCGCTTAATCCAGTCATATGCACGTCATCCAGTCTTGTTATCTTTTGTTACAAACATTAAGAAGCCGACATGCGACAATCGCTCGCCTTAACTGTCGAGCTCGTTTTTCATGTCCATCCCACGCCAAACTGCCCACTTGCCCCGCCTGTCCCTGATCGCCCGCCTCGTCGCCGGCGCCTTCCTCGTCCCGTTCGCAGCCAACGCGCAGGAAGCGCCGCAGCAGGCCACACAGGCAGCGCCAGCGCAGGCGAAACCGGCACAGCCGGCGCCGCAGGTCGTGAGCCAGACTCCTGAAGCGCCGCCCGCCGGCGGCACCGCGGTGTCGACCGTGAACGTCACCGCGAACAAGACCACCAACCGCATCGACCGCCAGGTCTACGACGTGAAGTCCGATCCGGCCAGCTCGAACGACACCGTGGCCGACACCCTGAACAAGGTGCCTTCGGTCGGCGTCGACCCGGACGGCAACGTCACGCTGCGCGGCCGCAGCAATGTGCAGATCCTGGTGGACGGCAAGCCGTCGGCGATGTTCCAGGGCGATAACCGCGCCGCGGCGATCAATGCGATTCCCGCGGCCGACCTCGAATCGGTCGAGGTGATCAACAATCCGGGCGCGCAGTTCGGCAACGAAGGCGGCGGCGGCCCGATCCTCAACCTGGTGATGCGGCGCGAGCGCAGCCCGGGCGGCTTCGCGGCGCTCAACGCCAACATCGGCAGCGCCGGCCGCTACAACACCTCGGGCTTCGGCAGCTACACCTCGGGACGCTTCAGCGTGCAGGGCGCGGCTTACCGCCGCCACGATCACCGCGACAACACCGGCGAAACCCGCCGCGAGCGCATCGACCCGGTGACCGGGGCCGTCACCAGCAGCACCCAGTCTAGCCACGGCGTGAACAACACCGACTCGGCCGGCTTCAATGCGGGCCTGACCTATAACTGGGGCGACAAGGACGTGCTGGGCGCGACCGCCAGCTTCGCCGAGAACAATAACGATGGCGGCTCGAGCGAACGCTATCGCAGCGTGAGCGCGGCCGGCGTGGTCGACAGCGAATACGAGCGCATCACCCAGCGCGACAACAAGAACCGCAACTACAGCCTGGGCGCGCGCCTGGACCACAAGGGCGAGAAGCCCGGCGAAACCTTCAAGATGGACCTGCGCCTGTCGGGCAACGATGGCGACAGCGATGCGCGCTACAACACCGCCTATACGGTGCGTCCCCGTAACGCGAGCGCGCCCAACAGCCGCCAGGACGGCCTGAACGAGACCCGCATCGCGGACTTCACCGGCGACTACGAGCTGCCGGGCGCCCACGGCGTGATGAGGCTGGGCTACAAGGTGGCGCGCAACGAGAGCACCTTCGACAACGCCTTCTTCGACATCGGCACGGGCGGCAGCGAGAGCGTGAACACCCAGCGCACCAACCGCTTCGAGCTGACCGACATGACCTATGCGCTGTACGGCAGCTACCAGTGGCGCGTGAACGAGAAGTGGGGCGTGCAGGGCGGCCTGCGCGCGGAATACGCGGACCTCGACATGAACCAGGTCACGACCAATATCCGCGCCGGCAACCATTATTTCGACGCGATCCCGAGCGCCTTCGTCACCTACGGCCTGTCCGACGACACCACGCTGCGCCTCAGTTACGCGCACCGTATCCGCCGTCCGAACGCGGGCGAGCTGAATCCCTTCGTCGTCTACCGCGACGAACTGAACGTCTCCTCGGGCAATCCGGAGCTGCAGCCGACCAATACGGATTCGCTGGAACTGGGCGTGGAAACCAAGATCGGCAAGGTCGACACCACCGTGCGCGCCTATGCGCGCCGCGAAAGCGAGCTGATTTCCGAGCGCCGCTACCTGCTGGCGAACGACGTCCTGCTCACCACGCGCGAGAATTCGGGCAGCAGCCGCTCGGGCGGCATCGAGTTCAACTTCAGCGGCCGCGCCACCGACAAGCTGATGATCAATGTGAACGGCAACGTCGGCTATGCGGAGCAGACCGTGCTGGGAAGCGCGGCGGACGACAAGCGCTCGGCGACCTCGATCAGCGGCCGCGCGCGCATCGCCTACCAGCTGAACGGGGCGAACTTCTTCCAGCTGATGCTCAACGCCCAGGGCAAGACCCTGTTCGGCGAAGGCTACCGCCAGCCGGTGCGCACGGCCGACTTCAGCTACCGCCACAACCTGTCGCCGGCCCTGAGCCTGGTCGTCAACGTCAATGACCTGTTCGATTCGCAGAAGTCGGAGTCGATCACCGAGACCGACGTGCTGCGCGAATACAGCCTGCGCCGTTTCGGCGGCCGCATGGCCTATATCGGCCTGTCCTACCGCTTCGGCAGCTTCGGCAATGCGGGCAACCGCCGTCCGATGTTCATGGGTCCTGGCGGTCCCGGCGGCCCTGGTCCCGGCGGCTTCATGGGCGGCGGCGGTCCGGGCCGCTGATCCGTGCCACGCCAGACCATTGTCTTCAACGGCGACGCGCCGACGCGCGCCGCCGTCGAATCCTCCCTCGCTGCACATCACCTGCTGGTCTTCGAAGACTGCGACCTGTCGACCACCGACCTCTCGCGGCTCGACCTGCAGGATGCGGTCTTCCGCAACTGCCAGCTGCTTGAAACCTCCCTCTACGCCGCGAAGTTGGGCCGCACACGCTGGACGCGCTGCCGCGCCGGCCACGCCGATTTCGAATCCGCCGACCTGGTCGATGCGCTCTTCGAATCCTGCGACCTGAATAACAGCAGCTGGCGCCGCGCGCGGCTGGCCTCCTCTACCTTTCGCAGCTGTAAGCTGACCGGCGCCCGGTTCGAAGAGACCAGCCACCTCGCGCTCACTTTCGAAGACTCGCTGCTGGTCGGCGCCGACCTGCGCCGCATGTCCTTTCGCAAGGCGCTTCTCAAGGGGCTGGATTTTTCGGATGCGGACCTGTCGGGCTGCGACTTCCGGGAAGCGGTGTTCGAAGGGGGGAGCTTGCGCGACGCCCACATCAGGGACACGCGCTTCGAGGAGGCCGACCTGCGCGAGGCCGACCTGGGCGGATTGAAACTGGCGAATGCCAGGCAGTTCCTGGGGGCGACCGTCTCGGCGCGCCAGGCGGCCGAGATGGTGCGCTCGATGGGGCTGAACGTCGCCTGAGTGCTTACCAGGTGGTGCCGGCCTTCAGGTAGAAGTAGCGGCCGTTGAAGCCGTTCGGCGCCCACACGCTGTAGGGCTGGGTGCCGTTCACGTTCAGGTTGGAGCGCGAGGTCACCTGGGCCGGGTAGCGGTTGGTGACGTTGTCGATGCCGGCCGTCAGGCGCCACTGGCTGGCGATGCGCACGCTGGCGGACAGGTCGAGCACCCATTGCGGATCGTAGGTCTGGTCCAGCGCCGGGTCGTTCTGCGGCACCGTGAACTTGCCGTAGCGCGTGACGGCGGCGCGGCCGCCCCAGATGCCCTGCGTGTAGTCGCCGGAGAGGCTCAGCTTGTCTTTCGGCGAGCCGACGGTCAGGCGGTTGACGGTCTGGCGGTCCACCAGCAGCAGATTCTGCTCGGACAGCACGGCGGGCGAGGCCGCCACGCGCCGCACCTCGTTGTCGTTGTGGTTGTAGGCTGCCGTCAGGTCGGCGCGGCCGCCGCCCGCCAGGTTCAGGCGGTAGGTGCTGACGATGTCCACGCCCTTGGTGCGGGTGTCGACGGCATTGGTGAAGTAGCGTGCGGCGCCCACGTAGATGTTCTGGGCGGCCAGGGCACTGGCCAGCCGCGGCGCGTTCGCCAGCTGCAGGTTCGACGAGAACACGATGCGGTCGTCGATGTCGATGCGGTACAGGTCGACGGTCGTGGTCCAGTTGCGGGTCGGCTGCCATTGCGCGCCGATGCTCAGGTTGCGCGCCTTTTCCGCCGTCAAGGGCTGGGCGCCCAGGGCGCCGGCGGCGGCGCTGCCGACCGGGAAGGTGCCGGTTTCGACCAGGGCGCTGCTGCCGTTCACGAGCAGGGTATTGGTGGTCGTGATCGTGTAGTAGGACTGGGCCAGCGAGGGCGCACGGAAGCCGCTCGACACGGTGCCGCGCAGCGCGAAGCCCGGCGTGAAGGCATAGCGCGCCGAGGCCTTGGCCGACGTCGTGTTGCCGAAATCGCTGTAGCGCTCATGACGCAGCGCGAGGGCGCCCGACAGTTCCTTCGTGATGTCGCCTTCCAGGTTCAGGTAGACCGATTTGTTGTTGCGGCTGTTCTTGCCCGCGTTTTCAGGCCGGAAGCCCGAATAGCCTTGTGCGCCCGTGCCGAACCAGGAATTCGCTTCGCCTGCGCCGATCTCGTAGGACTCGTGGCGCGCTTCCAGGCCCAGCGCCACCGTCAGCGGCCCGCTCATGAAGGACACCGGGAACTCGCGCGCCACGTCCAGGTTGGCCAGGTTCTGCGTCGAGGTCAGTTCGCCCGCGTAGAAGCGGGTCGGGCTGGTGGCGCCCAGGCTGTAGTTGACGGTGTTGGCGACGTCCAGCTCGAAGCGGTTGCGGCCATGGTTCAGGCTCGCATCCCAGCGCCAGCCGGCCAGCTCGCCGCGCAGGCCGGTGACGATCGACGAGTCCGTGGAGGTGCTGTCCAGTAGCGGCTGGAAGCCTTCCGGGTACAGGGGCGATCGCAGCGCGGTGCGGTTGTCGTTGGTGTAGGCGGTGCGGAAGCTCGCGGCCGAGGAGGTCTCGCGCTTGCCGTAGTTGGCGAAGGCATACCAGTCGATGCTGTCGTTGATCCGCACCTGGCTGTTGAGGAAGAGCGTGCGCGGACGGCTGTCCGGATCGCCGTAGCGCTGGGTGATGCTGCCCTGGCGCGGGCCGGCGGACGGACGCGGATCGGCAAAGGAGCGGTTGGTGTAGTTGCGGTCGGCCGCTTCGACGGCCACGCGCAGCCAGCCGTCTTCGCCGAGCCTGAAGCCGGTGGAAGCGCGCACGGTGGCCTGCTCGCCGTCGCCCTTGTCGAACTGGCCGTAGACGACTTCCGCTTCACCGCCCTCGGCGCCCTTCTTCAGGATGATGTTGACCACGCCGGCGATCGCGTCCGAGCCGTATTGGGCCGCGGCGCCGTCGCGCAGCACTTCGATGCGCTCGATTGCCGCCAGCGGAATCGCGTTCAGGTCGACCGGGGCCGAGCCGCGCCCCAGGGTGCCGTTGACGTTGACGACGCTCGAGGCGTGGCGGCGCTTGCCATTCACCAGCACCAGGGTCTGGTCGGGCGACAGGCCGCGCAGCTGCGCCGGACGCACTGCGTCACTGGCGTCCGCTCCGCTCGGGCGCGGGAAGTTCATCGAGGGCAGGAGGCGTGACAGCACGGTGGCGAGCTCGCCGGAACCGGTGCTCAGCAGCTCCTTGCTGCCGATGACGTCGACGGGCGACTCGGAATCGAGAGTGCGGCGGTTCAACGAACGGGTGCCGGTGACCACTACGGATTGCAGTTCGGCGGCGGGCGCCGCTTGAGGTGTTTCCTGGGCAGAGGCGACAGGAGCGCCGAGAGAAGCGATCAGGCCGAGCACGAGAACGGCGCGGACGGGATTAGTCTGGGAATGCTTGCAGCTCATGAAATTCTTTCTTTTCTTGCATGAATAACGGCGGCACTGTGGCCGCCGAAGGGAAAGAAAGCTTATCAGTCGCTGCGTTGCAGCAGAACTATCGATTTCTCCTATGCTTATGCATGTGAAACTAGAGGGAAATGAATATTGCTCTGCAGAAAAAACTTGGATGGGAAACTCAGCGGAAGTCCGGCCGGAAGGTCACTCCCGGGCGGGTGCACTGGTCGACCGGCTTCGGCTTCAGTTCGTCCCTGTCCCGGACGTAGCATTCGTCGAACACCGAGCAGTAGCAGGCCGAGGTCTGGATATCCTTCATGCTGCCATGCAGTGCGTCGAACATCGGATTGGGGACGGACGGCTCGTCCGCCGCGAACATCGACATCATGTCCCCGGGACGCACCAGGGAGCCGACCACGTTGCCGCGGCGGTTCATCCCGATGTCCACCTTGCCCCCGGCCGCGCAGCAGGCATCGAGCAGTGCGTTCAGGTCGGCCATCGGCTTGTCCTTGTAATGCAGCTGCACCCACTCGATACGGGCCGGGCCGATGCCGCTGTTGACCAGCATGTATTCGACGCGCCTGTGTTTCTGGCCGGTCTGCGCATCCTTTTCCGATGTGCTCATATTACGCATCAGTTCGAGGTAGGGATAGCTGTTGGCGGCTACCAGCTTCTCCATCGAGTGCGCCGAGTGCAGGCCGAGCCACAGCGAGACCAGCGAGACGATGGCGGCGGCGACGCCGAGGCTGATGTCGAGCCAGCGCACGCCGGTACCGTGCGGGTGATGGTGGGGATGGCTTTCGTGTTCCACTACTGCTCCAAGAAGTTGCCTAAGGTTAAGATTGTAGCAACGGGGACGGTGGTGCAGAGGGTAGGCCGGCACGATCATGCTGGGTGCATGAAAAGAACAGGGGCGCCGAGGCGCCCCTGTGGTTTTTGCGGCAAAACGCCGGCTCAGACGATGCCGAGATGCTCCATGCCCGCCGAGAAATCGCGGTTCTTCGCGTTCTTGGAATTGAGCTTGATGTTCAGGCGCAGGTCGTTGACCGAGTCCGCATTGCGCAGCGCGTCCTCATACGAGATCTTGTCCGCCTCGTAGAGGTCGAACAGGGCCTGGTCGAAGGTTTGCATGCCCAGTTCGCGCGACTTCTTCATGATTTCCTTGATCTCGTGGACGTCGCCCTTGAAAATCAGGTCCGAGATGAGCGGGGAGTTCAGCAGGATCTCCATCGCCACCACGCGGCCCTTGGCTTCCTTCTTCGGGATCAGGCGCTGCGAGATCAGGCCCTTGAGGTTGAGCGACAGGTCCATCAGGAGCTGCTGGCGGCGCTCTTCGGGGAAGAAGTTGATGATGCGGTCCAGCGCCTGGTTAGCGCTGTTGGCGTGCAGGGTGGCCAGGCACAGGTGGCCGGTTTCCGCGAACGCGATCGCGTGCTCCATGGTCTCGCGGTCGCGGATCTCGCCGATCTGGATCACGTCCGGCGCCTGGCGCAGGGAGTTCTTCAGGGCCGCCTCGAAGCTGTCGGTGTCCACGCCCACCTCGCGCTGCGTGATCACGCAGTTGCGGTGCGGGTGGACGAATTCGACCGGGTCTTCGATGGTGATGATGTGGCCGTAGCTGTTCTCGTTGCGGTAGCCGACCATGGCCGCCAGCGTCGTCGATTTACCGGAGCCGGTCGCGCCGACCATGATGACCAGGCCGCGCTTGGTCATGATCACGTCCTTCAGCGTTTCCGGCAGGTCGAGGTCCTCGAATTTCGGAATCGTGGTGGTGATCACGCGCAGCACCATGCCCACGCAGCCCATTTGCATGAAGGCCGAGACGCGGAAGCGCCCCAGGTCGCCGGGGCTGATCGCGAAGTTCGCCTCTTTCGACAGCTCGAAGCCGGCGGCCTGCTTGTCGTTCATGATGGCGCGCGCCAGGTCGGCGGTGTGCGAGCCGGTCAGGGGCTGGCTCGACACCGGCGTCATCCTGCCGTCGATCTTGATCGCCGGCGGGAAGCCTGCGGTGATGAACAGGTCCGAACCGCCCTTGCTGGTCATCAGGCGCAGCAGGTCGAACATGAACTTGGATGCCTGGTCGCGTTCCATGCGTCTTCTCCTTAGCCCGGGAAGTTCTCGGGGATCTTGGCGGCCGAGCGGGCGGCGGCGCTGGAGATCACATTGCGGCGCACCAGGTCCGTCAGGTTCTGGTCGAGCGTCTGCATGCCGACGTTGCTGCCGGTCTGGATGGCCGAGTACATCTGGGCGATCTTCGCTTCGCGGATCAGGTTGCGGATCGCCGGGGTGCCGATCATGATCTCGTGCGCCGCCACGCGGCCGGAACCGTCCTTGGTCTTGAGCAGGGTCTGCGAGATCACGGCCTGCAGCGACTCCGACAGCATCGCGCGCACCATCTCTTTTTCTTCGGCCGGGAACACGTCGACAATACGGTCGATGGTCTTGGCGGCGGAGGAGGTGTGCAGGGTGCCGAACACCAGGTGGCCGGTTTCCGCCGCCGACAGGGCCAGGCGGATGGTTTCCAGGTCGCGCAATTCGCCCACCAGGATGCAGTCCGGGTCTTCGCGCAGCGCCGAGCGCAGCGCGTTGTTGAAGGACAGGGTGTGCGGGCCGACTTCGCGCTGGTTGATCAGGCACTTCTTGGAATCGTGCACGAACTCGATCGGATCCTCGATGGTGAGGATGTGGCCGTACTCGTTTTCGTTCAGGTGGTTCACCATCGCCGCCAGCGTGGTCGACTTGCCGGAACCGGTGGGGCCGGTCACCAGCACCAGGCCGCGCGGACGCAAGGCCAGTTCGGCGAAGATCTTCGGTGCGTTCAGCTCTTCCAGCGACAGGATCTTCGAGGGAATCGTGCGCAGCACGGCCGAGGCGCCGCGTTCCTGGTTGAAGGCATTGACGCGGAAACGCGCCAGGCCGGGAATCGCGAAGGAGAAGTCGCACTCCAGCACCTCTTCGTACTGCTTGCGCTGGCCGTCGTTCATGATGTCATAGATCATGCCGTGCACGTCCTTGTGCTCGAGCGGCGGCAGGTTGATGCGGCGCACGTCGCCGTGCACGCGGATCATCGGCGGCAGGCCGGCGGAAAGGTGCAGGTCGGAGGCCTTGTTCTTGACCGAGAAGGCGAGTAATTCGGAGATGTCCATTTATAATCCATGTGCCATGAGTGGAGCCTGGGCGAAGGTCCTCGTCTCGACTCAAAATATTTCCTATAGAAAATCATTATGTCCATAATCGCTGAGAACTTGCAAGCTGTCGAAGCGACAATCGGTGCCGCCTGCGCATCGAGCGGAAGAGGCAAAAACGAGGTCCGGTTGCTGGCCGTGTCGAAGACCTTCCCAGCGGAAGCGGTGGTCGAAGCGATGGCAGCCGGACAACGTGCCTTCGGCGAAAACTATCTGCAGGAAGGCCTCGACAAGATGCAGGAAGTGGCGCGCCTGCAACCGGATACCCCCATCGAGTGGCATTTCATCGGTCCGATCCAGAGCAACAAGACGCGGCCCATCGCGACGCACTTCCAGTGGGTGCACACGGTGGAGCGCCTGAAGATCGCCCAGCGCCTGTCCGAACAGCGCCCCGAGGAACTCGGCCCGCTCGACATCTGCATCCAGGTCAACATCAGCGGGGAGGCCAGCAAGAGCGGCGCCGGCGAGGACGAATTGCCGGAGCTGGCGCGCCTGGTCGCCGCGCTGCCGAACCTGCGCCTGCGCGGCCTGATGGCGATCCCCGAGGCGACGAAAGACGAAGCGCAGCAGCGCGCCGCCTTTGCACGCCTGCGCACGCTGTTCGAGGCCTTGCGCGCGCAAGGCCTCGCGCTCGACACCCTCTCGATGGGCATGTCGGGCGACCTGAAGGCGGCGGTGGCGGAAGGCGCGACCATCGTGCGCATCGGCAGCGCCATCTTCGGCGCCCGCCACTACGAATAATTCAAAGGAAGAGCATGAAGATTGCATTCATCGGCGGCGGCAATATGGCCACGGCCCTGATCGCCGGCCTGGCCGGCCAACTGACGGGCGCCGGCAGCCTGCACGTGGTCGACCCGAATGCCGAGGCGCTCGAGCGCCTGGCGGCCCAGTACGGCGTGAGCACCGCGAACGGCATCGACGTGCAGGTATCCAGCGCCGACGTGATCGTGCTGGCGGTGAAGCCGCAGCAGATGCGCGAGGTGGCGCACCAGCTGGCTCCCCAGTTGGGCAACCAGCCGCTCGTGCTCTCGATCGCGGCCGGCATCCGCATCAATGATCTCTCGCGCTGGCTGGGCGGCTATGCCCGCATCGTGCGCGCCATGCCGAACACCCCGGCCCTGATCGCCATGGGCATCACCGGCATGGTCGCGCAGGAGGGCGTGGACGCCGCGCAGCGCGAGGCCGCCGACAAGGTGATGACCGCGGTTGGCCAGACCGTGTGGCTGGACAATGAAGATCTGATCGATCCGGTGACGGCGGTGTCGGGCAGTGGCCCGGCCTATGTCTTCTACTTCCTGGAGGCGATGCAGCAGGCGGCGCGCGAGATGGGGCTGGACGAGGAGCAGGGCAGGAAGCTGGCGCTGGCCACCTTCACCGGCGCGGCCCAGCTGGCGGCCCAGACCGGCGACCCGGTCGACGTCCTGCGCCAGCGCGTGACCTCGAAGGGCGGCACGACGCATGCGGCCATCACCAGCATGGAAGCGGCGGGCGTGAAGGAAGCCATCGTCGCCGCCATGAAGGCGGCGGCGGCGCGCGGCCGCGAGCTGGGCGACGAGCTGGGGAATCCGTAGGGTGGACGGCTGTGCCGTCCGCGCGTTCAACCAGTTGGTGAATGGACGATACGTCTGCTCGTGTGGGAGTTGAACGCGCGGACGTTCGCAATTCCGGGCACTGCCCGAAATTGCCCCGTCC
Source organism: Massilia sp. BKSP1R2A-1 (assembly GCF_050586525.1). Classification (NCBI taxonomy): domain Bacteria; kingdom Pseudomonadati; phylum Pseudomonadota; class Betaproteobacteria; order Burkholderiales; family Oxalobacteraceae; genus Massilia; species Massilia sp. BKSP1R2A-1. The sequence continues at coordinate 360,692 of NZ_JBOBRE010000002.1, read as the reverse complement.
ACCCTACATCTATGCGATATCTACCTATACGACTTCACCCGAACCAGGACCTGCGCGCCGCGCTGGAGGCGCAGCTCGCGCAGGAAAACGTGCGCGCCGCCTTTGTGGTGCAGGGCATCGGCAGCCTGGGCACGGCGATGATTCGGTTTGCGGGAATGAGCGACGCGACGCCGCTGCGTGGCGACATGGAGATCCTCACGCTGTCCGGCACGCTGTCGCCGGATGGCGCCCACCTGCACATCACCGTGGCCGACGCGCAGGGGCAGGTCCTGGGCGGACACGTGGCGCCCGGTTGCATCGTCCGCACGACGGCGGAGATCCTGGTGGCGCTGCTGCCGGACTACGGCTTCAGCCGTGAGCACGATAGTGAATCCGGCTGCAAGGAGCTGGTGATCCGGACGCAGGCGCGTCCGGATGCTTCCGGCTAGTGGATCTCGAAACCCTTCCAGCGCAGGATAGGGAGCAGCTTCTGGGCGAACTGGTAGGCCGAGACGGCGGCCGTCACGGCGCCGACCGCCCACTTGGGACGGGTGATGAACAGGCCCGCCGCCACGCCGCCGACGATCAGCGCCGCCTTCTTGTGGCGGATCGCGTAGGCGGGAATGGCCCCGAACGTCGCGGGCGAGGCGAGCTGCGAGTAGTCCTGCGCGAGCAGGGCGCGCTGGTCGGCGCAACGGGCGACCAGCGCTTCGCGGCGCGCGGCCAGCTCCTGCGGTTTAGAGGCCATCGGCTTGCTCTCCCTTGAGCGCGGCGGCATCCTTGCGCAGCTCGCCCAAGGTGGCGGGCAGGAAGGGCGGACGCGCGGCCAGGCCGGCGCGCAGCTTCGCCACCGCGAACACGGCGCCCAGTGCGAACAGCAGCGTCATGCCGCCCACCGCCTCCAGGCGATGGGTGTCCCAGAACAGCACCAGCACGAACAGCACCGCCAGGGCCAGGGCGAACAGCCCCAGCACCGCAGCGGCGGCCGCCCAGGCCAGGTAGCCGAACAGGCGGTGCGTGCCTTCCTGGAGCTCGATCGTGGCCAGCTCGATGCGCGTGCGCAGCAAGTCGACCAGATTGGCCCCGAACTGCCGAAGCGCCGCGGTGATCATCTCAGCGACGCGCGATCAGCATGCCGATCACGACGCCGACGGCGGCGCCCAGGCCCACGGACTTCCATGGGTTCTCGTGGACGTATTCGTCGGTGGCGCGCGCCGCTTCCTTGGTCTTCTCGACCACGGTCTGCTGGTATTCGGCCAGGCCTTCCTTGGCCGCCGACAGGGTCTGCTCGAACTTCGCCTTGGCCGCCTTCAGCTCGTCGCCGGTCAGCTGGCCGCCATTGCGCAGCCAAGCTTCCGCGTCCTGGATCACGGTCTTCAGGTCGGACATCAGTTGCTCGCGGGTGCCGGTTTGGGTCGGGATCTTTTCCATCATGGTGGGGCCTCTCTAAGTTGAAGGAATGCTTTTTGTGCAATATTAACCGATTGCATAGTCGAGTGCGACTCCGATGAACAGTGCGGCCCCTAGCCAGTTGTTGTGGCGGAAGGCCTTGAAGCAGTCCATGCGGTCGCGGTGCCGGATCAGGGTGTAATGGTAGAGCGCCAGGCCGGCCGCCACCACGACGCCGGCCACGAACCACCAGCGCAGGCCGAGGTACCAGCCGCACGCCAGGTCGATGGCGAGGGCCGCGCCGTAGCACAGCATCACGGCGGCCACGTCGAAGCGCCCGAAGGTGATGGCCGAGGTGCGGATGCCGATCTTGAGGTCGTCGTCGCGGTCGACCATCGCGTACTCGGTGTCGTAGGCCACAGCCCAGAACACGTTCGCCGCCAGAAGCCACCAGGCCACCGCCGGCACGGCGTTCTGGACGGCGGCGAAGGCCATCGGAATGCCGAAGCCGAAGGCGATCCCCAGGTAGGCCTGGGGAATCGCGAAGAAGCGCTTGAAATAGGGGTAGGTGCCGGCCACGATCAGGGCCAGCACCGACAGCTGCTTGGTCAGCGCGTTCAGCGGCAGGATCAGCAGAAACGAGATCAGCGACAGCACGGCCGCCACCATCACCGCTTCCCAGCCGCGGATCTTGCCGCTGGTGAGCGGGCGGTCGACGGTGCGCTTGACGTGCTTGTCGAAGTCGCGGTCGGCGTAGTCGTTGATGGCGCAGCCGGCGGAGCGCATCAGGGCGGTGCCGAGCGCGAAGATCGCCAGCACTCCCATGTCCGGCACGCCGCCGGACGCCATCCACAAGGCCCACAGGGTGGGCCAGAGCAGCAGGAGGATGCCGATCGGCTTGTCGGCACGGACCAGGCGGAAGTAGAGCGCCAGCTTGTTCATTGGATCGTCGCGTCTTGTCCAGCAAGAACTGTTGAGCAGAAGACAGCGATTTTACGGCTTTTGCGGCTGGCGCGCCGTCTTGACAGGCCCCTCAGTTGCCGGGCGCCCGCTCGCGCACGGTCGCATCGGCCGTGATCAGGCCTTCGTTCGCGTCGTGGGTGTGGGTGCCGGGCAGGTTCTCGGTATTCGCCACCAGCCAGTTTGAACCGAAGAAGGCGAGGGCGCGCACCTGGTTGGCGCGCGGGCCGGTCGGCACGGTGAGCCGCGTAAAGGCGCCGGTGGCGGACAGCCGCGCCAGCAGCGGCGCGCTCGGATCGATCACGCTTTCGCCGGTCGGGTTCTGGGTGTAGTTGGTGGCGCCGGCCAGCAGCACGCCGCCGTCGGCCAGGGGCAAGAGGTCGAGGACGGCGTCGCCACGCTCGACGTCGATCACGCGGTAATCGGCAGGCCGCGTGCCAAGCGCGTCGGCGCGTGCGAACCAGCCGTCCCAGCCGGCCCAGTCGCTCGACTGCGTGCTGCGTACCCGGCCGCCCAGCAGCAGCGATTCGCCGCCCCATTTGATCGTGTGCAGCTCCCCCTTGTTGCGCAAGTCGATGGTTTGAAAGCGCAGGCGGCGGCCGTTCGGATCGAGGGTGGTGAGCATGACGCCGTAGCTGAGCCCACCCGGAATCGACTCGCCGAAGTAGAAGGCGTGCGCATCGGCCGCGTCGCTGCGCGGACTGGCCAGCACGCCGACCGCGATCCGGCCCGCCGCGTCCATGTCCATGAACACCTTCCAGTGGTTTTCGATGCCCTCGAAGGGATCGAAGCTGCCTGTCGTCGGCCGTTGCGCATCGAGATGCACGCCTGGCTCGACCAGGGTGCGCCAGCGCTGCTGGAATGCGCCGGCCTGGTAGTCGATCCGGTAGGCCACCACGTTGTTGCCGCCGGCGCGGATCACCAGTCCGAGCGCTTCGCCCGACGGCGCCAGGCGCGCCGCGTCGCGGGTCTTCCATGGCGCCAGGTCGCGGCGGTCGCGAACCGAGGTCGGCGTGCCGTAATAGCGGTCCAGTGCGACCTGCGGATCGGCGATGTCGTAGGTGGCAAGAAGCTTGCCGGCCGCGTCGATGCGCATCAAACGCAATCTGGCGCCGTCGGACAGCACGACGCTGGCCTGGCCTGATGGGTGCAGGGCCATGTCGACCAGGGTCCAGCCGGCCGGCGGCGCCCAGGTGAAGAGCGGCTTGCCGGCGCCGTCCAGGGCGCGCACGGTGCGTTCCATGACCACCACTTCCATGAAGGGATGCGGTTTTTCGGTGAGCACCAGCCAGGCCTTGTCGTTCGCGCGCACCTTGAGCACGGTCGCGCCGGTGAAGCGCGCCTCGATCGGCGCGCGCGGGGGCGCCGGTTGGCCGGGCGGTGGCGCGGAGCCGTCCTCGCCGCCACCGCCGCCACCGCCGCCACAGCCGGCCAGGGCCAGGATCAGCGCGCAGGCGGCCAGGCGAAGAGTGGACGGGGAAGGCGTAGCGGGGCGGATCGGCATGACGGGCTCGTTGAAGGGAATCGGGCAGCAAAGTCTACGCAAGCGGCGAAGTTTGCATGTCGGGACTTGTTCGCGGAATCGTCATGGAATTGCCGAAATCTGTCGTGATGTCATTACAGCGACATCTGCATGTCCGCCTGAAAAGTTGCCATTTTGTTGTCATGGAACGGACATCTTCGTTTGCTTTAATGCATCGGCCAGACCAGACCAATACCGCCGGGGGGAGCCGGCGCCACTCACACACGGGAGATGCACAATGACTGACAAGGACATGTCGCCGAGCCGGCGCAATCTGCTCAAGGGCCTGGCCGGTTCGACCGCGCTGCCTTTCGTTTCCGCCTTCGCCGCGCTGCAGTCGCAGCAGGCCATGGCCGCGAACGGCGCCACCACCCTGGTCGACAGCCCCTACGGCCCGATCGCCCCGGTGAACGACATCACGACCGGCCTGCCGCTGCTGCAGCTGCCGGTGGGCTTCACCTACAAAAGCTTCGGCTGGCGCGGCGACCTGATGACGGACGGCCGCGCCTGCCCGGGCGGCCACGACGGCATGGGCGTGGTCCTGTCGCGCAAGGTCGGCCGCAGCACCGAGCTGGTGCTGGTACGTAACCACGAGATCGGCGGCACCTCGCCGAGCAACGTCCTGAACGCGAGCGGCGTCTATGACGGCGGCACGACGGGCGGCGGCTCGAGCAACAGGTTCGGCGGCGGCACCACCAACCTGCTGTTCCGCGACGGTAACTGGGTCAGCATGACCCCGAGCCTGGGCGGCACCCAGACCAACTGTGCCGGCGGCATCACTCCCTGGGGCACCTGGCTGAGCTGCGAGGAAGTCGGCTCGGACAGCGTCAGCGCCTCGGGCAAGAAGCACGGCTACGTGTTCGAGGTGCATTCGGATCCGCGCCTCACCACCGGCCAGCCGATCGTCGGCATGGGCCGCTTCGCCCACGAAGCCGCCGCTGTCGACCCGGCCACCGGCATCGTCTACCAGACCGAGGATTCCTCGGGCAAGTCGGGCTTCTACCGCTATGTGCCGGACATCCGCACCGGCGCGCCGGGCAGCCTGGCCATGGGCGGCGTGCTGCAGATGGCCAAGGTCAAGGGCGTCAATAACGTCAACCTGGCCAATGTGCCGGTGGACATGAAGTTCGAACTGGAATGGGTCACCATCCCCCGTCCCGACGCCAACCGCGGCGACGCGACCGGTCCGAGCGGCGTGCGCATCACCGGGGCGGCCGGTCCCTTCGTGCAGGGATGGGAGCAGGGCGCGGCGCGCATGAACCGCGGCGAAGGCATCTGGTACGCCCAGGGCAAGATGTACGTGATGGACACCTCGGGCGGCGCCGTGCAGCGCGGCAGCATCTGGGAACTCGATCTGGTGAGCCAGGTCCTGACCTGCATCTACTCGAGCCCCAGCCAGCTGGTCGGCAATATGGGCGACAACCTGACGGTCAGCCCGCGCAACGCCATCCTGATCTGCGAAGACGCCTCGACCGCCGCCACCGACCCCTTCGGTTTCGGCCAGCGCCTGATGGGCCTGACCGGCCTGGGCGACGCTTACATCTTCGCCAAGAACAACATCAACCTCAGCAGCGCCCAACTGAGCGCCGCCGGCAAGCTGGCCTCGCTCGCGGGCGACCAGCGCGGCAACGAGTTCGCCGGCGCCTGCTTCGACCCGACCGGCCGCTACCTCTTCGTCAACATCCAGACCCCGGGCATCACCTTCGCCATCACCGGTCCCTGGGCCAAGGGCCCGCTGTAATCATTCATTGGAGAACACCATGACATTCGCCAAACTGCTGGCTTTCGCCGGCGCCCTGACCCTGTCTTGCGCCGCCAACGCCGCCCTGCTCAGCGCCAGCACCGGTTCCAATCCGGTCAGCAACTACAGCGGCGCCGGTTCGGCTTCCTTCGACCTGGACCTGCAGGACTTCAGCAGCAAGAGCCTGACCTTCACGCTGGAAGAGGACGACCTGCTGGGTCCCCTGAGCTTCGATGCCCTGGTGCGCAACCTGGCCGGCGCCGCGCTGAACCGCTTCACCTTCAGCCTGCAGGGCATCCGCTTCGCCGCGCCCGGCACGGTGACCCCGGCCTTCGGCAACATCGAGCGGGTCGACAGCGGAGCATTTGCCGCCGGCATCAGCTTCGCTGCGCCAGAGTATGCCGAGTTCCAGTTCGGCGACGTGTTCGGCAATGCCGGCGCGGCCGACTGGCTGCTCGATACCGCCGGCCTGCGCGCGGGCGACACCTTCACCATCACCGCCACCGTGCCGGAACCTTCGTCGGCCGCCCTGGTGCTGCCGATGCTGTGCATGGCCAGCCTGATGGCCGCCGCGCGCCGCCGCAAGAAGGACTGATCAGGGCAGGGCTTGCCGGTACAATCGCTGCTTTACCGACAAGCCCTTCACACACATGCACATCTGGGTCGATGCCGATGCCTGTCCGGGCTCAATCAAGGACATCCTGTTCCGCGTGGCCGAGCGCCTGCAGCTGAACGTCACGCTGGTGGCCAATCAGCTGATCAAGGTCCCCGGTTCGCGCGTCATCCGCGCCCTGCAGGTGCCGGCCGGGCCGGATGAGGCCGATGCCGAAATCGTCGCGCGCGTGGAAGCCGGCGACATCGTGGTGACTGGCGACATTCCACTCGCCGCCCAGGTGCTCGAGAAGGGCGGCCTGCCGCTCAATCCGCGCGGCGAGTGGTACACCAAGGACACGATCGCCCAGCAGCTCTCCATGCGCGCCTTCATGGAAGAGCTGCGCAGCAGCGGTGTCGACACCGGCGGACCAGCCGCCTTCAGCCAGGCCGACAGCCGGAATTTCGCGAATGCCCTCGACCGTGAACTGGCGCGCCGTGTCCGCAAGGAATGAGCAGGCTGGCTTTATGCAGTCGGAATAATTGACACTCTCGGTCGGCGGCGCTTGCGTATTTACGCCAAGTGCCTGATTTCTTTGGCAGTGCGCGAGCTGGCCCGCGAATTGCTCTGTTCTTCTTGTCTCACGCCGCCAAGCCGTGCTTGGCCAATGGGTCTTGCCTGAAGGAGAACAATATGAAGCGCGCAACCAGAACGCTCTTTACAGCAGTGGCAATTTCCGCAGCAAGCCCGGCATTTGCGGGCCTGATGTACGTAACGGGCCAGCAAACCACCGGCACCGGCCTCGGCAATGTTTCGACCGTCGTGACCGTGCAGGACAACGGCCCCGGCGACAGTGCCCGCAAACCGAAGGCGAACGCCAACGTGAACGATAACGGACCCGACCCGAGAAAGCACAATGGGCTCGAGTCCGGCTGCGTGGCCTTCAACGCGGGCAATCCCAACAAGCCGCTGGAGGACTGCGGCGAAGGTCTCGAGGGCGGCGACAACCATGCGGGCAGCGGCGGCAACAATACCTGGCAGCTGTCGGCGATCGACAAACTGGCCAACGCCGGCCAGCTCGGCCTGGTCGTCAACATCAGCGAGGGCGGGCCGGGCAATACCGCGGTCCTGAACCGCCTCTACCTCAGCCTGTTCAACACGAGCTCCAACATGACCATGTACTTCAGCTATGGGGGCATCCCCCTGGAGCTGGGCGAAGGCGGCGGCATCGGCCAGTCGGGCATGTTCCGTTTCGTGCTGGACAATGACAGCGCGCAGGACGCCATGGAGTTCTGCCAGAACCTGACCCAGTGCATCCTCGGCGCCGGCATCGAGTTCGCGTCGGGGACGACAGAGTCGACGCCGGAAACCGTCTATGTCGGCGCCTTCGAACGCCGGGTCGCGGTGCCGGAACCGCTGTCGCTGGCGCTGCTCGGCGCAGGCTTGATCGGCATGGGCGCCGCCTCGCGCCGGCGTGTGCGCAAGAACGGTTGAGGCGCCGGAACAACGATTCCATGCACTGTTTTCGCCTCGACTGGCGCTACAGCGATGACATGGCGTTCTCGAGCGGAACGACCGTGGCGCTGGACCGGGCAGACCCGCTTCGTGATCAATCCGCCGCGGGCGCCCGACCCGGGGCAGTCCACGATGCTGGGCGCCGGCACTGACTCAGGCTGCGGCTTCCAGCATCACCATCTCGATCCCCGGCAGCTTGCAGTCGCCCACCGCCTTGGCCACCGCGTCGATCGCGGCGCGCCGGGTGAAGCTCTTGCGCCACACGATGACGACGCGGCGCGAGGGCGCGGGGTCGGAGAAGGGGACGTAGGTCAGCAGGCCGTTCGGGTCGTGCATGTCGGCCACCGAGGCGCGCGGGAGCACGGTCAGGCCGATGCCGCTGGCCACCATGTGGCGGATGGTCTCGAGCGAAGAACCTTCGAAGGTCCGCTGCATGCCGTTGCCGGGCGAGGAGTAGCGCGCCATCTCCGGGCACACTTCCAGCACCTGGTCGCGGAAGCAGTGGCCGGCGCCCAGCAGCAGCATGGTTTCGAGCTTCAGGTCGTCGGCCGGGATTTCCTTGCGCTTGGCCCAGGGGTGGGTGCGCGGCATGGCGACCACGAAGGGTTCGTCGTACAGGGTCTGCATCGACATGCCGTGGTCCGGCAAGGGCAGGGCCACGATGGCGGCGTCGAGCTCGCCCTGGCGCAGCAGTTCGAGCAGCTTGTGCGTGTAGTTCTCCTGCAGCACCAGCGGCATCTGCGGCACGGTGTCGATCAGGCGTTTTACCAGGGGCGGCAGCAGGTAGGGGCCGATGGTGTAGATCACGCCCAGGCGCAGCGGCCCGGCCAGCGGGTCCTTGTTCTGCTTGGCCAGTTCCTTGATGGCGGCGGTCTGCTCCAGCACGCGCTCGGCCTGGGCCACGATCTGGGCGCCCAGCGGCGTCACCGAGACTTCGGAGCCGCCGCGTTCGAACAGGGTCACGCCGAGCTCGTCTTCGAGCTTCTTGATCGCGACGGACAGGGTGGGTTGGGCTACGAAGCAGGCTTCGGCAGCATGGCCAAAGTGTTTGGCGCGCGCGACGGCGACGATGTATTTCAGCTCGGTCAGTGTCATAGGTTCTCTTGCCCGGGTTAGTGCCACTGTATTGACGTTTATCCTGACACAATGTTGGCTATTAGTCAGCCACGATTTCATATTCTATCGAAATCGACTGCGTCGCACCGCATCGACATCTATATAATTGCCGGGCAGGAAGTTAGCCTGTGTTCTCGCGAGGTACCCCATGTCGTCGACCTTCGGCCCGGCGGAAGCCCAGGCCTATATCCACAAGCTGCTGACGGTGATGCACCACCAGGGCGGCTCCGACCTCTTCATTTCCAGCGATTTCCCGCCCAGTATGAAGCACCAGGGCGCGATGAAGCCCCTGAGCCAGCAGCGCCTGTCCGGCGAAGTCACCCGGGCGCTCGCCCTGTCGCTGATGAACGAGCGCCAGCGCGCCGAGTTCGAAGCCGAGATGGAGTGCAATTTCGCGATCTCGCTGCCCGGCGTGTGCCGCTTCCGCGTCAACGTCTTCGTGCAGCAGCAGAGCGTGGGCATGGTGGTGCGCACCATCGCTTCCGAGATCCCGAACTTCGAGAAGCTCGACCTGCCCGAGGTGCTGAAAGAGGTCGTGATGACCAAGCGCGGCCTGGTGCTGGTGGTCGGCGGCACCGGCTCCGGCAAGTCCACCACGCTGGCGGCCATGATCGACTACCGCAACAGCAATTCGGCCGGCCACATCATCACGGTGGAAGACCCGGTCGAGTACGTCCACAAGAACAAGAATTGCCTTGTCACGCACCGCGAGGTGGGCGTGGACACCCATTCCTGGCACAACGCCCTGAAGAACACGCTGCGCCAGGCGCCGGACGTGATCCTGATCGGCGAGATCCGCGACACCGAGACCATGGAACACGCGATCGCCTTCGCCGAGACCGGCCACCTGTGCCTGGGCACGCTGCACGCGAACAATGCCAACCAGACGCTCGACCGCATCATCAACTTCTTCCCGGAAGAGCGCCGCAACCAGTTGCTGATGGACCTCTCGTCGAACCTGCGCGCGGTGGTCTCGCAGCGCCTGATCCGGACGGAGGACGGCAAGGGCCGCAAGGCGGCCATCGAGATCCTCCTGAACACCCCGACCATCAGCGAGATGATCCTTAAGGGGAACTTCCAGAACATCAAGGAGATCATGCACAAGTCGCGCGAACTGGGCATGTGCACCTTCGACCAGGCGCTGTACGAGCTCTACAACAAAGGCTATATCGGCTACGACGAAGCGATCCGCAATGCCGACTCGGCCAACGGCCTGCGCCTGCAGATCAAGCTGTCCGGCGAGCGCAAGGGGCCGGGCGAGGGCGGAGGCGCCTCGCCCTCGCTGTCCATGGCGATCGAGGAAGAACCGAAAGACGACGTTCCCAACACCTGAATATTTATGCCAGCATTCGAAACCAAGATCTGCACGCGCGCCGAGCTGGCGCAGCGTATCGCCGCATTACCCAAACCGGTGGTGCTCACCAACGGCGTGTTCGACATCCTGCACCGCGGCCACGTGACCTATCTGGCCCAGGCGCGCGAGCTGGGCGCTTCGCTGGTGGTGGCCGCGAATACCGATGCGTCGGTCAAGCGCCTGGGCAAGGGCGACGACCGCCCGCACAATACCCTGGCCGACCGCATGGCGGTGCTGGCGGCGCTGGAGTCGGTCAGCCTGGTGGTGGACTTCGACGAGGACACCGCGCTGGAAGTGGCGCTCGAGGCGAAGCCCGAAATCTACGCCAAGGGCGGCGACTACGACATGAGCGCTATCCCTGAGGGACAGGCCGTGCTGGCCTACGGCGGCCGCGCCGTGGCCATCGACTTCGAGCACGATCGCTCGACGACCAAACTCGTCGCCAAGATCCGCGGCTAGCGAGCTAGCCAGGCGCATCGTCGCATTCGATTCGTCCGTCCATCAGGGTGATCGTGCGGTCGCACTGTGCCGACAGGCGCGGGTCGTGCGTGACCAACAATACCGCGCAGCCGAATTCTCGGTTGAAGCGGCGGAACAGCTGGAATACTTCGGCGGCCGACTTGCTGTCGAGGTTGCCGGTCGGTTCGTCGGCCAGCAGCAGGGCCGGGCGGCTGACCAGGGCGCGCGCGACGGCCACGCGCTGCTGCTGGCCTCCCGAGAGCTGGTCAGGCTTGCGCTCCTCCAGGCCCGCCAGGCCGACCTCGGCCAGCAAAGCGCGTGCGCGTGCGACCTGCTCGCCGTCGGGTTTTCCGGTGGCGGCCATCAGCGGCATCAGCACGTTCTCCAGCGCCGTGAACGCCTGGATCAGGTGATGGAACTGGAATACGAAACCGATGCTTCCGCCACGCAGCGCGGTGCGCTCGCCGTCGTCCATGCCGCTGGTGGCCTGGCCGAGCAGGAACAGCTCACCCCCCGTCGGACGGTCGAGCAGCCCGATCAAGTTCAGCAGGGTGCTCTTGCCCGAACCCGAGGCACCCACCAGCGCGGCGAAGTCGCGGCGCTGCAGGCGCAGGTCCAGCCCGTGCAACACCTCGACCTCGGTCGGCTTGCCCACGTTATAGCTCTTGCGCAGCCCTTGCAGGCGCAGGACTTCCTGGCCGGCGTCGCGTTCAGACATGGCGGATCGCCTCCACCGGGTCGAGGGCTGCGGCGCGCCGCGCCGGGACCGCCGCCGACAGGATGCCGGTGACGGTCGCCAGCGCCGCCGCGGCCGCCGGCAGCCAGGGATTCACGGGAATGGTGAACAGCTTCGGGCCGAAGGTATTGAAGGCGCCCACCAGACCGTAGCCGGCCGCCGCTCCCAGCAGCGAGCCGGCCAGGCCGAGCAGGGCGCCCTGGACCAGGAAGACGCGCAGCATCTGTCCGCGCGTGGTGCCCATCGCGCGCAGGATCCCGATCTCGCGGGTGCGCTGGACCACGCTCACCGACAGTACGCTGGCGATGCCCAGCGCCACGCTCAGGGCCACGAACGCGCTGATCATCCTCGTGGACAGGCTCTGCGAGCGCAGGGCGTTCATCAGCTGGGCATTGGTTTCCATCCAGCTCTCCACTTTCAGGCCGGTTAGGCGGGCAATGCGGGCGGCGATCTCCTGCGCGGAGAAGATGTCGTCCACCGTCAGGTCGATCACCGTTGCCGCGCCGGGCAGGTCGAGCAGCGACTGCGCCTGCTTCATGTCGACGTAGACGTAACGGGCGTCAAGCTCGCGCACGCCCAGTTCGAAGATGCCGGCGATGTTGACCACGCTTTCACGGCCCTGGCCGCCGGCCAGGCGCAGCTTGTCGCCGACGCGCATGCCGAGGTCCCGGGCGAGCTGCCGGCCAATCACGGCGTCGCCGGCGCCGACGCGGAACGTGCCTTCCACCATGTCGCGCTGGATCGGAATGATGCGCTGGTAGCGGGGCGGGTCGACGCCGAGCAGGGCCACCGACTCCAGGGCCGCGCCGCGCCGCGCGAAGGCCGGTCCCGAGATCAGCGGCGAGACGGCGGTAATGCGCGGCAAGGTGTCGAGCACGTCGCGTACCTGCTGCCAGTTGTTGATCGAGCGCAGGCGCTGGGCGCGCTTGCTCTCCAGCACCAGCTGCGTGACTCCGCTGGGAGGCGCGATGAGGCGGTTGCGTTCGTCGGTCGGCTGGACCTTGATGTGGGCCTGGGTCCCGAGTGTGCGGTCGATGATGTTCGCCTGCAGGCCGGTGATCAATGCGGTAAGGAAGACGATCACGGCGACCCCGACGGCAATGCCGACCAGGATCAGCATGCTCTGCGCCCGTCCCTCGCGCAGGAATTTAATGGCGACGGTCCACTCGAACCACATGCGCTCAGTCCAGCCTGACCGGCAATTCCCTGCGCGTGGCCGGGTCGGCGGGGAGGACGGCCGTCAAAGGCCGCACCCTGTCGCCCTGCTCGAGCGTGGCGGGTGCTTCCGCCAGAACGCGGTCGCCGGCCTGCAGGCCGGCCGTGACTTCGGTCTCGACCAGGCCGCGCAGGCCGAGCTGCACGCGGCGCCGTTCGGCGCGGCCATCCTTGACCAGCCAGACTTGCGCCTGTCCGTCAGCGGCGAAGTCGAGCGCATCGTTGGGGACCGCGATGGCGCGCGCGCGGGCGCCGGTCTGCACGTTTACCGACACCGTCATGTCCTGGCGCAGGAATGCGGGCGCGGGACGCACGGCGAGGCGCACGTCCACCGTACCGCGCTGCGGGTCCACGGCCGGAGCGATGAAGCTGACCGTGGCCGGGAACGGCTGGCGCGGATAGGCATCCGCGGCGCAGGCGGCCTCCTGGCCGAGCGCCAGCACGCCGAGGTTCTTCTCGTCTACCGGCACCAGGATCTCGGTGTCGCCCGCGCGGGCGATCTCGAACAGGATGCGGCCCGGCTGCACCAGGTCGCCCGGCTCGGCATTGCGGGTGAGGACGGTGCCTGCGACTTCGGCGCGGATCGTGGTCTTCGCCAGTTGCGCCCTGGCGCTCTCGACCCGTGCACGGGCTGCGGCCTCGACCGGATTGCCCGGAACCAGGGCGCGTACCGCCAGGCGCGCCTGGTCGGCCGTGGTGCGGGCGATCGTCTCGGCCTGCGCCGCCTGCTCCATGGCTTCGCGGGTGATCATCTGGCGCTGGTAGAGATCGCGGCGCCGCGCCGCTTCCCGGCTCGCCTGGGCCAGGCGAGCCTCCGCCTCCCGCAGGCCGGCCTCCGCCTGCGGACGGGTCGACTGCTGCAGCTCCGCCAGGGCGGCCTGCGCTTCACGCAGGGACGCCTCGAGGTCGTCCGCACGCAGCACCGCCAGCACGTCGCCGGGACGGACGACATCGCCCTCGCGCACGCGGCGCTCGCGTACCACCGCGGTCACCGGGCTGCCGACCTGGGCACGCGAGACGGCCACCACGCGACCGGTGGCCACGACAGTCTGCACCAAGGGACGAGCCGTTATTTCATAGGCGGGCAGGGCGGGACCACGCAGTGGCTGCGACAGCCACCATGCGAGCCCGCCGACGGCCACGCAGGCGGCGACGAGAAAGAAGGGGCGGTGTTTCACGACACGGATCAGTCAGGCATGAAAACAATCATTCTAGCTGATCTGAATGCGGCGGCGGGTTCACGCTCTTTCCTTCATCGCGCAGGCGGAATGCCCGCCCGGCTACGACCGCAGGAACTGTTCGCGCGCCTTGACCGGCGCCGTGTCCGGGAACAGCACGCGTGTCATGCGCGCGGGATCCACCTTGAAGGCTTCGGCGCAGGTCTGCACGATCAGCGCATCCAGCCCCAGCGTCGGCCGCAGGTCGCGCCCTTCCAGCAGGTCGGACGGCCCCAGTCCCGGCCAGTCCGCCACGATGCGGCCTCCTTTCACCGCCCCGCCCAGCAGCATGGCGGCCGCCCCGGTTCCGTGGTCGGTCCCGCCGGTGCCGTTGGCCGCGGCGGTGCGCCCGAATTCGGTCGCGACCAGGATCACGGTCTGGTCCCAGGCCGGGCCCATGCCCTGGCGCAGGCCGGCGATCATGTTGTCGAGGTTGCGCAGCTGGTTGGCGAGGCGTCCGTTCTGTCCGCTGTGCGTGTCCCAGCCATTCGTTTCGATCATCGCGATGCGCGGGCCGTCGGCGCGCGCCAGGAAGCTTGCGGCCATGCGACCGGTCTCCTGCGGATTCTGGCGCGCCTGCGCGGCGGTGTCGCCCGCCATCGCGCGCGATTCCCGGGCCGCCGACCAGAGTGCATGCAGCTGTGGGTCCTGCCCGTACAGCTGCTCGATGCGCAGCATCAGGTCTTCGTTCGCATGCGGCAGGTTGGAGGGTGCGTAGGAGCTGACTTCGAGCGCGCCACGCATCGCCATCGGCACGGTGGGCGAGAAAGCGATGCCCTCGCGGCCGCGCCGCGACAGGGACGCCAGCAGGCGGTTCATCCAGCCGTCCTTCAGCGCGTAGGGCGCCTTGCCGCCGGTCTCCAGCACGTTCTGTCCGTCGAAGTGCGAGCGTTCGCGGTAGGGCGATGCCACCGCGTGGAAGAAGGTGGCATCGCCGGCGTCGTACAGGGTTTTCAGTTCCGCCAGCGAGGAGTGGAGGGCGAAGGTCCCATCGAGCTTGCTTGTCGCCTCGAGGCCGATGGCGAGCTCGCCGCGCAGGGCTGCGTAGGCCGGGTCGGCGTAGGGGATCACCGTGTTCAGGCCATCGGCCGCGCCGCGCTGGAGGATGAAGATGAAGCGGCGGCTGGTCGGCGCCTGCGCGAAGGTGATGCGCGGGGCGGCGAGCAGCGCTGCCGCGCCGGCCAGGAAGTGTCGTCGGCTCGTCATCAATCTACCTCCTCAGGAATTCGGGACAGGCCAGCAGCAGGGCCAATGCGGTGGTTGGGCTCTCGGCGTTGGCGATTGCCCGCTTCGTCATGTCGCCCAGGGCGCCGGGCAATACCTGCGGCGCCAGCTGGCGCGCATCGCGCGCGCCGCCGGCCTGGGCAGCCAGTCGCTGCGCCGTTTCGACCCGCCGCACCAGCGCGTCGGGCGCGGCCCAGGCGCCGGCGGTGTCGCCGTAGCCGGCCGGGGAGCCCGGTTTCCACACGGGCTGGCCCAGCCCGTTCATCAGGTTGTTCGCCTGCTTCCCCGGCATCTCGCGTCGCCCGAAAGCGCGCATGCTCGAAATCGACCAGTCCCAGGGCGACTTGAACTTGCCAATCCCTTGCGTCCAGGCTTCGGGCGACAGCACCAGTGTGCGGTAGACGGCGGGCAGCGCGCCGCCGCTTTTCTGGAAGGTGTCGGCCAGGCGCGCGACCAGGGACGGCGGCGGATCGTCCGCCACGAAGTGGCGCGCCAGCTTGAGGGCGATGTGGTGCGCGGTGGCGGGCGCCGCGGCCACGTCGCGCAGGATGGCGTGTGCCTGCTCCTCGCCGCCCTCCGGGTAGCTGCGTCCCAGTACCTGCCGCTTGCCCGGTTCGTGGGCGCCGGGCCGGAAGCGGAAGGGATTGCCCGGCTCCATGCCGTCGCCGGCGCCTTCGCCGGCCACGGTCCAACCGGTGAGGGCGCGGGCGAATTCCGTGACGTCGGCTTGCGTATAGCCGCTGCGCACGCCCAGCGTATGCAGTTCGAGGATCTCGCGCGCCAGGTTCTCGTTGAGGCCCTGCTGCTTGCCGCGCCGTTTGGCGGAGCGCCGCCCCAGCTGGCTGTCGGGACCGACGGAATTGGTCTGGTCGAGGTAGTAGAGCATCGCCGGATGGCGCACCACGGCCAGCAGCATGTCTTCGAAGCGGCCCGTCACGTGCGGCCGGATGGCGTCCGCTTCGTACGCGCCGGCCATGAGGATGACCTGCTGCTTCTCGGCCGACACCGCGAAGTGATTCGCCCAGAAGTGCACCAGCCGCTCCATGAAGGGCGTGCCGCTTTGCAGGGCGCTGGCCGCGCGTGCGCCGACCGCCGCCTGGTAGGTTTCGCGGCCCTGGCGCTGGAAGGCTTCGCGCACGGCCTGGCGCTCGACGTCGGGCGCCGCGCGCAGGGTGCGCTGCTGGATGGCCCAGTCGCGCGCGAGCGTGCCGGTGCGCGGCTGCGCCGTCCACGGGGCGGGCAGGGCCTCGTAGCGGTCGAACTGGGACAGGAGCCAGCGTTGCGGATCGTTCGGCAAGGCCTCGTCCGGCCGTGCGCCGAGCCCGAAGCGGTTGAGTGCGATGGATTCCTTGCTCATATGTGTCGGCGTGGGAGGTTCATCCATGTATTCCGTTCGGGAGGCCGGAAAGTTCCAACTCTTTTTTACCGGCCGGTCCGAGCATGGGCCGACTCTGCCGGCGCGTCAAGCGGTTCCCGGCCGGCCGCCGCGTCCACGCGCGCGGCGCGCGCGATCCGGAGTTCGGAGTCGGCCAGGCGCACGGTCTGGGTCGGGTAGGCGAAATCGATGCCTTCCTGCTCGAAACGTTCGAACAGGATGATGTTGATGGCCTGCTGGATATCCATATAGGTGGCGTAGTCCGGCGTCTGCACGATGTAGACGACCTCGAAGTCGAGCGAGGAGGCGCCGTAGGACTTGAAGTGGGCGCGGTCGAATTTTACCTGGGGCTGCGCCTCGACCGCTTCGCGCAGGATGCCGGGAATCGCCAGCAGCTGCTGCTTGCTGATCTCGTAGACCACGCCGATGCCGAACACGATGCGGCGGGTCTGCATGCGCTTGTAGTTGCGAATACGGCTTTGCAGCAGGTCGCTGTTGGAAAACACGATCTGCTCGCCGCCGAGGCCGCGGATGCGGGTGGTCTTCAGGCCGACGTACTCGACGGTGCCGGAAAAATCGCCGACGTTGATGAAGTCGCCCACCACGAAGGGCTTGTCGAGCACGATCGAGAGCGACGAGAACAGGTCGCCCAGGATGTTTTGCATGG
The DNA here is from genome assembly GCF_050586525.1 of Massilia sp. BKSP1R2A-1. Classification (NCBI taxonomy): domain Bacteria; kingdom Pseudomonadati; phylum Pseudomonadota; class Betaproteobacteria; order Burkholderiales; family Oxalobacteraceae; genus Massilia; species Massilia sp. BKSP1R2A-1. The sequence continues at coordinate 343,631 of NZ_JBOBRE010000002.1, read as the reverse complement.
CCAGGGCAACGGCGATGCCACCGATCCCGAGGCTGGCTACCAGGGTTGTGATGTTGACGCCGAAATTATCGAGGATCATCAGGGCAATCACGGCCCACAACAGCACGCGCGTCACGAAGCCCAGCGCCGCGGTGGACGTGGTGCTGGCAGCGTCCTGCTCGCCGCGCCGGACACGATAATTGTGCAGCCAGCCGTGCACCGCGACGTCGCCCCAGCGCGCCATCTGCAGCAGCAGCGCGGTGACGGCAAGGTGGGACAGCAGCGTGACGGTCTTGGCGGGCAGCGCCAGCCAGTGCGAGCCGGCATAGATGCCGATTGCCAGCATGAACAGCGGGTGGGTGGCGGCCAGCACCTTGGCGGCGAGGTCGTCCAGCCATGTGGTGGTGTGTTGGGCGAAGGTCGCGATGCGGCTGACCAGCAGCTTCCTGGCCGCGTACAGCAGCAGGCAGGTGGCGAGGGCGATGCCGGCCGCGATCGACCAGGCCAACAGATCGTTATTCCAGAGTGTGTATTGCATGTGTTCCTTTCTGTCGGAGCGTCCGGCACAGGCTGCCATAGACGGCGCGGGGGGAGCGCGCCGGAGCGATGTCGCGGCAGCGCCACGTCGGGGAAGGAAACAGTGTAACGGGAATAATATGTTTGAACAAATTAACATTCTTCCAGGAAATATCCGTGGAAATTGGACGATGGCGCGGCGAGCGGCTGCTATGATGCCGGCTGTCCACGGCCCGGCCGTCCCGCACCTCGCTTCTCGCGAGTACCAAGATGAGTGAATTCGACAAGACCTTCGCGCCCCAGTCCGAGGCGCCCATGACCCTTGCCCAGCGCTTCAGCCTGCTGCACGACAAGGCCGACGACGACGTCATCGACGCCAGCCTGCGCTCCGGTGTCGAACTGCGCGGGGCCACGCCCTGGATCCTGATGTTCGCCATCCTGGTCGCCTCGATCGGCCTGAACATCAACTCGCCGGCCGTCATCATCGGGGCCATGCTGATCTCGCCGCTGATGGGGCCGATCACGGGTATCGGCTACGGCATCGGCATCTACGACTTCGCGCTGATCCGGCGCTCGCTGCTGAACCTCGGCATCGCGGCCGCGATCAGCCTGGTGACCTCGACCCTGTATTTCCTCCTCACGCCGCTGGACGAAGCCCAGTCGGAACTGCTGGCGCGCACTACGCCGACCCTGTGGGACGTGCTGATCGCCCTGACCGGCGGCCTGGCCGGCATCATCGGCATGACCCGGCGCGAAAAATCGAACGTCATCCCGGGCGTGGCGATCGCGACCGCCCTGATGCCGCCGCTGTGCACGGCCGGCTACGGCCTCGCCAACGGCCAGTGGGCGGTGTTCGGCGGGGCCTTCTACCTGTTCTCGATCAACTGCGTGTTCATCGCGGTGTCGACCGTGATCGTCATCGAGTTCCTGCGCCTGCCGCATCGCAAGTTCGTCGACGTGGGGGTGGAGCGCCGCGTCAAGCGCACCCTGTGGACGGTGGTGCTCCTGACCGCGCTGCCCAGCATCTACCTGGCGATCCAGCTGGTCGACAACGAGGTGTTCGGGCACCGTGCGCGCCAGTTCGTGCGCAACGAGTTCGGCAACGCCGGCACCCACGTGGTCGACGTCCAGCTCGATCCCCTGGTGCGCCAGGTCGAGCTGACCCTGATCGGGCCGCGCATGCCGCTGGCCGCGATCCAGGCGATCGAGAAGCGCCTGCCGCAGTCGGGGCTGCCCGGCGCGCGCCTGCTCGTGCACCAGGCCGAGGACAGCCGCGTCGACGTCGGCGTGCTCAAGGCCGACATCCTGGCCGACATCTACCGCGACACGCAGCAGGGCCTGCGCGAGCGCGACGCCACCATCGCCCAGTTGCGCCAGGAGCTGGCCAAGCGCGACGCGCGCCGCGACGCCTGGCGCGAGACCGCCTTCGACATCCGCAACGAATTCGTGGCCCAATATCCGAACTGCGAGGTGCTGATGGGCGTGGCCCTGGTGCGGACCGAGGACGGCAAACCGGCGGTGGAGGCGCCCATGCTCACCGCCACCTGCAAGCGCGCGCTGACCACGGCCGACGCGCAACGCGCGCGCACCTGGCTCACCACGCGCACCAAGTCGGACGGCGCCCAGCTGGTCCTGATCCCGGCGCCGCGCCGGCGCTGACGCCGCCCGCGCTACCTGCGCTTACGTCCGCCGCCGGCGAAGGCTTCGATCTTCCTGGTCGGACCGGACACGATTGGGAGACCGGCCGGCAGGATGCGCGTCTCGGGCAAGGCGTGCTGGAAGTCCTCGTTGACGCGTTTGACCCCGACCACCGTCACGCCGTGGCGCGAGCGCACGTGCGACTCGGCCAGGCTCTGGTGGTGGGTGTCGGCCGGCGCATGGATCTTGGCGATCGCGAAGCCGTCCTTGAACTCGATGAAGTCCATCATGCGCACGGTGATCAGGTGGTCCACGCGCGCGCACATGTCGGCTTCCGGGTACACCACGTGATGGGCGCCGATGCGTTGGGCGATCTGGCCGTGTTCGGGCGTCTTGGCCTTGACCCAGATGTCCTTGATCCCGAGTTCGGTCAGCACCATCAGGGTCATCAGTCTGGCCGACAGGTCGGAGCCGATCGCCACGATGGCGTGGGAAAAATCGGCAACGCCGAGCTGCAGCATGACGTTTTCGTCGGTGGAGTCGGCCTGTACCGCATGGGCAGGCGGTCGCCCCCGAACCGCACCAGGTCTTCGCGCCGGTCGATGCCCATGACGTCGTAGCCGAGGCGGATCAGGGACCAGGCCACCAGGGCGATGCGCAGGTGCGCAGCCTGGCCAGTCCGACCTATCGCAGGTGGGGATTGCTGTACGAGCAGCAGTTCCAGTCCAACCGAGCGGGGAGGGCGGCCCGGCCGCATCCGTGGCACACTTGGGGTCCATCGACTCCAAGACCAACGCCCCGATGCGCATCCTGCTGGCCGAAGACGATACCTCCCTGGGTGAGACCATCCAGGCCTGGCTGCGCCTGGACCAGCATGCGGTGGACTGGGTGCGCCGCGGCGACTCCGCCCAGACGGCGCTGGCCACCCACCATTACGACTGCGTGCTGCTCGACCGGGGCCTGCCCGGCATGTCGGGCGACGATCTGCTCGCAAGCCTGCGCGCCCGGGGCGATATGGTGCCGGTCATCCTGATCACCGCCTTCAATGCGCTGGCCGACCGGGTCGAAGGCCTGGACCTGGGCGCCGACGACTATCTGGTGAAGCCTTTCGAGCTGGAAGAGATGTCGGCCCGCATCCGCGCCGCGGTGCGGCGCGGCGCCAGCCAGGCGAGCAATGTGCTGGGCCACGCCGGCATCGCGCTCGACCTCGAGACCCGCCAGGCCAGCCTGCACGGCCAGCCCGTCGCGCTGACGGCGCGCGAATACCACGTGCTGCTCGCCCTCCTGCAGCGCAAGAACGCCATCGTCACCCGCGCCCAGATCGAAGAGAGCCTGTACGGCTGGGGCGAGGAGGTCGAGAGCAATGCCATCGAGGTCTACATCCACAACCTGCGCAAGAAGTTCGGCAGCGACAGCATCGTCACGGTGCGCGGGCTCGGCTACCGCCTCAAGGAAGTTGAGGGAAGATGAGCATTGACGCGCGCACGCCCTGGTCGCTGCGGCGGCGCCTGCTGGGGGCCATCCTTGCCGCCAGCGCCGTGCTGTGGCTGGCCAGCCTCGGCACGTTGACGGCCATCGCCTGGCAGGAAACCGGCGAAGTGTTCGACGATGCGCTCGAAGAGTCGGCCTATATGCTGATGGCGGCCACGACAAGCCTCGAGGCGCGCGGCCTGCTGGCGCGCCAGAACCCGCTCGAGGGCGACGAGGTGCGCCGGGTCGACATGCAGTACCAGATCGTGGTGGGCAACCAGGTGGTCCAGCGCACGGCAGGTGCGCCTGGTAGCCCTTTCGTCGGCGGCTTCGACGACGACCACGGCTTCGTCGACCTGCTCGTCGGCGACGACCGCTGGCGCGTCTTCGTGGTGCGCGACGAGGCGCGCCGTTTCGAGGTGCAGGTCGGCCAGCGTGCGGAGAAACGCTTCGACATCCTGGAAGAACTGGCGGATGCACTGTGGCTGCCGGTGCTGGGCTTTCTGCTGCTGCTGGCCCTCGTCGCCTGGTGGCTGACGGGCAGGGTGCTGGCGCCGCTGCGCCGCACCGCCCAGGCCATCGCCGCGCAGACCCCCGAGGACCTCACCCGGGTCGACGCCCGGGGGCAGCCGCGCGAACTGCTGCCGATCGTCACGGCGCTGAACGAGGTGCTGGGACGCCTGGATGGCGCGTTGCAGGCCGAGCGCCGCTTCACGGCCGACGCCGCGCACGAACTGCGCACGCCGCTGGCGGGCCTGCACATGCACGTGCAGCTGCTGCAGCGCCAGCATCCGGAACTCGGCGCGCCGTTCCGGAAGCTCCGTACCGATATCGGGCGCCTGACGGCGCTGGTCGACAGCCTGCTCACCCTGGCGCGCCTCGATCCGCTGGCGCGTGCGCAGCTGGCCGGGCAGGAGGTGGCGCTGCGTCCGCTGTTCGAGACCCTGCAGGCCGAGTACGCGGACGAAGCGGCGCGGCGCGGCATCACGCTGGACCTGCGCTGCGAGATCGGGACGCTGCGGGCCGACCCGCAGATGCTGGGCATCGTGCTGCGCAACCTGGTCGGCAATGCCTTGCGCTATTGCCCGGCGGGCAGCCGGGTCGAGGTCGAGGCGGTCCACCATGGCGGCCGCGACCGCATCGCCGTACGCGACGACGGCCCGGGCGTGGACGAGGCCAGCCGCCGGCGCCTGACGGAACGCTTTTTCCGGGTGCTCGGGACGGAAGAGGGCGGCAGCGGGCTCGGCCTGTCGATCGTCAAACGCATCGCCGAGCTGCATGGCGTGGAACTCGCCTTCGGGCCAGGCCTGGGCGGCCGCGGGTTGGGCGTCACGCTCGACTGGCCGCGTTCGTCTTAAGATCGAATTAATGTCCGCCCGGTGTAATGCTCCTGTTACTTCAAACCACCCAGGAGCGAAACCATGAAACGCATTCTCCAGATTTCCTGCATCACCACCCTGCTGGCCGCCTCGGCCTTCGCCGTCGGCCAGACCACCGGCTACACGGGCCCCTCGACCAAGCCGGCCCCTGCGGGCTATACCGGCCCGTCGAGCGTGCCGCTGATGAAGGCCAAGGACCTGCTGGACAAGGGCAAGGACGACCAGTTTGCTCGCCTGCAGGGCAAGATCGTCAGCCACAAGGGCGGCGAGGACTACGAGTTCGCTGACGCGAGCGGCAAGATCACCGTCGAGATCGATGCCGAGCACTTTCCGGCGGGTGTCACCGTCGACCAGAACACCGTGGTCGAGCTGACCGGGGAATTCGACAAGGAGACCTTCGGCGAGTCGACCTTCGAGGTCAAGGCAATGAAAGTCGTGGGTAAATAAGTAGGGTGTACGGCTCCGCCGACCGCGCGTTCAAACCGTGCGTGAGCAGCATGCGCCGCATCTGTTCGTCAGGAAGCTGAACGCGCGGTCGGCGGAGCCGACCACCCTACGTAACCCTACGAACGGCGGGCGCGCCAACCGAGGCCGAGCAGTCCCGCCGCCAGCATCAGCCAGGTGTGCGGCTCCGGCGCCTGCGACATCATCGTCAAGGTCGTGTCGCTGGTCCAGTACAGATGCCGCTCGGTCGTCATGCCCGGATTGAATTCATAAGCGTAATGCTGGTCGCCGGTCGTGATCAGGCGGCCGCCGCCGACCCAGCCTTCCGGGTCGCTGCCATAGCTGCCGACACTGAAGTGCAGGCCGCTGTCGGGCGAAAAGGAGAAGCCGGTTGCGCCGCAGAAATAGTAGGCATTGCTGGTCGGTGCGCAGGCGACGTAGTCGAGCTCGCCGACGACGAGGGACAGCAATTCCTCCTTTTCCAGCAGGCCGTCGCCATCGAGGTCATTACCCTTGAAGGAGCCGGAGATGACCTCATCGGGCAGGAAGCTGTTCGACACGCTGTCGTAAAAGCCGTTGAAGGAAAATCCCCAGGAAATGGGGTCTGCATGGGCAGCGGTGCAGCAGAGCAGCAGGGCGCCAGTGGAAAGAAACTTGTTCATGTGCTTACCTCGAGCAAAGACAGGGCGCCGATCGATGTATTACACGATCAGCGTACTCCTGTGCCCGCAGACTTGCGTGTGCCCCAGCTCACATTTCTGCATTGTGTCTTCAAGGCGCAACACAAAGTCACATTGCCGTTTGGAAAGGCAGTGCGATTGACAAAGCTAACCGTCTTGGGAAGAATCGCCCGACCCGAAAAGCGTCCTGGCACCGCCTGCGCTTGCCATTCAAGGACGATATCCATGACCATGTTTCACGTTTCCCCCATTCCGCCAGACTTCATCCACGGCGCGGTCGAGATCGAGCAGCGCGAGGCGGGGATCCTGCCGCACCGCCTGCCCGCCTGGGCGCGCGCGCAGTGCCGGGATGCCCAGCTGGCGATGGTGCAGTCGCAGCCGTCCGGCGTGCGCCTGGCGTTCCAGACCACGGCGACGAGCGTCGAGCTGGTGACCTTGCCGACCAAGCGCAACTACCGCGACATGCCGCCGCGCCCCGACGGCGTGTATGACCTGCTGGTCGACGGCCGCCTGTTGCAGCAGGCCAGCGCCCCGGGCGGCAAGGTGCTGAACATCGACATGGTGAGCGGCGCCAGCACCCTCGAGGCCGGCGCGCCGCAAACCCTCCGTTTCACCGACCTGCCGCCGGGAGAAAAGACGGTCGAGATCTGGCTGCCGCATGACGAGACCACCGAGCTGGTGGCGCTGCATGCGGATGCACCGCTCCAACCGCTGGCGCCGACGGGCAAGCGCCGCTGGCTGCACCACGGCAGCTCGATCAGCCAGGGTTCGAACGCCTTCCATCCGACCGGCATCTGGCCGGCAATAGCCGCTGGCCAGGCCGGGGTCGACCTGCTCAATCTCGGTTTCGGTGGCAGCGCCCTGTTGGATCCTTTTACGGCGCGCACGATCCGCGACCTGGAGGCCGACCTGATCAGCATCAAGATCGGCATCAACCTGGTCAACCTGGACCTGATGCGCCTGCGCGCCTTCGGACCGGCCATGCACGGCTTCCTCGATACGATCCGGGAAGGCCATCCAGACACGCCCCTGCTCGTGATGTCGCCGATCTATTGCCCCATTCATGAAACGACGCCGGGGCCGACGATGGTCGATGGCAAGGCATTGAGCCGCGGGCAGCTGCGCTTCCGCACCACGGCCAGCGAGGCCGAAGTCCGGCAGGGCAAGCTGACCTTGGCCGTCATTCGCGAGCAGTTGAAGGAGATCGTGGGTGAACGGGCCCTGCTTGACGCTGCCATCCACTACCTGGACGGCAGGGAACTGTATGGCCCGGAAGACAACGCGCGCCTGCCGCTACCGGACGAATTGCATCCGGACGCGCAGGCGCACCGGCTGATCGGCGAACGCTTTGCCGACAAAGTCTTCGGCGGCGGCGTGTTCAAGGCGGTGGGTTTTAACAGTTGACGTTGAACTTGTTCATTCTTGAGTAGTCTTACTCAATATGAGCAAGTTCGTCTCCATCACCGCGGCAGCAAAAGCACTCGGTGTCTCGGCCAGTACCTTGAGGCGCTGGGAGGCGGCTGGCAAGCTTGTGCCTGGCAGAACAGAAGGTGGCCAGCGTCGGTATGATCTCGCAGCAATCCATCCAGAACGCTACCATGGCACGCTGGCGCCGCGCGGGACGGTTGCCTATGCCCGGGTTTCCAGCCATGACCAGCGAGCAGACCTGGAACGCCAGCAGCAACTGCTGGAATTGTACTGCGCAGCCCAAGGGTGGCCCTTCGAGGTCATTGCCGATCTCGGCTCGGGAATGAATTATCACAAGAAGGGGCTGAGAAAACTTCTTGGCGAAGTCCTGGATGGGAACGTTGGCCGCCTGGTCGTGGTCCATCAAGATCGCCTGCTGCGTTTCGGCGCCGAATTGGTGTTCGCCATCTGCCAGGCGAAAGAAGTCGAGGTCGTGATCATCAACCAGGGGGAAGATAGAAGCTTCGAGGAGGAGCTCGCGACCGACGTGCTGGAAATCATCACGGTGTTTTCCGCCCGGTTGTACGGCAGTCGCAGGCACAAGAACCAGAAGCTCATCGATGGTGTTAAAGCCGCGGTGGAGGAAGCGCAATGTTGAGGGGCCACAAGATCAGGCTTGATCCCAACGACGCGCAAGCCACCCATCTTGCACGGGCCACGGGCACCGCGCGGTTCGCCTATAACTGGGCACTTGGCGAATGGGGTCGCCAGTACCAGGCCTGCCTGCTCGACCCTGCGCTGCCAAAGCCCAACGAAGTAGCATTGCGGCGCCAGCTGAACGCCATCAAGCGCACGGCCTTCCCCTGGATGATGGAAGTGACAAAGTGCGCGCCCCAAATGGCGATCATGCAGCTGGGACAAGCTTTCCAGAACTTCTTTTCACACCGCGCCCGCTACCCGAAGTTTCGTCGCAAGGGCTTGGATGACCGGGTCACCCTGAGTAACGACCAGTTCCAGATCAAGGACAAACGCATCCGGATTCCGAAGCTGGGCTGGGTGCGCATGCGAGAGTGCCTCCGATTCACTGGCCGCATCGTCTCGGCATGTATTTCTCGCATCGCCGATCACTGGTATGTCAGCATCACCGTCGATTCTCCTGAGCTTCCACTCGTTCCGCCGTCCGAAAACCAAGGTGCGGTCGGAGTCGATCTCGGCGTGAGCAATCTGGTGACGCTGTCCACCGGAGAGACGTTCGCTGGTCCGAAAGCGATGCGGCATGCCTTGACGCGGCTGTGCCGGCTATCGAGATCGCTGTCCCGCAAAGTGAAAGGATCGCGCAACCGCGCCAAAGCCAGGCGTAAGCTCGCAAGGCATCATGCACGCGTGCGAAATATCCGGCTTAACAGCGCGCACCAGATAACAAGCAACATCACGCGGCGCTTTCACGCGATCGGCATCGAAGACCTGAACGTAAGGGGAATGCTGGGAAACCGGCGCCTGGCCCGCGCCATCGCTGACATGGGCTTTGGTGAACTGCGCCGCCAGTTCGAATACAAGGCGGCCTGGCGCGGCGGGAAGGTCGTGGTGGTGGACCGCTGGTACCCCAGCAGCAAGACCTGTTCGTGCTGCGGAAACCGGATCGACGTGCTCGGCCTTGCCCAGCGGGAGTGGGATTGCGCGACGTGCGGCGCTTCGCATGACCGCGACGTCAATGCGGCAATCAATTTAAGAAACATGGCGGTGAGTTCCACCGTGTCGGCCTGTGGAGGAGAAGGTGCTGGCATTGCGCGCGAGTGCAAGGTGAAACCGGCTCCGGTGAAGCAGGAATCCAACGGCAAGGCTAGCTTTAGGTAGGTTCAAGCAGCTTTACGTAAGTTTGGAAGAACGGAAGCGCTTAGAGTCCACCGGCGTAGCCGTTCTGGCGCCAGGCTTCGTAGACCACCACGGCGACGGTGTTGGAGAGATTGAGGCTGCGGTTGTCCGGCATCATCGGCAGGCGGATGCGCTGGCTCGGCGGGAAGGTTTCGCGCAGGGCGGGGTCGAGGCCGCGCGATTCGGCGCCGAAGACGAACACGTCGCCCGGCTGGAATGCTGCGTTCGCAAACGGCGCGGAACCGTGGGTGGTCAGGGCGAACATGCGCTCTGGATCCGGTTTCGCGTCCTGCAAGAATGCTTCCCAGTTCTTGTGCACCTTCATGGTCGCGTAGTCGTGGTAATCCAGGCCGGCGCGGCGCATCTTGGCGTCGTCGAGCGGAAAGCCGAGCGGCTCGATCAGGTGCAGTTGCACGCCGGTGTTCGCGCACAGGCGGATGACGTTGCCGGTATTCGGCGGGATTTCCGGTTCGACCAGGACGACGTGGAACAATTCTTTCTCCTCTAGCTGTCAGTGGGGCGGGGTGCGGGCGAACACGAAGTTCGTCACGCGCGCCGCGCCGGCGCGTTTGAGCACGCCGGCCAGTTCATCGAGTGTGTGGCCGCTGGTCATGACGTCGTCGACCACGCCGACGTGCCGTCCCGCCAGCGCAGCCTGTCCGTCCGCCAGGGCAAAGGCGCCACGCACGTTGCGGCGCCGTTCGCCCGGCGCCACGCCCGACTGGGCCGCCGTCTCGAGCACGCGCTCGAGCAGGCGCGGCGCCAGCGGGATGCCGAGCCCCTTCGCCAGGGGCCGGGCGACCTCGAGCGCCTGGTTGTAGCCGCGCTCGGTCAAGCGGCGCGCTCCCAGCGGTACCGGACACAGCAGCTCGGGCAGGGGAGCGCCGGTGCGCAAGGCCGCCTCGGTCAGCCGCGCCGCCATCCAGGGCGCCAGTGCGAGCCGGGCGCCGAATTTCAGTCCCAGCACCAGGCCGTCCAGGGGCGCCGCGTAGTCGCAGGCCGCGACGGTGGCGTCGAAAGCCGGCGGATCGGCCAGGCAGGCGCCGCAGCGGCCTCCGGCGTCGATCGCGCCGACCGGATTGGCGCAGCAGGGACAGCGCGGACGATGGCTTGCCGCATAGGCCAGCGAGCAGGCGCCGCACACCGCCCCGTCCTGCACGGCGCCGCACAGCGCGCAGCTGGACGGCAGCAGTGCCTGCAACAGCATCCGGGGCAGGGCGGCCAGGCGGGACGAAGGGGAAACCATGGGCTTCGGCTCACTCATCGGCTGAACTATGCGCAACCATGTACACTCCCGGCATTATCTCATTTGTCCGCTTCACCACCATGGCTTCACCGCAACCCCCATCCAAGATGAGCGCGCCGATCGACCTCGATCGCGTGCGCTCCCTGTTCGCCCAGCCCGGCCGCATCGCGCCTTCGGATTTCCTGCGCCGCGAGATCGCGGGCCGCATGCACGAGCGCCTGCAGCTGGTCAAAATCGCGCCGAAGCAGGTGCTCGACGCCGGCTGCGGCGCGGGCGCCGACCTGGCCCTGCTGCAGAAGACCTATCCGGCCGCCCAGATCCTGGGCATCGACGCGGCCCCCGCCATGGCGGCCGCGGCGAAGGCGCCGGCCCCGAGCACCCGTTCGCTGAACCAGATGCTCAGCCGTTTGCTGCCGGCCAAGGCCGGGGTCGACATCCTGTGCGGCAACTTCGGCCAGCTGCCCTTCGGGGCGAACTCGCTCGACCTGCTGTGGTCGAACCTCGCGCTGCACTGGCATCCCCAGCCCGACCGCGTGTTCGCCGAGTGGCGCCGCGTGCTGCGGGTGGAAGGCCTCCTGATGTTCTCGAATTTCGGCCCGGATACCTTCATCGAGCTCCGCACCGCCTTTGCCGCCATGGATGAAACCCCGCATACACTGCCTTTCGTCGACATGCACGACTTCGGCGACCAGCTGGTGGAGGCGGGCTTCTCCACGCCGGTGATGGACATGGAGCGCATCACGGTCACCTACGATACGGCGGAAAGCCTGTTGGCGGACGTACGCGCGATCGGCGGCAATCCGCTGGCCACGCGACGGCAGGGCCTGGTCGGGCGCGCCGCCTGGCAGCGCATGCTGGATGCGCTGGAAGCGGGGCGCCGTCCGGATGGCAAGCTCGGCTTGAGCTTCGAGGTCATCTACGGACACGCCTTCCGCCCGGCGCCGCGCGTCACGGCAGCCGGCGAGGCGATCGTCCGCTTCCAGCCGCGCAAGCCGAATTGAGCTATTTATATTGCATTGCACCCACAGCACAGCGTTAGGTGCGGGGTGTTGTTGCCCCTCGGTGGACGGATTTTCCTTGAATAAAAATTACTGATTTGGATATAATCAATCGCTATTTTTGTCGCCAAGTAAGAAAAATCGCTGAAAAAACGAGCACTTCCTGGCAAAAAATAGAATTGAATTGCAGCATTAGCAGAGCCGCCGGTGACGGGTAGCAGACGTTAGCAGCCACCGGCGTGGAGGTAGACCCACCGTTCCGCAGCGCAATTTCGCGGTATTGGTACGTGCCTTTCTGCGAATTATGTTTCGGAGCGGCGGCAGTTCGTTCATGGAGCTGCCGACCGTTAAAAATATTTTTATTTTGGGTGGTTGGGGACAACATGACATACGCATCGCGACTTGGGGCCTGGTTGTTCGGCCTCGCAGCAACGGCCGGCATCCCAGCATGGGCTGCCGATCCGCAAATCACGGGCCGGCCGCAGGAACACCAGCTGAACATGCAGACCCCCGTGAGCGCCGTCGGCCACGATATCTACGACCTGCACAACTGGATGATGATCGTCTGCCTGGTCATCTTCGTCGGCGTGTTCGGTGTCATGTTCTACTCGGTGTTCAAGCACCGCAAGTCGCTCGGCCACAAGGCCGCCACCTTCCACGAATCGACCGCCGTCGAAATCGCCTGGACCATCGTTCCCTTCCTGATCGTCATCGGCATGGCCCTGCCGGCCACCAAGACCGTCGTCGCACTGAAGGACACCTCGAACGCCGACATCACGATCAAGGCCACCGGCATGCAGTGGAAATGGGGCTATGACTACCTGAACGGCGAAGGCGAGGGCATTTCCTTCCTGTCGAACCTGTCGACCCCGCGCAGCCAGATCGGCCTGCCGGGCGAAGCCGCCACCGAGAAGAAGGGCGAAAACTACCTGCTGGAAGTGGACAACGAGATGGTCGTCCCGGTTGGCAAGAAGATCCGCATGGTCTTCACCGCCAACGACGTGATCCACGCCTGGACGATTCCCGCCTTCGCCATCAAGCAGGACGCCATCCCCGGCTTCGTGCGCGACGGCTGGTTCAAGGCCGACAAGGTCGGCGTCTACCGTGGGAACTGCGTCGAGCTGTGCGGCAAGGACCACGCCTTCATGCCGATCGTCGTGCGCGTCGTCTCCGCCGAGGATTACACTGCCTGGGTAGCCGGCGAGAAGAAGAAAATGGCGGCCCTGGCCGACGATCCGAACAAGGTCTGGACCATCGATGAACTGAAGACCCGCGGCGAACAGGTCTACAACGCCAACTGCGTGGCCTGCCACCAGGCCAACGGCAAGGGCGTACCGAACGCCTTCGCGGCGCTGGACGGCTCGCCGAACGTGCTGGGCGCCAAGGCGCACCAAGTCGACATCCTGCTCAACGGCCAGGACACCCCGGCCTATCCGTCGGCGATGCCGGCCTGGAAGCAGCTCTCGGACACCGAGATCGCCGCGGTGATCACCTATACCCGCAACTCCTGGTCGAACAAGGCCGCGGAAAACATCGTGCAACCGGCCGAAGTGCTGGCCGCACGCAGCAAGTGATTTAGCTATCTAGCTTCAGGGAAATCGACATGACTACCAGCACCATCGATCACACACCCGGCCACGACCACGCTCATGATCATGATCATGCGCACGACCATCCGCACGGCTACCGCCGCTGGCTCTTCGCCACCAACCACAAGGACATCGGCACCCTCTACCTGTGGTTCTCCTTCATCATGCTGCTCTCCGGCGGCGTGCTGGCGCTGATGATCCGCACCGAGCTGTTCGAGCCGGGCCTGCAGTTCTTCCGCCCCGAGTTCTTCAACCAGCTGACCACCATGCACGGCCTGGTGATGGTGTTCGGCGCGATCATGCCGGCCTTCGTGGGCTTCGCCAACTGGATGCTGCCGCTGCAGGTGGGCGCCTCGGACATGGCCTTCGCCCGCATGAACAACTTCTCGTTCTGGCTGCTGCCGCCGGCGGCGATCCTGCTGGCCGCGTCCTTCTTCTCGCCGGGCGGGGCGACCGCGGCGGGTTGGACTCTTTATGCGCCGCTGTCGACCCAGATGGGCCCGGGCATGGACATGGCGATCTTCGCCATGCACATCATGGGCGCCTCGTCGATCATGGGCTCGATCAACATCATCGTCACCATCCTGAACATGCGCGCGCCGGGCATGACCCTGATGAAGATGCCGATGTTCTGCTGGACCTGGCTGATCACCGCCTTCCTGCTGATCGCCGTGATGCCGGTGCTGGCGGGCGCGATCACCATGACGCTGACCGACCGCCACTTCGGCACTTCCTTCTTCAACGCGGCAGGCGGCGGCGACCCGGTGATGTACCAGCACATCTTCTGGTTCTTCGGCCACCCCGAGGTCTACATCATGATCCTGCCGGCCTTCGGCATCGTCTCGCAGATCATCCCGGCCTTCGCCCGCAAGCCGCTGTTCGGCTACGCCTCGATGGTGTATGCGACCGCCTCGATCGCGATCCTGTCCTTCATCGTCTGGGCCCACCACATGTTCACCACCGGCATGCCGGTGACCTCGCAGCTGTTCTTCATGTACGCCACCATGCTCATCTCCGTGCCGACCGGCGTGAAGGTGTTCAACTGGGTCGCCACCATGTGGAAGGGCTCGATGACCTTCGAGACCCCGATGCTGTTCGCGGTCGGCTTCATCTTCGTGTTCACGATGGGCGGCTTCACCGGCCTGATCCTGGCCGTGACCCCGATCGACATCCAGGTGCACGACACCTATTACGTGGTGGCGCACTTCCACTACGTGCTGGTGGCGGGTTCGCTGTTCGCGCTGTTCGCGGGCTACTACTACTGGGCTCCGAAATGGACCGGCTACATGTACAACGAGACCCGCGGCAAGATCCACTTCTGGCTCTCCTTGATCACGTTTAACATCACCTTCTTCCCGATGCACTTCCTGGGCCTGGCCGGCATGCCGCGCCGCTACGCGGACTACGCGACCCAGTTCACCGACTTCAACATGATCGTCTCGGTCGGCGCCTTCGGCTTTGGCCTGTCGCAGGCCTACTTCCTGTTCGCGGTGGTGCTGCCTAACATCCGCGGCGGCAAGAAGGCGGAAGCCAAGCCATGGGAAGGCGCGGAAGGCCTCGAGTGGACCGTGCCGAGCCCGGCGCCCTTCCACACCTTCGAAACCCCGCCGCTGGTGAAGTAATCATGGCTACCCACGAGCAAAAGAAGAGCAACCTGAAGACCGCCCTGGTGCTGGGCGGGATCGCGCTGTTCTTCTTCGCCAGCGTGTTCGTCAAGTTCACCCTGCTGAGCTGAGATGACGACGCCGAGCAGCCCAGTCAGCAGCCGGATTCGGCGCCTGAACCGCTCCACCCTCGGCAAGCTGGTGGTGGTGGCGGTGATGATGTTCGGCTTCGGCTACGCGCTGGTGCCGATGTACCGCCAGATCTGCGAGGTGCTCGGCATCAACGTGCTGACCCAGCCGGGCGAGTTCGTCGAAGCGCCCGTGAACACCCAGGTCGACAAGAGCCGCAAGATCGTCGTCGAGCTCGATGGCAATTCGCAGGGACCGTGGCGTTTCCGTCCGGTCCAGCGCAGCATCGAGGTGCATCCGGGCGAGCTGGCCACCGTGACCTACGAGGTGGTCAACACACAGGGCAGGGCGGTCAAGGCGCAGGCGATTCCGAGCTACGCGCCGCAGGTCGTCACGCCGCACTTCAAGAAGGTCGAATGCTTCTGCTTCCGCGAGCAGACGCTGCAGGCCAACGAGGCGCGCCAGATGCCGGTGGTCTTCTTCATCGATCCCAAGCTGCCGCGCGAAGTGAAGAACATCACGCTGTCGTACACCTTCTTCGAGATCGGCGGCGCGGTGCAGACCGCATCTAACGGTTCGGGCAAGGTGAAGTAATGGAGGACAAGCCGAAGGCCTTGCCGCACCAGCGCAAGGGCAGCTTCCGGGCATCGATGAAGGCGGTGTTCTGGTCCTTCTTCGGCGTGCGCAAGCGCAGCGACTACGAGAAGGACGCCGCCAACCTGAATCCGGTGCATGTGATCATCGCCGGCCTGATCGGGGCGGCGATCTTCATCGGGCTGATCATGCTGGCGGTCAGGTTCGCGGTGTCGCAGTAAGGCAGTTTCAGGGAATGTCACAGGACGTGACGGCAGAATAAAAAAGAGATCCCCGGCAAGACCGGGGAAGCAGGTTTCGCGATTCAGAGTGCTAGACAATTCAGAAGAGTTGAGGAGATGAAGATGAGTTCGCCACACACCGTGCCCCATTACTTCGTGCCAGGCCCCTCGCGCTGGCCGATGTCCGCCGGCATTTCGATGCTGGTCACCATGATCGGTGCATCCGCATGGGTCAACAGCGTTTCCTGGGGGCCTGCCGTGTGCCTGGTCGGTATCGTCGCGATGCTGGTCGTCCTCTATTTCTGGTTCGGCGACGCCATCGGCGAATCGGAATCGGGCATGTACGGCCGCAACATCGACCTGTCCTACCGCTGGTCCATGAGCTGGTTCATTTTCTCTGAAGTGATGTTCTTCGGCGCCTTCTTCGGCGCCCTGTTCTACGCCCGCGCCATCACCATGCCCTGGCTGTCGGACCTCGACCACAAGATCATCTGGCCGGACTTCGCGCCGACCTGGGGCAATACCGGCCCGGCCGGCGTGGTCGACGGGTTCCAGACCATGGGTCCCTTCCCGATCCCGACCATCAACACCGCGCTGCTGCTGCTGTCGGGCGTGACCCTGACCATCTCGCACCACGCGCTGCGCGCCGGCCACCGCTCGAAGACGGCCTTCTGGCTGTTCGCCACCATCCTGCTGGGCGCGGTCTTCATGGGCTTCCAGGTCTATGAATACATGCACGCCTACCAGGAACTGAACCTGAAGCTGACCTCGGGCATCTACGGTTCGACCTTCTTCATGCTGACCGGCTTCCACGGATTCCACGTGACCATGGGCGCGATCATGCTGTCGGTGATCCTGTACCGTGTGATGAAGGGCCACTTCACGGCGGACAATCACTTCGGTTTCGAAGGCGCGGCGTGGTACTGGCACTTCGTCGACGTGGTGTGGCTGGGCCTGTACGTTGTCGTGTACTGGCTGTAAGTAGTTGATGCAGGTCGTAGGGTGGGCGGCTTGACCGCCCACGCGGTCGACGGACGGGGGATCATTCGCAACGCCGCCCTGCAAACGTGATTTGAACGCGTGGGCGGAGGACCGCCCACCCTACGTCAGAGTAAGCGAGCGGTATCAGCGAATGCCGGTCGGCGCAATCCACCCCATCTTGTAGGCGCCCAGCAGGCAAAGGAAGAGGGTGATCGACAGCCCGACCCGCATCGCCAGCGCATGCACGGTGCGGTTGCTCTGCCCCTTGTCGCGCATCAGGAAGAACAGGGCCGAGCCGAGGCTGGCGAGAATCAGGATGAAGGCAATGGCAACAAGCAGTTTCATGGTCGGCCCGGGCTTAGGTTGAGGCTTCATTGTAATGCGCTTCCGTTTCCAATTTCGTCTTGTTCCCTTTATCGCCGCACTGCTCCTCGCCCTGCTGGGTATTGCGCTAGGGAACTGGCAACAGGGCAGGGCAGCCCAGAAACTGGCGGTGCAGGAAAAGCTCACCGCCTTCGCCCTCGCGCCGCCCGTCGCGCTCGGTCCCAACCTCACTCCCGCCGCCAGCCTCGAATACCGCCGCGTCACCGTGACCGGCGAATTCGTCGCCGACTGGCCGCTGTTCCTCGCCAACCGGCCCATGGCGGGCCGCTCCGGCTACTACCTCGTGATGCCGTTTAAAATAGCGGATTCAAGCACACATGTGCTGGTGATGCGCGGCTGGCTGCCGCGCGAGGCGGAATACGGGAAACTGCCGGCGTTCGCGACTCCGTCGGGCACGGTCAGGATCGAAGGCATCGTGTCGGGCACGGCGGGTCACGTGATGGACATGGGCAAGGCCGCTGCGCTGGCGCCGCGCGCCATCGTCCAGAACATCGATCCGCAGTCGGTGGCCAGCGCCACCGGCCTGAAGCTGCAGCCCTTTTTCGTGCAGCAGACCGGCTTGGCGCAGGCCGGGGATACCCTGCTGCGGGCCTGGCCGGCGCCGTCGAGCGGCATCGACAAGCACCGCGGCTACGCCTTCCAGTGGTATGCGCTGGCGGCGATGGCCGTCCTCTTTTTTGTGGTAACCGGATTCCGTAGTGGAGCAAAACAAGGTGATGCAAGAAAACACGATGCAGGACGCAGCGAAGCCGGCAGCCGCTGACGCCAATCAGGCCCGCAAGCGCGGCCGCTGGAAGCTGTTCGCGGTGCTGCTGGTATGTGCGGCGCCGATGATTCTTTCTTACCTGACGTACTACGTCATCAAGCCCACCGGCCGCACCAACTACGGCGCCCTGATCGACCCGCGCGAGCGTCCGATCCCGGCCATGGCCAGCACGACGCTCGACGGCCGTCCGGAAAAGCTCGAGCAGTACGCCGGCAAGTGGATCATGCTGAAGGTCGGCGGCGGCGAGTGCCTTGATGCCTGCCAGAAACAGCTCTTCGCCATGCGCCAGTGGCGCCTCATGCAGGGCAAGAACATGGACCGCGTGGAACGGGTCTGGCTCGTCACGGACGACAAGCCGCTCGACACCATGACGATCCGCCAGTACGACGGCATGCACATGCTGCGTGCGCCGCAGGACACCGTGACGAAGTGGCTGCCGGCGGAGCAGGGCACGCAGCCGTCCGACCACATCTACCTGATCGACCCGCTGGGCAACCTGATGATGCGCTTCCCGGCCGACCCCGATCCGCGCAAGGTCTACAAGGACATCGCCAAACTGCTCAAGGCCTCGGCGGTCGGCTGACCGCAGGCCGCGGCAAAGCCTCTTCGCTTCACCGCTTCACCCCGGATAAACAATGCAAGCTTCTTCCCTGTTGCAACTGGCCCTCATGGGCATCCTCGTGGCCATCCTGCCGCTGTCCATGGTCTGGATGTCGGCGGACGTCAACAAGTTCCGCAAGCTGGTCTGGGTCGCGGTCTTCCTGACCTTCGACCTGATCGTCTTCGGCGCCTTCACCCGCCTGACCGATTCCGGCCTGGGCTGCCCCGACTGGCCGGGCTGCTACGGCATGGCCAATCCCTTCCTGGCGCACGAGCAGATCTCGGCGGCCGAAGCGGCCATGCCGACCGGCCCCGTCACCGTGGTCAAGGCCTGGATCGAAATGATCCACCGCTACCTGGCCATGGGCATCGGCGTCATCATCATGGCGCTGCTGTTCACCTCCATCGTCCAGTGGCGCAAGACGAAGATGCAGGCCTTCAAGCCGGGCATCCCGCTCGCGCTGTTTGTCTTCGTCTGCATCCAGGGCGCTTTCGGCGCCTGGACCGTCACCCTCAAGCTGCAGCCGGTGATCGTCACCATCCACCTGCTGCTGGGCATGGGCCTGCTCGCCTTGCTGGCCTGGCTCGGCGGGCGCGAGGACTACCTGATGCAGCCGCCGGCGTCCGGGGGCGACAACGCCGCACTGCGCCGCATCCGCACGCTCGCGATCCTGGCCGCCGTGGTCATCACGGCCCAGATCGCACTGGGCGGATGGGTGAGCACCAACTACGCCACCCTGGCCTGCGACGAGTTCCCCCTGTGCGACGGCCAGGTGGTGCCGACGATGGACTTCGAGCACGGCTTCCACCTGTGGCGCGAACTGGGCAAGACGGCGGCGGGACACTACCTGCCGTTCTCGGCCCTGGTGGCCATCCACTGGGTGCACCGCAACTTCGCCATCGTCGTCGTCGCCGTGCTCGGCCTGCTGGCATGGCGCGCCTGGCGCCAGCCCTACCTGGCCAAACATGCAAGATTGCTGGCGCTGGTGTTGTTTGTGCAACTGCTGACGGGCATAGCCACGGTCTACCTCGACTTCCCGCTCGCCATTGCCGTGATGCATAACGCAGGGGCGGCCCTGCTGGTCCTGCTGGCGACCATGCTAAACTACCGGGTGAAATACCAACTCGAGGTGAACCGCGCGAAGTCGGCCGCGGCGCCCGCAGCTTCCGCCGTAGGATGAGGCGCACGACGAGTTGGGCAACACAGAGCGCGGCGTCGCCGCGCTTCGAGCCAAGCACCCCATCGATGACGACCCAGACTGCCCTCCATAAACCTCCGAGCCGTGTTTCCCAGTACTGGGCCCTGACCAAGCCACGGGTCACGCAGCTGGCCGTGTTTTGCGCGGTTATCGGGATGTTCCTCGCTACCGACGGTTTTCCGGGCTGGCAGGTGCTGGTCGCCGGCACGGCCGGCATCTGGCTGCTGGCGGCGGCCGCCTTCGCGGTGAACTGCCTGGTGGAAGCGGAGATCGACGCGCGCATGGCGCGCACCGCCCGCCGCGCCACCGCGATGGGCGAGCTCACCCCGGCCCAGACGATCACCTTCTCGGCGGTCATCGGCGGCCTGGGCATGTACATCCTGTACGCCTTCGTCAATCCGCTCACCATGTGGCTGACCTTCGTCACCTTCGTCGGATACGCCTTCATCTACACCATGCTGCTCAAGCCGGCCACGCCGCAGAACATCGTCATCGGCGGCCTGTCGGGCGCCATGCCGCCGGCCCTGGGCTGGGCTGCCGTGGCCAACGAGGTGCCGATGGAAGCCTGGCTGCTGGTGCTCATCATCTTCGTGTGGACCCCGCCGCATTTCTGGGTGCTCGCCATGTACCGCCGTGAGGACTATGCCCGTTCCGGCCTGCCCATGCTGCCGATCACGCACGGCATGCAGTACACCGGCCTGCAGGTCTGGCTCTATACCATCGCCCTGGCCGCGACGACCCTGCTGCCGTTCGCTACCGGCATGAGCGGCCTGATCTACCTGGCCGCTGCCATTGCCCTGAACATTCCCTACCTGCGCCACTCGTGGCGCGTGCACCGCCACTACAGCGACATGGCGGCGCGCAATGCCTTCACCTACTCGATCGTCTACCTGTCGCTGCTGTTCGCCGCTTTGCTGGTGGACCACTACTTCAAGTTCTGAGCCATGAAAAAACTTCTCACCGTGCTGGTGATGCTGCTTTCGGTGCTGGCCGCCGGCTGCGACAAGCTGACGAACAAGCCGCTGGCCTTCAATAACACCGACGTGACCGGCCTGGACTACGCCAAGGGCTTTTCGCTGACCGACCACACCGGCAAGCCGCGCACCCTGCAGGACTTCAAGGGCAAGCTGGTGGTGCTGTTCTTCGGCTATACCCAGTGCCCGGACGTGTGCCCGACCACGATGGCCGAGATGGCCGCCGTGATGAAGGACCTGGGCCCGGCCAGCAAGGACGTGCAGGTGCTGTTCGTCACGCTCGACCCGGAACGCGACACCCAGGAACTGCTCGCCGCCTACGTGCCGGCCTTCCACCCGTCTTTCATCGGCCTGTATGGCGACAAGGAAGCCACCGCGCGCACGGCCAAGGAATTCAAGGTGTTCTACGCCAAGGTGCCGTCCGGCGACGACCCGAAGAACTACACGGTGGACCACACCGCCGGCAGCTACGTCTTCGACCGCGAAGGCAAGCTGCGCCTGTTCGTCCGCCATGGCAACGGCCCGGGACCGCTCGCGGCCGACCTGCGCCAGCTGCTGTAAGCCGACCATAAGGCGAGCTCGTCCTGAGCCTGCCTTCCTAAGTCAGCGTTAACATCGCTCCTGTTATGATGGTGTAAACACCACTCGACAGGGAAGGCATGGAACAACGACAAGGCAGGAACTACACCCGCATCGCCATTGTCGTCCTGCTGACACTGGGCTGCCTCTACGTCCTCAAGCCTTTCCTGGCCGCGATCCTGTTCGCGGCCTGCGTCGTGATTTCTTCCTGGCCCCTCTACCTGCGCCTGCAGGCAGCCATGCGCGGCCACCGCACGCTGGCGGCGCTGACCATGACGCTGTCGCTCACCCTGCTCATCATCATCCCGCTGTCGATGGTGGCCTACAACCTGGTCGACGATGTCGCCCGCGGCTTCAGCGAGCTGCGCGTTGCGATCGAACACCGCGAGCTGATGCCACCAAGCTGGGTGCGCGAGATCCCGCTGGTCGGCGCCTCGATCGACACCTACCTGCGCGAGCTGGTCGCCAGCCGCGAGCAGATGCTGGCGCTGGCCCAGCGCATGCTGGAACCGGCGCGCCGCTACCTGGTCGCCGGCGGCCTGATGCTCGGTACCGGCGTGGTCCAGCTCAGCCTGGCCGCCTTCGTCAGCTTCTTCTTCTACCGCGACGGCAAGGCCCTGCTGGAGGTGGTCACGGTAACCATGCGCCGCGTGATGGGCGAGGGCGCCGATTCGGTATCGGCCACCGTCAGCCAGACCGTGCGCGGCGTGATGTACGGCCTGCTCGGCACCGCGCTGGCGCAGGCCCTGGTGGCGGCGATCGGCTTCACCATCGCGGGGGTGCCGGCGGTGCCGCTCTTGTCCGTGATGATCTTCATCTCGTCCCTGATCCCGGTCGGCCCGCCCATCATCTGGGGCGGGGCGGCCTTCTGGCTCTTCCTGCAGCACGAGACCGGCTGGGCGATCTTCATGGTGATCTGGGGCACGGTCCTGATCAGCGGCGTCGACAACATCGTGCGCCCGATGCTGATCAGCCGCGGCAGCAGCCTGCCGTTCCTCCTGACCTTGCTGGGCGTGCTCGGCGGGGTGATCGCCTTCGGCTTCGTGGGCATGTTCATCGGGCCGACCCTGCTGGCGGTTGGCTACAGCCTGATGACGGAGTGGACCGGGACGCCGGACCGGGTGATCCGGCAGGACAAGAGCGCCTTGTAAGGCGCGGCGTAGCCGTATCAGGCGCTCATTGTGAGGTCCGGGGATCGGCCAGCGCCGCGATGATGCGGTCGGCGTATTCGCGCAGGCGGGCGCCGTCGGCCGGCTGCGCAGCGTGCGGTTTGAGCGGCGCGGCCTGGTGGCGCGGGACGATATGGAAGTGTACGTGCGGCACGGTCTGGCCCGCCGCCGGGCCATTGAACTGCGCGACCATGACGCCGGGCGCCGCCATTGCCGCCTTGACCGCGGCCGCCACGCGCTTCGTGGTGCGGATGCAGGCGGCGGCGCTCTCGTCCGACAGCGTGAACAGTTCCGCGGCCGGCTCTTTCGGCAGCACCAGCACGTGGCCGTCGGCCTGCGGCATGATGTCCATGATCGCGAGCGTGTGTTCGTCCTCGTAGACCTTCACGCTGGGCAGTTCGCCGCGCAGGATGCGGGCGAAGGGGTTGCTGGCGTCGTAGTCCATGACGGTTCGCTTTACTGTCCCGGTGTGCCGAGCGCGCTGCGCAGCCGCTCGAAGTCGATCGGTTTCGTCAGGTGGTGGTCGAAGCCCGCATCGAAGGCCAGCTGCCGGTCCTTTTCCTGCCCCCAGCCGGTGGCCGCGATCAGGCGCATGCGCCGGCCATGTTCCGTGGCCCGCAGGCGCCGCGCCAGTTCGTAGCCGTTCAGGTCCGGCAGGCCGATGTCGAGCAGGGCGACCTCCGGCGCGAATTCCTGGGCGACGGCGAGGGCCGCCTGGGCACTGTGGGCGGCGCGCACCTCGCAGCCGAACAGCTCGAGCGCCATCAGGAGCATCTCGGCCGCGTCGGCATTGTCGTCGACCACCAGGATGCGCGCCGGCGCCGGCGCCGCACTCTCGACCGGCGCCTCCACAGTTACGGCCGCGGCCAGCGGCAGGCGCACCGTGAAGCAGCTCCCCTTGTTTTCTCCCTCGCTGGCGACGCCGATGGTGCCGCCATGCAGCTCGACGATGCCCTTCACCAGCGCGAGCCCGATCCCGAGCCCGCCGCGCGAGCGCTCCAGTGCGGGCTCCAGCTGCGAGAACATATCGAACACCGTCCCCAGCGCATGCGCCGGCAGGCCGATGCCGTTGTCGCGCACCGCCAGCACCGCCGCTTCGTCCTCCCCGCTCAGGCGTAGCACGATGCGCCCGCCGTCCGGCGTGTACTTGGCGGCGTTCGTGAGCAGGTTGACCACCACCTGGTTGATCCGGGTCGGGTCGGCGTCCACCATCACCGGATGCGCGGGCAGGTCGACGTCCAGGCGATGGCGCGCATGCTCCATCAGGCCGGCCGTATCGCACACGGCGGCCCGCACCAGGGCCGTCAGGTCGAGCGGCTCGCGCCGCAGCTCCATCTTGTCCTGGGTGATGCGCGAGACTTCCATCAGGTCGTCGACCAGGTGGGTCAGGTGGTGCAGCTGGCGGTCGAACACGGACAGCAGGCGCGCGTCGGGCGCGGCGCCGTCGCGCCTGAGCTTGAGCACCTCGAGCGCGCTGCGCATCGGCGCCAGCGGATTGCGCAGCTCGTGCGAGAGCGTGGCGAGGAATTCGTCCTTGCGCCGGTCGGCCGCCGACAGTTCGGCGTTCAGGGCCTGCAGCCGGCGCTCGGCGCAGCGTTGCGCTTCCAGCGCTTCCTCGGCCGCCTTGCGTGCATTGCGCAACTCGCGTTCGTAGGACTGGCGTTCGGAAGCCATGAACAGCGCCCACTCGTCCCTCTGCTGGCCGGCGATCTCGCGGCGCACGATGTTGACCAGCATCGGCAGCCGGCTGCCGTCGCGGTGGCGCAGGTCGATCTGCAGCTCGCCCACCGAGCCGCGCAGCTGCAGCAGCGGCTGGCAGTGGGTGTGGTGGAACAGGCGGGCGCCGACCGTCATGAGGTCTTGCACCCGCACGATGCCGGCCAGCTCGTGCGCCTCGAAGCCGAGCCAGCGGCAGGCCGTGGCGTTCGCGCGCAGCAGCAGGCCGTCGGCATCGCTCAGCAGGAGGCCGCACGGCGCGGCGTCGTAGCAGGTATCGGCGGGTGGGAGCGCGCCGTCCATGGTCTCAGTTCAGCGTGGATGCCAGGAAGGCGTCGATGGCGCGCGAGCTGGCGGTGGGCGCGCTCATGTGCGGGCAGTGGCCGATGTTGTCGATCACGTGCAGCTCGCTGTCCGGCAGGTGCCGGTGCAGGAAGTCGCCTGCGCTCATGGGGGCGATCAGGTCGTCGCTGCACTGGAGGATCAGCGCCGGCGTGACGGACCGCGGCACCTCGAGGCGGTGGTCGGACAGGAAGGTCACGCGCGCGAAGTGCTTGGCGATGTCGGGATCGTTGCGGCAGAAGCTTTCGGTGAGCTCGTCGCGCAGGCTGGGACGCTCGGGGGCGCCCATGATGGCCGGCGCCAGGCTGCTCGACCAGCCGAGGTAGTTGGCGTCCATGGTCTCGAGCAGCTCGTCGATGTCCTCGCGCTCGAAGCCGCCCGTATAGGGATGGGCGGGGTCGGAGCGGTCATTGATGTAGCAGGCCGAGGGCGCCACCATGACCTGGGCCACGAAGCGGCGCGGGTCCTTGATGGTGGCCAGCATGCCGATCATGCTGCTCACCGAGTGGCCGACCAGGATCACCGGGCCGGTCGCGAAGGCATCGACGATTTCGAGCAGGTCGTCGGCGTAGCCGTGCAGGGTGGCGTAGCGCGTGCGGTCGTAGGCGGAGAGGTCGGAACGGCCGCTGCCGGTCAGGTCGTAGGTGATGACGCGAAAGCGGTCCTGGTAGGCGGGAGCCATGAAGCGCCACATGGTCTGGTCGCAGCCGAAGCCGTGGGAGAACACCATGGTGGCGCCGCCGGTGCCGCTGACGTGTACGCTGTTCCGGACTTGCACGTTCATCTGCTCCTTGCTGGGTGGTCGAAAGTGCAACCGCAGGCGATCCCCTCAGCGGCGAGTATGCGCTACAAAAATTGCATGTGCAATAACTTTTTAGTCGTGGTCCTCGTCCGACTCCTCGCGTTCGCCACGCGGATACACCTTCACCAGCAGGATGCGCGGCCCGTTCATCTTCTTGACCACGATGTCGAACTGCGGGAAGCCGATGCGCTGGCCCTGCTTGGGGATGTCGCCCAGCTTGGCCATCAGGAGGCCGCCGACCGATTCGACGTCGTCCAGTCCCATCTCCTCGTTGTCGATGTCGATGCCGAGCAGGCGTTCGAGCGAGAAGATCGGCAGGCTGGCCTTGCCGATCCAGGTGCCGTCGGCCTGCGACATCCAGTCGTTCTCGTTCATGCGGAACTCGTCGCGGATCTCGCCGACCATCGCGCCCAGCAGGTTGTCGAGGGTGATGAAGCCGACCGGGCGCTTGCCCTTCTCGCCGATCAGGGCGAAGTGCGGGGCGCCGCTGCGGAAGCGCCGGAAGATGTCCTGGGCCGGGGTGCGCGCCGAAATCGTCTCCACCGGACGCAGGTGCTGGGTGAGATCGGTGATGGTGCGGCCGGCCTGCTGGGCGAAGAACAGGTCCTTCAGGTGGATCACGCCCAGCACCTCTTCGCCTTCCTCGTCGAAATAGGGGTAGCGCGAGAAGCGGTTGCGGCGCACGGTCTCCATGTTCTCTTCCAGCGTGCGGCTGGCGTAGAGGGCACTCACCTCGTTAATCGGGCGCATCAGGTCGGACACGGCCAGCTGGCTGAAGTCGAGCGACTGGGCGAGGATGTTGCGCTCGTCGCTGGTGAATTTCTCGCCCGGCGTGCTGGTGCGCAGGATCAGCTTGAGCTCGTCGGTGGAGTAGTGGGTCTCATGGCCCCCGGCGCCGGCCAGGCCCGCGATGCGCAGCACCATGTTGGCGCTGGCGTTGAGCAGGGCGATCGCCGGGTACATCGCCCAGTAGAAGGCGTAGAGCGGGATCGCGGTCCACAGGGCCACGGCTTCCGGCAGGCGGATCGCCAGCGACTTCGGCGCCAGTTCGCCGACCACGATGTGCAGGAAGGAGATGACCGAGAAGGCGACCACGAAGGAGACGCCGTGGATCAGCTCGGGCGAGGTCACGCCCAGGAAGGCGAAGACGGGTTCGAGCAGGCTGGCGAAGGCCGGTTCGCCGACCCAGCCCAGGCCGAGGGAGGCGAGAGTGATGCCGAGCTGGCAGGCGGAGAGGTAGGCGTCGAGCTGGTCGTGGACCTTGCCCAGGATGCGGCCGCGCACCCCGGCCGTCTTGGCGATGGCGCGCACGCGGGTCTTGCGGAGGGTGACGATACTGAATTCAGCGGCAACGTAGAAGCCGTTCAGCGCCACCAGGAAGAGGGCGAGAACGACAAATAGAAAGTTTTCCATATAAAGGGTTGAGTTAACAAAAGGCAAAGCCGGCATCCATTGTACAGCCCAGCCGCCACCTAGGTTCCGAGGACACCCTGATGGACGGCCGAGAGGATGGCCTCGACGGCCGGATGCTTGATCTTGCGTTCGTTCGACACCGCGTAGAAATGCTCGCGCACCTGCGGCACGCGCCCCACCAGCAGGGCGCCGAACTGCTCCTCGAGGTCGTGGACCAGCGCCGCCGGGGCGAAGAACAAGCCGAGGCCGCGCCGGCCGAAGGTGTTCAGCAGGGCGTTGTCCTCGAACTCGCCGACCACGTCGGGACGTACGCCCTGCAGCTCGAACCACTCGTCGATCTTGCCGCGCAGGGCATTATTGCGCGTCGGCAGCAGGAAGGGCGCGCCATTCAGCGAGCGCGGGAAGTCGGCGCCCCAGTCTTTCACCAGCGATGGCGCGCCGACCACGATGGTCTCGCTGTCGGCGAGCTGGTGGCTGAATACGCGCAGGGTGGTGCCGGAGCGCACCGCGCGGTCGGTCAGCACCACGTCCAGCTTGTGCAGGGCCAGGTCGGCCAGCAGCTCGTCGAACTCGCCCTCGTAGCAGACCAGGCGCACCGGGCGCGGCAGCTGGGTGGCGATCTCCAGCAGGCGGTAGGCGGTGAGCTTGGGGAGCGAGTCGGAAATCCCGACCGTCAGGCGGGTGCGGGCGCTGTCGGCTTCCGCCAGCGCCTCCTGCATTTGCTCTCCCAAAAGGAAGATCTGGTCGGCATAGGACAAGGCAAGTCGCCCGGCCTCGGTTAAAGTCAGGCGCCGGCCCTGCTGCGTGAACAGGACCTTGCCCATGGCCTGCTCGAGCTGGGCCAGCTGTGTGCTGACGGTCTGGATCGCCAGGTGCAGGCGTTCGGCGGCGCGGGTGATGCTGCCTTCCTTGGCGACGACCCAGAAATAGTAAAGGTGACGGAAATTCGGGGGACTGTGGTTCATTTCTTCTGTTTTTATGAAGTAACTCTTCGAATATCTTCGCTTTTTCAATGCGAGTCCAGACTCTACACTGCGTCTGTCGTTTCAACAACAACGATTGGTGTTGCTAACAAGCTGTAAAAAAACTCAACAAGGGGAAAACCAAACATGAAGCACTTTACGTGGTCATTCGTCGTGACCGTCGTCTGTATGGCACTTGCAGGCTGGTGGGGTTACGACCATGGCGGCATCGCCGGCATGGTCACGGCGCTCGGCGTCTGCGCCATCCTGTCGGTGATGGAAGTTTCACTGTCTTTCGACAACGCGGTGGTCAACGCCTCGGTGCTGAAAGGCTGGAACGAATTCTGGCTCAAGCTGTTCCTGGGCCTGGGCATGATCATCGCCGTGTTCGGCATGCGCCTGGTGTTCCCGCTGGTGATCGTCGCCGTCGCGGCCGACCTCGGCATGATGGAGGTGTGGAACCTGGCGCTCTCGAATCCGAAGGAATTCTCTTCGCACCTGACCAACCACCACGCGGAAGTGGCGGCCTTCGGCGGCATGTTCCTGCTGCTGGTGTTCCTGAACTTCCTGCTGGATGACGAGAAGGAAGTGCACTGGCTGGGCAACGTCGAGAAGAAGCTCGGCTCGCTGGGCAAGGTGTCCTCGATCTCGGTGCTGGTGTCGCTGGGCGCGCTGATGTTCGCGACCAGCTACGTGCCGGACGCCCAGAGGATGATCGTGCTGGTCGCCGGCCTGTGGGGCATCCTGGTGTACATCGGCGTCGACATGATCTCCAGCCTGCTCGAAAAGAGCGAGTCGGACGAGAACAGCGGCGTGGGCGACATGGTCAAGAAGGGCGGTATCGGCGGCTTCCTGTACCTGGAAGTGCTGGATGCGTCGTTCAGCTTCGACGGCGTGATCGGCGCGTTCGCGATCACCACCGACGTCGTGATCATCATGCTGGGCCTGGCGATCGGCGCGATGTTCGTGCGTTCGATGACGGTCTACCTGGTGCGCCAGGGCACGCTCGACGAGTTCGTCTACCTGGAGCACGGCGCGCACTACGCGATCGGTATCCTGGCCGTGATCATGCTGCTCAGTATGCACATGCACGTGCCCGAGCTGATCACCGGCGGTGTGGGCGTGGCCTTCATCCTGGCCTCGCTGTGGAGCTCGATCCAGTACAAGAAGAAGCACGCGGCAATCGAAGCATAAGGTTTTGTAGGGTGGACGGGTTTCCCGTCCGCGCGTTCAGCAAGACGATGCGCCGCTACAAAGCATCCGTGAGTTGAACGCGCGGTCGGCGAAGCCGACCGCCCTACAAGAAGAACCGCGCGTGGAGCGGCAGAACACCAGCTCCGCATGCGTATTAACCCGGTGTTCAAGCAGTATCTACTTAGGAGAGTCACAATCATGGCAATCAGTCTGCAAAAAGGCGGCAACGTCAACCTGTCGAAGGAAGCTCCGGGCCTCGTCAACCTGAAGGTCGGCCTGGGTTGGGATACCCGCGCCACCGACGGCGCGGCGTTCGACCTCGACGGTGCGGTGTTCCTGCTGAATTCGTCGGGCAAGGTGCGTTCGGATAGCGACTTCATCTTCTACAACAACCTGAAGTCGAGCGACGGCTCGGTGGTCCACTCGGGCGACAACACCACCGGCGCCGGCGAGGGCGACGACGAAACCGTCTCGATCGACCTCTCGAAGGTCCCGGCCGACGTCGACAAGGTCGTGCTGGCCGTGACCATCCACGACGCGGAAGCGCGCCGCCAGAACTTCGGCATGGTCGGCAAGGCCTTCATCCGCTGCGTCAACGCCGCCAACAGCAGCGAGATCGCGCGCTACGACCTGTCGGAAGACAGCTCCACCGAAGCGGCGATGATCTTCGGCGAGGTGTATCGTAACGGCGCCGACTGGAAATTCCGCGCCATGGGCCAGGGCTTCAACGGCGGCCTCGGCCCCCTGGCCCGCAACTACGGCGTCAACGTTTAAACAATAGCCCGCGGTCCCGCACACAGGGTGCGGGCCGCATCAGAAAGGAAGTCCAATGCCAGTATTTACCGTGACCGGGGACGTCGATCCCTTCCTGCATGTCTCGATGCGGCGCGGCGAAACCATCTATTGCGAATCGGATGCGATGGTGATGATGGAATCGACGCTCGACCTGAAGGGCAAGATGAAGGGTGGCCTCGGCAGCGCGCTGATGCGCACCTTCGCCAACGGCGAGTCGTTCTTCCAGCAGCACATCGAGGCGACCCGCGGCGACGGCGACTGCCTGCTGTCGCCGACCCTGCCGGGCGCGATGCAGACCATCGACTGCGGCCCGAACCAGTACATCATCAGCGACGGCGCTTTCGTGGCCGCCACCTCGGGCGTGGACCTGAAGGTCCGCACCCAGAGCCTGGGCAACGCGCTGTTCGCCCAGAGCGGCGGCTTCTTCGTCACCGAGACGTCGGGCAGCGGCCAGGTGGTGGTGTCGGGTTTCGGGTCGATGTCGGTGCTGGACGTCGAGCCGGGCAAGGACGCGATCATCGACAACTCGCACGTCGTGTGCTGGGACAGCGGGCTGCGCTACGAGATCTCGATCACGACCGGCCAGAGCGGCGGCTTCCTGGGCAACCTGATCAACAGCCAGACCAGCGGCGAGGGCATGGTGCTCCGCTTCTCGGGCAAAGGCAAAGTCTACGTATGTTCGCGCAACCGGATGGCATTCAAGGCCTGGATGCAGGCCCCGGCGCGCTAAAAGGAGAAAATGATATGTCAGTTAATCTGCAGAAGGGCCAGAAGATCTCGCTGGACAAGGAAGCCGGCGGCGGCCTGTCGAAAGTGACCATGGGCCTGGGCTGGGACGTGGCCAAGTCGAAGGGCTTCTTCGGCTTCGGCGGCGGCGCCGGCCAGCCGGTCGACCTCGACGCCTCGGTCGTGATGTTCGATGAATCGAACCGTCCGATCGACGTGGTGTGGTTCCGCCAGCTCAAGAGCAAGGACGGCAGCATCACCCACACCGGCGACAACCGCACCGGCGCGGGCGACGGCGACGACGAGCAGATCTCGGTCGAGCTGTCGCGCATTCCGGCCAACGTGAAGTCGCTGGTGTTCACCGTGAACAGCTTCACCGGCCAGAACTTCTCGACCGTGGAAAACGCCTACTGCCGCCTGATCAACGCGGGCAACAACCAGGAAGTGGCGCGCTTCAACCTGTCGGTGCAGGGCTCGCACACGGCGCAGATCATGGCCAAGCTGTACCGCCACAACGGCGAGTGGAAGATGCATGCGATCGGCGAGAACGGCTCGGGCCGTACTTTCGACGACCTGATGCCGCTGATCACGCCGCATCTGTAATTTCGGCTTTCGGTCGAATGGAAAGAGCCGGGCTTGCCCGGCTCTTTTTGTAGGGTGGTCGGCTCTGCCGACCGCGCGTTCAACCAGCCGGAAAGCAGTCGCGTCGCATCCGTTCACACGGGGGTCGAACGCGCGGACGGCGAAGCCGTCCACCCTACGAGGGGAAGCCAGACGGTGAAGGTGCAGCCGGATCCAGCCCCTTCGCTGTGCGCCTTGACCTCGCCCCCATGCAGGGCCACCAGGGTGCGCACCAGCGCCAGCCCGATGCCGAGGCCGCCCTGCGAACGGTCCGGCGTGCGCTCGGCCTGGGTGAACAGGTCGAACACGTAGGGCAGCAGCGCGGCGTCGATGCCGATGCCGGTGTCGACGATGCAGAACTGCACCCGCTCGCCGTCGCGTGTGACGCGCAGGGCGATTGAGCCGCCGCGCGGCGTGTACTTGGCGGCGTTGTTGAGCAGGTTCGCCAGCACCTGCACCAGGCGCGTGGCGTCGCCGTCGACGTGGGCGCCGGCGGCCTGCATCTCGACCGAGAACAGGTGCGCGCGCTCCGCCATCAGGGGACGCGCCTGTTCGACGGCGCTGTCCACCAGCGCCTGCACCGCGACCATGCCGCGCTCGAGCTTGATCAGGCCGCGCGTCACCCGCGAGACGTCCAGCAGGTCGTTGACGAGGGACGTCATGTGCTTCACCTGGCGGCCGATCACCTCGCTCGACCGGCGGACATGCTCGGTGTTCGTCGAAATCTTCAGCACGTCGGCGGCGGCGGAGATCGGCGCCAGGGGATTGCGCAGTTCGTGCGCCAGCATGGCGAGGAATTCGTCCTTGCGCCGGTCCTGCTCGCGCAGCGAGTCGTAGAGCCGCGCGTTCTCGAAACCGTTGGTGGCGATCGCGCCCAGCTGCACCAGGATGGCTTCGTCTTCCTCGAGGAAGCCGCCCGGCTTGTTCCAGGCTTCCAGCACGCCGATCTGCCGTCCCTTGCGGCTGACCAGGGGAACCGACAGCCATTCCGCGTCCACCGGAATGCTGGCGGGTGGCGGCGCCTGCGGGCCGAGCGATACCCGGACGTGCTCCACGCCGATGATCGCGCGCACCTCGCGCTCGAGCGCGTCCCTGATCTCTGTGGCAGAGAGCAGGGTATGCAGCCTGCGCGCGGCGCTGGCCACCTTGGCCAGCAGGGCCGCCTGGCGCTGTTCGCGGTCGAGCCGTTCCGCCAGTTCGGCCTGGGCCATGACGATGTCGTGGATGTCGCGGTTGGTGCCGATCCACTCGCGTACCTCGCCCTGAGCGTCGAGGATGGGCACGCCCTTGACGGCGGTCCAGCGATACTCGCCGTCGTGGCGGCGCAGCCTGTATTCGGTTTCGTACATGGCCCGGTCGGCGACGGCCTGCAGGTAGATCTGGAGGGTGCGCTCGCGGTCGTCCGGATGCACCGCTTCCAGCCAGCCCAGGCGCCGGACCGTGTCGAAATCCTGGCCCGTGAAAGCGGTCCAGGACGGCGACTCTTCCACCACGCCACCATCGGGCACGATGGTCCAGACCACCTGCGAGGTCGCCATCACGAGGGAGCGGAAGCGTTCTTCGCGCGCGCGCAGGGCGGCTTCCGCCTCGACCCGCTCGCTGATGTCTTCGTGCATCAGCATGACTTCGACGACCCGGCCTTCGGCATCCTTGATCGGATGGGCCCGCGCGGTCACCCAGCGCGCCCGCCGGGAAACGCCGAGGGCGGCCACGTCGTAGCGGATGGCGGGAATCTGCACCGACTCGCCGGCCAAGGCGCGCCGCAGGTAGTCACTGATGCCGTGTTCCAGCAGCTGGGGGTCGCTGAGCACGTTGTAGTCGCGGCTCAACACCAGCCGGTACAGCTCACCGCCCTCGTGGATCTGCCACAGGTTCTGCCAGGCCTGGTTGACACGCAGCGTGAAACCGTTCGGGTCCAGGATCTGGATACTGACCGGCGCCTGTTCGAACAGTTCGCGGAAGCGCAGCTCGGAGCTTGCCTGCGGCGTTGTCGCGGTATCGGGAGCTGGGGCGTCGGGGCTGAGCGGATTGTCGCGCTGTGTCATGGAAATGGGGGAGGGCGCAGGTGGAGCCAGCGTGCAGCCGCATGATGTCACAAAACTAAACTTGCTGCTCTGCCATCGGTGCTGCCCCCATATCGCATGGAATTGCGCCAATGCATTGACGAACATGCCGGCTGCGATTACTGTATTACTCAATTAATACACGCATATACACCGGACCAGGCAATGGCAACCCACACCGCCCAGCTGTTTTCCATCTTGACCGGCTCACCCGACCCGATCTATCGCCAGCTCGTCGACCAGGTGAAGCGCTTCGTCGCCGGCGGCCAGCTCGCGGCCGGCGACGAGCTGCCCTCTGTACGCGAGGTGGCTTCGATGCTTGCCGTGAATCCGATGACTGTCTCCAAGGCCTACAACCTGCTGGAGACGGAAAGGGTACTGGCGCGCCGCCGCGGCCTGGGCATGGTGGTGGCCGAGCGGCCGCGGGCCACGCAAAGCCCACCGGAGCGCGCCGAGCTGCTGCGCCCGACACTCGAACGCGCGGCGCGCGAGGCGCGCGAGCTCGAACTGGACCATGCAACCGTTCTCTCACTTTTCACCCACATCCTGAAGGAAGCATCGTGACTGCACCCATCATCCAGATGCGCGACGTGGCCAAATACTTTGGCAGCGCGATTGTCCTGACCAGCCTCGACTGGGAGGTCCGCCAGGGCCAGGTCATCGGCCTGCTGGGCCGCAACGGCGCCGGCAAGTCGACACTCATGGAGTGCCTGCTCGGCCTGCGCGAAGTGGACGCCGGCAGCGTGCGCCTGTTCGGCGAGGACGTGGCCGCGCTGTCGGATACGGCCCGGGCCCGCATCGGCTACGTGCCGCAGAAATCGAACCTGTTCGAATGGATGACGCCGCTGCAGCTGCTCGACTACTTCAAGGCCATGTACCCGCGCTGGAATGGGGTCAAGGTCGCTGCGCTGCTCGAGCGCTGGGGCTTCGATGCGCTGCTGCTGAACAAGCCGATCGGGCGCCTGTCCGGCGGCGAGCAGCAGCGCCTGTCGATCATCCGCGCCCTGGCCCACGACCCGGAACTGCTGGTGCTGGACGAGCCAGTGTCCGCCCTCGACCCGGCCGGCCGCCGCGCCTTTCTCGCCGAGCTGGTGGACGGCGTGATCGAGCGCGGCACCACGGTGGTGTTCTCGACCCACATCCTGACCGACCTGGAACGGGTGGCGCTCGACGTCGCTTTCCTGAAGGAGGGGCGGCTTGCGTTGCAGGGACCGTTGGACGAGCTGCTGGAAGGGGCGCGCAATACCGTGAACGGCCGCCGCGCGGAGCCGGTCAGCCTGGAGGACCTGTTCATCGAGGTGACGCAATGACCGGCCGCCTGCAGGATTACCGTCTCCTGTGGCGCGCCGCCATCTCGCACAGCAATCCCTTCGGCTCGGAGATCGTACGCTTCGGCCTGCCCGTCCTGGTGCTGGTCGCCCTGGTGGCAAAGGGGGCAACCCACGGCGCGGTTGCGGCGCTGTCCTGGGCCTGGACCGTGGTGTGGGTCGCCTTGCTGGCGGTCTGGGCTTACCGTTTCGTGCCGGGGGCCGTGCAGCTTGCCGCGCCGGCCAACGCGAAGCTGGTGCCGGGTGCGCGCCGGCGTCTGATGGAGATGTTCTGCCTCGTCTGGCTTGCCGGCGTCGTGGGCCTCGTCCTGCCCTCGTATGCCGATGGCGGCCCCGGATCGATGCTGCCGTGGGTCGTCGGCCTGACCCTGGGTAGCGCCCTTGCGGGGGCAGGGCACCGGGCCGGCGTGCCGGTCATGGTGGCCGTGTTCTTCTCCACGATGTTCGCCGCATCCCTGAAGCCGGCGGCCGACGCGGTGCTGAACCATCCGGCGGCCCAGGTCCTGGTTCCGCTGCTGTCGGTCGGCCTGGCCGCGCTCGCGGCCCGCCTGGTGTTTCCGGAGGCGGGCGAGCGCCACTGGCGCATGGTCGCCCGGCGTGCACGGATGGCGGACATGGCCGTCAACCCGGGCATGCGGGTCGACCAAGCCCTGGGCCCGAGACGCGTGTTCTGGTACGCGGCCACGCTGCGCCGCGACAGCGCCCGCCGCGACCCCCGCAGCCTCTTGATGCACGCGCTCGGCAATACGCACCACATGGGCGACCTGGCGATGGGCCTGGTGCTGTTGTCGCTGGTGATCTTCGCGCTCGGGACCTTCATCGGCTGGCGGGGCGGCGAAGAGATCATTGGCGGGATCGGCTGGCTGTTCGCCTGCAGCCTGCTCGCCGTGCCCTTTGCCACCAGCCTGCGCCTATCCCAGCTGCTTGCTATCCGCGCCGGCGAGCAGGCCCTGGTGCGGCTGGCGCCGGCGATGCCGTCCACGGCGCCGGCTTTCAACCGCCGGTTGGCGCTGGCCCTGCTGCGCAATGTGGTCGCGGGCTGGATCCTGGCGACGGCTGCTGCCCTGGCGGTCGGCGCGCTTGCCGGCACGCAGGGCGACAAGCTGGTGAACCTGGTCTGCGCCTGCTGCCTCGCGCTGCCGATGGTGGCGGCGCCGCTGCGCGACTATGCGGTGCGCGCCGCGTCCTCGCCCATGCTGCCGATCGTGCTGCTGTGCGCATCGGTCGGCGGAAGCCTCTTCCTCGGCTTCGCGGCCAGCGGCTGGCTCGGCTGGCCAGTGCTGCCGGTCGCCGCCGCCACCAGCATCGGGATCGCGGCCCTCGCCATCCTGCGCGGCCTGCGCGTGATGGAGAACGCCCCGTTTGCCTTCCCGGCGGCGCGGATGGACTGAACCCGCCTCAGGCAGCTGGCGCCGCTGCGCCGGCCGTCGCTTTATTTCGCCCCAGCACCAGGAAGCCGAAGGCGGTCGCGAACACATACATGCTGACCGAATAGATTGCCGCCGGCAGCATCAGCTGGAAGTCGCCCAGCACCGACACCGCCACGAAGATCGCCAGCGTGGAGTTGTGGATGCCGATCTCGTAGCCGATGGCGATGGCGTTCGAGCGGTCCAGGCCCAGCATGCGCGGCACGTAGTAACCGAGGCCCAGGCTGGCGACATTGAACAGGATGACGGCCAGGCCGATCGAGGCGAAGGAGGTCGTGATCGCGGTCCACTCCTTGGCGATGGCGACGATGGCCAGTAGAGCCAGCACCGCCATCGAGAAGCGCTTCATCGGCTTGTCCATGCGCGCGGCAAAGCCGGGTGCGCGGTTCTTGACGAACATGCCGATCGCCACGGGGATGAGCACGATGAGGATCACCTCGACCACCTTCGCGGTCTGCATCGGCACCACCTGGCCGCTTTTCGCGAAGGTGTCGATGGCGAAGTTGGCGATCAGGGGCAGGCTGACGATGGACAGCACCGTGTTGATCGCGGTGAGTGAGATGTTCATCGCCACGTTGCCGCCGAACAGGTGGCTGAACAGGTTGGCTGACACGCCGCCCGGCGAGGCCGCCAGCAGCATCAGGCCGACCGCATAGACCGGCGCCACCCCCAGCATGACGATCAGGCCGTAGCAGATCGCCGGCAGCACCATGGCCTGCAGCACCAGCGCGAGGATGACGGCCTTCGGGTGGCCGAGCAGGCGCCGGAAGTCGCCGACCGTGAGGGACAGGCCCAGGCCGAACATGATCAGCGCCAGCGCGCCGATCAGGAGGGTGGGCAACAGGGTGATGAAATTGCTCATGCGTGTGTCTCCGTCATTTATAAGTATTGGTCACGACAGTGTAGTGCCAGGATGAGCTGTATGGACAAAAAAAGCGGCGCCGTTGAGGGGCGCCGCAAGGACGTTCCTTGTCACTGGTTCGCCGCCACCTTGCGGCGCGTCTCCTCGAGCATGCGGTCGAGGCGGGCCCGGTCGTGGACCTCCCCGCGGCTGACGACCATGCGGATCTTGCGGGTGGCCCCGATATCGGCCAGCGGATCGGCATCCAGCACCAGCAGATCGGCCGCCTTCCCCTGTTGGATGCTGCCGTAGCGATCCAGCTTGCCGAGGAAGCGCGGACCGTTCACCACGGCGCTTTGCAGGGCTTGCTGTGGCGTCAGGCCATAGCGCACGAACAGGGCAATCTCGTCGTGCAGCGCTTGCCCCGGATAGTTGAAGGAATTGAGAAAGCCGGCGTCGGTGCCGGCGATGATGCTCACGCCCTCCTGCGCCAGCAGCGGCAGGAGCTGGGCCGATTTCTCGAAGATGGCATGGCGCAGCGCAACCGCCTCCGGCCCGTCCTGCGCAGCGCGCTGGACACGCCACTCATAGGTCGCACGCAATCCCTTGCCGATGTATTTCAGGTAGTCGTCGCCGTGGTGGCTTTCCTGGTCCAGGTAGGCAGTGATGCGCGATCCCCACAAGGTCGGCACGACCGCCGTGCCCTGCGCCGCCATGTGGCGGAAAGCGCGGCGCGCGGTGGCCTCGTCGTAGCTCTCCAGGCTGAGCCGCATGACCTCGCGCCCGGTCAGCTTGCCGGCCACGACCTGCTCCACCAGCTCGGCTTCGCGCGGCGTCGTGGCGCGCAGCAGGTAGCTCTGGTGTTCGACCGTGCCCAGCCCGGCCTCGAAGGCGCGCGCCAGCGGGATCTGGCCCGGCAGGTGGGCCGAGGTGCGCATGCCGCGCGCCCTGGCCTGGCGCAGCGCCGCCAGGTAGGTTTCCGGGGTCATCGTGTTTTCGGTGATCTTCACGAAATCGACGTGCATGGCCTGGAGCCTGTCCAGCGCCTTGCCGACATCAATGGGCGAGCCGACTTCGATCGTCCCCTTCCACATCGGCTTGAGGCCTTCCAGCTTCGGACCGGAAGTGAAGATGGTCGGGCCGGCCAGCTTGCCGTCGGCAATCTGCTGCCGCCATGCCAGCACGGTGTCGGCCAGGTCGCCCGCGCAGTCGCGGACCGTCGTGATGCCGTGGGCCAGATAAAGGGGAAGCAATTGCTTGTTTTCTTCGATGAGCGCTTCGCCTCCGCCGAAGTGGACGTGCGTGTCCCACAGGCCGGGCATCAGGTATTTTCCGGGCAGGGCGATGGTCTTTTTGGGCGCGTAGCGCTTCAGTTCAGTGTCCTTGACCACGGCGACGATGGTGTCGCCTTTCAGGAGCACGGTTTGGCCCTTGCTGCGGGTTCCGTTGGCGACGTCGATCAGCGTGGCCTGGGTCAGCGCCACGTCGACGGCGATCTTGTCGGCGGCTTGAACCCCGGTCAGAACGCCTGCGAGCAGCATGGATGCGGCGAACGGTTTCATTGTAGGCAAGGCAGACTCCCGGCGAATTCACGTCGGATGATTTTACAGCGCGCGTATCTCAAGCTGGACCATTGCATGTTGCGGTGGCTGGCGAGTGCCCGGTATGGTGCAAGAGAATACGTCGCAACAAAGCAACCACGCCGTGCGCTGAGCCCCTGACAGCTGTCCACTGTCGGCCCCAGGCGCAAGTTCGTGGCGAGGCGTGTTGCGCAACTCTCATGACAAAAAGACGACAAATGGCCAAGCAGCGTCGCTATATTCTTTGCTTACGTACATTCATGCCGACAGATCCTCATGCTGCGTATCTCATTCCTCGCTTCATTTGCCGCTTCTGCAGTGGTATTGACTGGTTGCGCCGGCCTGCCCGCCGCAGAAATGCTTCTCCCCGCATCGATTGCCGCAGAACGCACTGAAACCGTACAGGGCCTTGGAGCGGGGCGGAACGGCAGCTTCTCGCTGTCTCCAGAGACGGGCACCTTCAGCCGCGGGCGCGATCGCGTCGACCTGTTCTCCGTGGTGAACTGGAACAGTGCCGCGACGCGCTACTCGCTCGTGCTCGCGGATGGCAGTCGCACCGAAGCGGCCTGCAGCGGCAAGGTGGTCGAGGTGACGTGGAAGGCCATGGCAGCCAACGCAAAACCGTTCTCGTTCGACTGCGAGTGGCGTGGGTCGCGAAGCGCGCGGTTGAAGATGAACGCTCCCGTCGTCAGCCTGACGATGAAAGCCGAGCGTAGCGGCCAATTCTCGATGGGAGGAGCCACGCTCGAGGTGCAATCGGTCCACGAGGTGCGAGGCTCATCGCTGCCGCTCGAGGCGCCAATCGGGTACATATTCACACATGACGGGAAAGCGGTCGGCGCCATCGAACTCAATGGCCTGACGCCGCGCCTGTGGCGACCAGCGTCCGGCAATGCCTTGCGCGAACCGGTCACCTTGGCCGCGCTCGCGCTCGCGTTGTTGTGGGATACCGCGACTTGATCGCTTTCATGGGGCGCGGACTTTTGCGCTGGGCCTTGGAGGGCATTGGCTAGTTTTACGTAAGTTTGGAAAAGCGGATTGTGCGGAAATCAGGTGGTCAACGTCGGCTTTCATGTGTTGGGACGTGACAGGTCCCGACAGCGAAAGCGCCAGCGACAACGTCGAGCCCGAAGCCGGCTTGAGTAGCTGAGGGAGAATGTGCTCCTGGCCTATTATCGCGGCGTGTCATGATTCCTCCTCTCTCGTAGGAGACACGAGGGAACGACAGGGCCGCGCCATGGCGGCCGGCGGAAATGCCGATGATAGGCGCGCCGCAGCGAGGGCGGCATCTCCCTTTGGGAAGTGCTCAGCCTGCCGCGTTCGCGTCCAGCATCATCGCGCGCCAGTCGCTGTTGTACATGGTGCCGACCAGGCGCCCGATACCGCCAAGGGGCGCGATGCGCCGGTGCGTCAGCGCGCTGGCGTCGTGCGAGGCCATGCCCACGTAGACCGTCATGAACTGGATGTCCGAGCGCGGCCGCGCCGTGTCGAGCAGATCCGGGTTGAGCACCTTGCCGCCATCGGGGCCGTCGACATACAGCGGCCGGCCGTTGTTCGACAGGGCGAACATGTGGCCGCCGCGCAGCACCGTCATGCCGTTCCAGCTGCCGATCGGCTGCCGGCGTTCCAGCTGGTCCGGGTCGTTCACGGTGATCACCAGGCTCGGGGCTTCGCCCGGGCTATGGTAAGTCCCGTCCGGGTAGCGCTTCGTTTGCGGATCGGCGAGGCGGATCGGGTAGGCCATCAGCGCCATCCGGGCGGGAATCGCGTGGGTGACCGGCCCGCCGCGCTCGTGGCCGAAGGAGGCGAACCAGACCAGGCTCGATCCGCGGATCCCGGCCAGGGCCGGATGCGTGCGAGCAGGAGTCGGCGTATCTTCATGGCGGGGCGGCATTTGCTGCCGTCGTGTGCGGATCGGGAGCCTACTGTAGCGCCGTCTCGTCTTCGCCGACAGCCCCCGAGGTGGGGGAAGCATGACCGTGATGGGCCGTGCCCACGCCGGGACGCGCGAAGGACAGGATGCCGCGGCCGCCGTGCTTGGAGGCGTAGAGCGCGTCGTCGGCCGACTGCATCAGGCCCTCGAGGTCGACTCCGTTCAGGGGGAAGGAGGCGGCGCCGATGCTGGCGCCGACCGCGCCGTCGGCGAGCCGCGGATGCAGGGAGGGCGCCACCGCCTCGATCAGGCGCTGGCCGATGCGGGCCACCTCGTGGCGCGAGAACTCGCCCTCCATCAGGATCGCGAATTCGTCGCCGCCCAGGCGCGCCAGGAATTCGCCGCCGCGCAGCAGGTTCTGGAAGCGCACCGCGACCGCCTTCAGCACCTCGTCGCCGACGCCGTGGCCGTGGCTGTCGTTGACGTCCTTGAAGCGGTCGAGGTCCACCGCGAGCAGGGTGAAGGGCTTGCCGCTGCGCTGGGATTTCGCGACCAGGCGGCGCGCCCACTTGTCGAAGAAGCGCCGGTTCGGCAGGCCGGTCAGGGCGTCGTGAGAGGCTTCCATCGCCAGTCGCTTGGCCAGTTCGCTATTGCTGCTCGCGGCGGCCGACAGCGAGCGCCAGGCGTGCACTGCCATGCAGACCACCGTCGTCAGGATCAGGATCAGGATCACGGCGGCGCGCAGCAGGCGGTCGTTGAAGGCGTCCATGGTCGCGTCGCGGGCGAGGCGCAGGCGCTCGATCTCGACCTGGATGAGTTTCCTGGCCTCGCGCATCTGCTCCAGGCCGTAGCCGGTGCGCACCACGGCGAGCGCCGGGGCGTCCTTGCCGGCCTGCTTGAGCTGCACCGTGTGGTCGAGCTCGGCCATCTTGCTCTCGACCACCTGGCGCAAGACCTTCAGGTTGGCAAGGAAGGCGGGGTTGCCGTAGCCCGATTGTTCGGCCTGGCGCAAGCTGTCGCGCACTGCGCTCTTGCCCGTCACATAGGGCAAGAGGTAGGTCGCGTCCCCTGTCAGCAGGTAGCCGCGCTGGCCGGTCTCCGCGTTCAGCAGGTTCAGCAGCACGTTGCGGACCTGGATGCGGGCCGTGTCGTTGCGGCGCAGCTCGCCCATCGCGTGGCGCAGGTCCACGACTTCGCGCACGAAGAACACGCTCATCGCCACGATCATCGCGAGCGCCAGGGCCAATGTCGCACCGCTCCGACGGAGGGGCAGGGCGGTGACGGCGTAGGACGGGGACATAAGGTTGGTAGAAGGAGCTGGTGACCTTATGTTATCCGAACGTCAGTACATTCCTGCAAGAACTTAATGTTTAAGCAAGGGAAGTTTGAAAGGTGTACACATTGCCCAACACGCAGGGTGTGTCAGGCCGTGGCGGCCGGCTCGCGTGCCCGGCGGATGCGGTCGAAGCCGACTGCGGCCAGGATCAGCGCCAGCGCCCCGATGAAGGCATCGATTGCGTCGAGCGAGGCGGCCTGCAGCACCGAGCGTTCCGGGCGCGCGGGATCGTAGTGCACTTCCAGGTGCTGGCCGGGCTGCATCTGCGCCAGCTTCGCTTCGGCCCCCGCGCGGCTGGCCGAGCACTCCCAGCGCTTCGCGCCGCCCTGGCGTCCGCCGGCGACCGAATAGCGGTAGCCGACCTGCACGCACCACTCGCGGGTCTTGCCGGTGCGCTCGACCACTTCGCTGAACACCACGGTGGCGTCGGCCGTGGGCCAGCGGCGCGTCTCCAGCTTGCCCCAGGCGCGCGAGAAGGCGAACACCAGCACGACCAGGCCCAGCAGGAGGATGCGAAAGCCGATCAGTTTCTGGCGCGCGGGATTCGATACGGTCGACGCCATCAGTGTCCCTTGCGCTGCACCAGCGCCGAGCCGACCCCGTGGCGCTTCGCTTCGCTGACGGCCGTGACGGTGCCGTCCGGATTGAACACCAGCGCGTTGGCCGCACCGATTTCCTCGGGAGCGGCTTCCCAGCGGTGGCCGTAGGCTTCCAGCGCACGCGCCTGGCTGCTGCCGGGGAAGCCCGGCTCGATCGAGGTTGCCTCGCCATTGCGTTCGGACAGGCGCGGTGCGTTCAGGGCCTGGTCCATGGGCATGCCGAGGTCGAGGTAGTTGAAGATGGTCTGCAGCACCGTCGTGATGATGGTCGAGCCGCCCGGGCTGCCGATGGTGAAGGCCGGCTTGCCGTCCCTGAGCGCGATGGTCGGCGCCATGCTCGAGCGCGGGCGCTTGCCGGCTTCGGGCACGTTGGGGTGGGGGCCGCTGAAATCGAAGTCGGTCAGCTCGTTATTCAGCAGGAAGCCGTAGCCTGGCACCACGATGCCGCTGCCGCCCCAGGATTCGATGGTGAAGGTATAGGACACCACGTTGCCGTCCTTGTCCGAGACGGTGAGGTGGGTGGTGTGGGCGGCTTCGGGCTGCACCTTCACGGGCAGGCGCTCGGGCCGGGGGCGCAGCGGCACGCTCTGGTCGTCCTGGTAGGCGTAAGGGTCCCCGGCGCCGACGGTGTGCGCAGCCTGCCTGCCGATCAGGGTGCGGCGCTGGGCCGCATATTCCTTCGACAGGATGCCGGCGATCGGCGCATCGACGTATTCCGGGTCCGCCAGGTAGGCGTTGCGGTCGGCGAAGGCCAGGCGGCTCGCTTCGAGATAGGTGTGCTCGGCCTGGGCGCGCGGCATGCCCTTGAAGTCGAAGCCCTCCAGGATGTTCAGGGCCTCGGCGACCGTCGCGCCGCCGCTGCTGGGCAGGGGCATGCCGTAGATTTCGTAGCCGCGGTAGGTGCTGCGCAGCGGCTGGCGGATGCGCGCCTCGTAGTTGGCCAGGTCGGCCATGCTCATGCGGCCCGGGCGCGCGGTCTTGCCGGGCGCGAGCGGCGGCTTGTTGACGGCGTCGACGAT
This sequence comes from Massilia sp. BKSP1R2A-1, assembly GCF_050586525.1. Lineage (NCBI taxonomy): Bacteria > Pseudomonadati > Pseudomonadota > Betaproteobacteria > Burkholderiales > Oxalobacteraceae > Massilia > Massilia sp. BKSP1R2A-1. The sequence goes on along the minus strand of NZ_JBOBRE010000002.1, from coordinate 300,576 downwards.
GGCGCGTGCGATCGGCCCTTCGTAGAAGGCCTTCACGCCGCCTGCCGCGATCTCGCGGTAGGCCCTGGCCATGCCCGGGTTGCGGATCAGCTCGCCCGGATGCACGGCCTTGCCGCCCCGCAGGTAGAGCGCGCTGGTGGGCGCATAGAGCTGAAATTTTCTTTCATTTTCGGCCGTCAAATGAGAGAAAATTTCAGTGACCTTGTAGCCCTTGTCGGCCACCGTAATGGCCGGGGCCAGCACCCGTTTGAAATCCATGCTGCCGTAGCGCGTGAGGGCTTCGTGCCAGCCGCGCACCGTGCCCGGGACGCCGACCGCCGCGCCGCTCGCGACCGCCGTCTCGAAATCGACGGGCTTGCCGTTCTCCAGAAAAGCGTGGGGCGTGAAGCTGGCGGGGGCCGTCTCGCGGTGGTCGATGGTGATGACGCGCTTGTCCTTCGCGAGATAGATGACCATGAAGCCGCCGCCGCCGATGCCGCAGCTGAAGGGATCGGTCACGCCCAGCGTGGCCGCGGCCGCGACCGCCGCGTCGATGGCGTTGCCGCCCTGGTTCAGGATCGTCATGGCCGACTGCGAGGCCTGCTCGCTGATGGTGGCGACGGCGCCGCCCGTGCCGGTGGCCACCGGCGTCTTCGCGGTGGCGGGCGCGGCCGCCAGGACGATGGACAGGGTCAGCCCGCAGGCGAGCGCGCTTGCTTTCATGGGTTCGGCCTCGGCAAAGGATGTGCTTACTGCGCGTACATATTGAAGGTCACCGGATAGGCGCCGGGCGCGGCGCCCGCCATGCCGCGCGGTGGCGGCGGCGTCAGGTGATCGAGCTCGATGCGCGAGCCGCGCAGCGCCGGCGACATATAGCCGGGCTGGCCCTGTACAAGGTAGAAGGCCTGGGCCACGCTGCCCACGCGCATCGTGAAGCGGTAGACCAGGCGCCCCGGCCAGATGCAGCGCGCGTTGTCCGGGCAGCGGCTGTCTTCCGCGCCCTCATAGGTGATGGTCAGGCGATCGTCCAGCGGCAGGGTCTGGCGCTCTGCGAGGGTGTAGCGCGCCTCGGGCAGGCGCTCCTGCAGGCTGGAGCAGCCGCCCAGAAGCAGCGCGGAGGCGGTGGAAAGGGCGAGGACACGGAGCAGGGGACGCATCGGATCATCCTTTGTGTTTTTGATATGCCCATCATAGCAAAGGCGGGAGGGACGCGCGCGCACCATGTCATCGAGGCGGTCATGAATTCAAGTTTGATGAGGTCATAAACCCGTCATATTCGCGGACTAGACTTTGCCGCGTGGTCACGAATTCATAACGGCCCCCCCCCTCAACCAGGAATAGGAATAACAAGCCAATGTTCAAGAAGATCCTCGCCGCTGCAGCCACTACTGCCGCCGTGCTCGCGATGTCGACCGCTTTCGCCGCTGACATGACCGGCGCCGGCGCGACCTTCCCCTACCCGATCTATGCCAAGTGGGCCGAGTCGTACAAGGCTGCCACCGGCAACGGCCTGAACTACCAGTCGGTCGGTTCGGGCGCGGGCATCAAGCAGATCAAGGCCAAGACCGTCGACTTCGGCGCCTCGGACATGCCGCTGAAGGCCGAAGAACTGGATGAGGCAGGCCTGATGCAGTTCCCGGCCATCATGGGCGGCGTGGTCGCCGTGGTCAACGTCGACGGCGTCGCTCCGGGCCAGCTGAAGCTGACCGGTCCGGTCCTGGCCGACATCTACCTGGGCAAGATCACCAAGTGGAACGCCCAGCCGATCGCCGCCCTGAACCCGGGCGTGAAGCTGCCGGACGCCGACATCACCGTCGTGCACCGCGCCGATTCCTCGGGCACCTCCTTCCTGTGGACCGACTACCTGTCGAAGACCAGCCCGGAATGGAAGAGCAGCGTCGGCGCCGGCACCACCGTGAAGTGGGCCGTGGGCGTGGGCGGCAAGGGCAACGAAGGCGTCGCCGCCAACGTGCAGCGCATCAAGGGCGCGATCGGCTACGTCGAGTGGGCCTATGCCAAGAAGAACAAGCTGTCGCACACCCAGCTGAAGAACAAGGACGGCGCCTTCCTGCAGCCTGACGACGACGCCTTCAAGGCCGCCGCCGCCGGCGCGGAATGGACCAAGGCCCCGGGCTTCGGCGTGGTGCTGACCGACCAGGCGGGCAAGCAGAGCTGGCCGATCACCGGCGTCTCGTACATCCTGATGCACAAGACCCAGGCCGATGGCAACAAGGGCGCGGAAGTCGTGAAGTTCTTCGACTGGGCCTTCAAGAACGGCGCCCCGGCAGCCGCCGAGCTGGACTACGTGCCGATGCCGGCATCGGTCGTCAAGCTGGTGCAGGCCAACTGGAAGCAGCAGCTGAAGGACGGCTCGGGCAAGGCGATCTACTGATCCTCCGTCTCTCGTGACACACCGGCGGCCTGGGCCGCCGGATTTTCTTTCGGACTCCCATGACGACGGCTAACACGATCGTTCTCGTGGTCGACGACAAGCCGGCCATCGCAGAACTGCTCAAGTACTCGCTGCACGAGGAAGAGTGGGTCTGGCACAGCGTCCCGAGCCTGGCGCAGGCCTGGGATTTCATCGGGCGCGAGCGCCCCGAACTGCTGCTGCAGGAATCGATGCTGCGCCAGGAAGGCGGCATGCGCCTGCTGGCGCGCCTGCGCGGCGCCGGCGGCCTGCGCGAAAAGCCGGTGATCCTGCTGGCGGCCGATTGCCTTGACGCCGAGCGCAGCGCTCCGGCGCCGGCCCCCGCCCCCGAATTCATCCCCCAGCCGCCGCCCGAGGAGGCGCCCGACGAGCGCCTGCTGCGTTCGGGCCGGCTGGTGCTGGACCCGCTCAGCTGCAGCGTCCGGGTCGGCAACCACAAGGTCGAGGTGCGCCACGCCGAATACCGGCTGCTGCGCTTCCTGCTGTGCCACCCGGGCCAGGTCTTCTCGCGCGCCCAGCTGCTGGAACACCTGTGGGAAGCGCACGAGTCGCTCGACCAGCGCACGGTGGACGTGCACGTGCTGCGGCTGCGCAAGGCGCTGGGGCGGGCCAAGTCGCTGATCAAGACGGTGCGTGGGGCGGGTTACATGCTGTCGCCGGCCTGAGGCCAGGGGCGTGCGCGTCCATGGCGGCCCCGCCATGGTTCCTGCGCAGGCCGTTCAGGTACAGGACACGGACGATCACCCGCTCCGGCACGCCTTGCTCGACCAGGATGGCTTCGGCACGCTGGACGCTGACCACCCTGCTGATCGTGAGGGCCGCGTTGACGTAGGCGGCCTGCAGGCGGCTGCGCCGCCGGCACATCCCCGCCTGGCCGGACGCCGGAAGGCCTTCGTCCATCGGCATGGCTGACAGGTAGCGCCGCCGCGAGACGGGATTGCACAGTACCCGGAACACGAACTCCACAGGCAGTCCCAGGTCGATCAGCTCCGCGGCCGCGCCCGCGACGCCATGCGAAGCGGCGGCGCTGATCGCCGCGTCGACCAGCAGGGCCGTCTTTCGGTCCACCCGCCTGTTCACGCCCCAGGGCTCCGCAGCCGACGCCATGGGCACCCGGAAATAGACCGACGACGCAGCCGAACTGTCGTCGCCCGGGCCGGCCTGGCGGGCCGGTTCGTGGAAGCGCGCACAAGGCCTGCGAGGGCCTCCTGCCATCAACACGCGCAGCACCACGTGAAAGGGCACGCCCGCATCGCGTGCAAAACGTTCGATTGTCTCCGGCCCCAGGCGCATCCGGATGATGGCGGACGCGTCGACATACGCCGCCATCACATGGTTACGCCGCCGGCAAGCAGGAGGAAGCTGGTTGGGCTCGGTGCTCATGCATGCATACTACTGCGATCGCTGCCGGAATGCTGCTGCTTCCAAGCCACAAGTTCAGCCTGACGGCTCTGACGCCTTGCTGGTGGCGTCTGCTACCGGCAGCGCGCAAACATCAGGGATGCTCTCGGTTCAGGCGCCAGGATCGGCAGGATGAGGTGCCGTTCGAGACGGCCTTCCAGGACGAATCCGGATTTTTTCAGGACCCGTGCGGAGGCACTGTTTTCCGTGTCGCAGGTCGCCTGCACCCGGAAGCAGTCCTGGTGCGCCAGGGCCGCATCGCTGAGCGCGATGAGCGCCTCGGCCATGTAGCCCGCTCCCCAACAGGCCCGTTGCAAGACATACCCGATGTCGATGGTGTGTGAAGCGATGCGCGCTTCCAGCATGCCGATCGGGACGTGCTCGTCGCCGTGGAGCGTGATGACATACGGCCGGGTACGGCCGCTGCGCCATCCTTCCATGCAATAAGCGATGAACTGTTCCGTTTCCCGAAGGGTCTGGTGCGGTCGCCAGACCATGTAGCGCGCTACCTCATGATCCTGGGTGTAAGCCTCGAAGATCAGCGATGCGTCCGCTTCGCGCGGTTCGCGCAAGGTCAAACGGCGTGTCTCCAGCCGGTCTGGAAGAGAAATTGGCATGGATGGAATCCTGAATACTTTCTATCACCAGGTCGAATTGTCGGCTGCCCTGGTCCTGGCTTCAGGGAAAAGACAAAAGCGTCCAGGGCGGCGAGGCGCCCGGGCAGGAGGGGCAAGCGGCGCGCGGTACTGCTCGATCTCCCGGAGCGCTGCTGCGGGCTCAGGTCTGACATTCGGGCACGAACATAGCTTTGATCAGCAGCGCTGACGGGTTTCCCACGAGCTGGATCAGTTGATTACGGTCGTCATCTTCTCGACGATACAGCCGGCGCGCAGAATGGCGTAGCCGGCTTCGCCTGCGAGATGTTGCCATGAGCGTTCGTCGGAACTGAACTCGACGAGCTGGTCTCCCTTGCGCATCCTTGACTTGAACGCAGTCCACTGCTCATTCTGAAAAGCAAACGGCAGCCTCGGCAAGTCTTCCAGCGTTTTCAGCATGGCCAACGTCTTCTGCAACTCGACCTCTTCTACCTCCTTGACGCTGAGGGGACGGGAAACGACGTAATCCCGCGGAAAAGTCCAGCAGTGCTTTTTCGCCGCCTCGGCGGAAACAGGGGACGGAGCAAGCGCAAGGAGGACCGTCAACAACATGGCCCTTATCATTGCGCCCGGGCATGGGTCTTCAGGTCGAAACCGGTGCACGGCTTGCATTCTAGATCCCCTGCGTCAGATCTTCTGCGTGTTGATCATCTGCAGCAGCCTGAATGCCTCGCGTTCGATCGCCGGCTGCGCATCCGCCAGTTCCTTGCTGGCCTGGACGTACGCCGCACGCTTGCGCTCCTTCTTTTCTTCCGGCGGGACGGCTTCCGTCATCCCCGGCATCACGATCTGCGGGCCGCTGTTGTACTTCCGGTGGATGACCTGCCTGCCGTAGGGCGTATTGTAGAAGCGGGTCATCTCGGTGGCGGTGTCGAGGGAAATCACGCCGGTCAGCGGCGCAGCCAGCCGCTGGTAGACCTGCGCCGGCGGCATCCTGTCGAGCCGCGCGAACACGGCCTTGCGCTGCGCTTCGCTCGGATAACGGCTGCGGCCTGCGACGCCGCGCAGGATCTTCTCGGCCTGCATGGCGCCGAGCAGGTCCTGCACGGCTTTCACGTGGGCGGGGTTGTGCGCGGCGGCCTGCGCCGGAGGCGTCGCGGGAGCGGCAAACGCGGGGTGGATCGCGGCCAGCGACAAACCCAGCACGGCCTGGATGACAATCTTCATACATTCCTTTCGAATAGGGACTCTCGGTCAGACGGGAGCATGATGCCATCTCCGGTTCCGGAAATATGCGTGCATTCTCACTTAGCGTGCCATCGCTTCGGGCCCACGACCATGTCACAAGCTTGACATCTTTGCTGCGTAGACTGCCCGGCATCTTGCCAAACTGAAATACGCCGCATGAACAAGTATCCCGGCCTCGCCTTTTCCCGCACCAACCGCTACCTCGTCGTCGTGTGGCCGGCGCTGGCGCTGCTCCTGGCGGCCGCGCTGTGGATCGCCACGGTGGTGCGCGCGAACGCCGAGCACCAACGCGCGGAAGGGCAGGCGCGCAAGGACGCCAGCGCCTATGCCGAAGCCTACGAGCAGTACATCACGCGCTCGGTGGGCCAGATGGACCAGATCACCATGCAGCTGAAGTTCAGCTGGGAGCACGGGCGCGACGCCGGCCTGATCGATGAACTGCGCCGCGACGGCATGTTCACCGATAGCGCCTTCCGCATGGTGGCAGTGGTCGACAGAAGCGGCATCGTGCGCGCCTCGACCCGTCCGCTCCTGATCGGCGAAGACCTCGCTTCGGCGCCGTATTTCATCCAGCACCGCAACCACATCTCGACCGCGCTGCGGGTCGGGGCCGCGCCGCCGCGCTTCGGCGAGGGCGGCGAGCTGGTGCTGTTCACGCGCCGCCTCGACACGAGCGAGGATGAATTCGACGGCATCGTGCTGATGGCCGTCGATGCGCGCTACTTCACTTCCTTCATCAGCCCCGCCACCCTGGGCGCGGGCGGTGTGGTGGCGCTGGCCGGCCTCGAGGGGCGCCTGCGCGTCGAGCAGCGCAGCGACGGCAGTGCCTACCTGGACGGCGGCGCCGCCGTGCTGCCGCTGCGCGGCGGCCTGTGGGCCAGCGAGCGGGGCGTGCGCAAGGTCGAGGGCGAATACGGTTTCGCCGACGGCCAGGCGCGCGTGCTGGGCTGGCGCCATTCGAGCGTCTATCCGCTGGTGGCCCTGGTCGGCCTGTCGCACGCCACCGCGCTGGCGACGGCGGAAGTCTACTGGCGGGAGAGCCGCGACCGCGCCATCGTCGCGGGCATCGGCCTGCTGCTCCTGGGCGTGCTTGGGGCGGTGATGGCGCGCCGCTCCCTGCAACGCGAACGCGAGAAGCAGGAGGTGCAGCGCGCCTACCGCACCGCCACCGAAAGCGGCAACGACGGCTTCTACATGGCGGCCGCCGTGCGCGCCCGCGACGGCAGCATTCTGGACTTCCGCATCGTCGACTGCAACGAGCGCGGCGCCTTCTTCTACGGGATGACGCGCGAGCAGCTGGTGGGTTCGAGCCTGGCCCAAATCGACACGGGCCTGTTCGGCGAAGAGCTGATGTCCACCTACCGCAAGGCGATGGAAGCCGGCTTCTACGAGGACGACCGCCGCATGCCCCTGGATAACCGCCTGAACATCAGCTGGGGCCACCGGCGCCTGGTCCGGGTCGGCAACGGCCTGGCCGTGACCCTGCAGGACATCAGCGAAAGAAAGGCGCATGAGGACCAGCTCGAACGCATGGCCAACGAGGACGTGCTCACCGGCCTGGCGACCCGCCACGCTTTTCTGGGCGCCATGCCGGAGCGGCTGGCCCAGGCGCGCGCGAACGAAGAGGGCCTGGCCCTGCTGTTCATCGACCTGGACGAGTTCAAGGTGGTCAACGACACCCACGGCCATGCGGTCGGCGACCAGCTCTTGAAGAGCGCCGCGCAGCGCCTGCTGTCGCTGCTGCGTCCCCAGGACAGCGTGGCGCGCTTCGGCGGCGACGAGTTCCTGGTGCTGCTGCAGCCGGTCGAGGGCGAGCGCCAGGCTGCCTCGGTGGCGGCGCGCATCGTCGAAGCCTTCGGCGTGCCCTTCCTGATCGGCGACGACCTGCACGCGGTGGGCTCCTCGATCGGCATCAGCATGTTCCCGCGCGACGGCCAGGACGCCGAGACCCTGGTGCGCCACAGCGACATCGCCATGTACGCCGGCAAGAACGAGGGCAAGGGCCAGTACCGCTTCTTCGATCCGGCCCTGTCGAACACCCTGAACACGCGCGCCCGCCTGAAGCAGCACATGCTGGAAGCGATCGAGCGCGACCAGTTCACCCTGTACTACCAGCCGCGCGTGGATGCGCGCAGCGGCGAGCTCCTTTCCATGGAAGCCCTGATCCGCTGGCGCCATCCGGAACTGGGCCTCGTCTCGCCGGGCGACTTCATCCCGCTGGCCGAATCCACCGGCCTGATCGTGCGCATCGGCGAGGTCGTGATCGACAAGGCCTGCGCCCAGCTGGCCGCCTGGCGCGAGGCCGGGGTGGCGCTGGTGCCGGTGTCGATCAACGTCTCGCCCAAGCAGTTCCAGCGCGGCGGCGTGCAGCGCCAGCTGAGCCGCGCATTGAATCGCTGGCGCGTACCCGCGAATCTGATCGAGGTCGAGATCACCGAATCGGCCATGATGGGCGACCACGACGACATCCTGGCCGAACTGGCGGCCCTGCGCGCCCTGGGGGTGAAGCTGCACGTGGACGATTTCGGCACCGGCTATTCCTCGCTGTCGCAGCTGCAGCGCCTCAAGATGGACGTGCTGAAGGTGGACCGCGCCTTCACCATGGAGCTCGGTAACTCGAAGGAGGGCAAGGTCTTCTTCCAGGCCATCGTATCGATGGCGCATGCGCTCGGCATGTCGGTGGTGGCCGAAGGCGTCGAGACCGAGGAGCAGCTGGCCATCCTGCGCAAGCTCGATTGCAACGAGGTGCAGGGCTACTACATCGCGCGCCCGGTGCCGGCCGGGGAGATGCTGGAGATGATGCGGCGCCGCTACCTGCTGGCGCAAGGACCGCTTGCGGCCGAAGGTGTTTCCTTCTAGAATGCCCACACCCTTTGGGGAGTAGCCTGCTCGCGCGCGATGCGCGAGTGCCCGTGTCAACATACTCGGTACCGATACGGACCGTGGCGCGGGCGCCCTCAGCTTGCGCTGGGTTGGCGAGACCAACGGCCCATCCGCGCAGTGTCGGGCGCGCGGCTGCGCCGTCGTCCGCGCCCGCATCGAGAGACCCCAGCATGACCTTCACCGCCCTCGTATTCCTCGCCCTCGCGATGTCGACCGACGCCTTTGCCGCGGCGATCGCCAAGGGCGCGGCCCTGCGCAGCCCGACCTTCCCGCAAGCCCTGCGCATCGGCCTGCTGTTCGGCTGCATCGAAACCATCACCCCCGTGATCGGCTGGGCCCTCGGCTCGCTGGCCGCCGACGCCATCCGCCAGTGGGACCACTGGATCGCCTTCGTGCTGCTGCTCGGCCTGGGCGGCCGCATGATCTGGCTGTCCTTCGGCTCCGACGAGGAGGAGGAAGAGGCGGGCGGCAGGCAGAACCTGCTGGTGCTGGTGCTCACCGCCGTGGCGACCAGCATCGATGCAGCGGCGGTGGGCGTGGGCCTGGCCTTCGTCGACGTCTCGATCGTGCACGCCGCACTGTCGATCGGCGTGGCCACCACCACCATGGTGACCATCGGCGTGCTGCTCGGCCGGCGCCTGGGCGCCGTGGTGGGCCGCAACGCCGAGCGCATCGGCGGTGTGGTGCTGGTGCTGGTCGGGACGACGATCCTGATCGAGCACCTGGGGGCCTGACCCTCCCGGTTCAGGGCAGGCGCAGGCCGCGCACGACGCCGTCGGCACGCAGCAGGGCCGGGTCGGCATCGGCCGAATGCGTGCCCGGTCCGTTTTCCAGGCTCCCGCTCAAGTAGGCGCCGTTGTGCGGCGCCACCGAGCGCACCTGGTTGTGGCGCGGTCCGCCGCCGACCGTCAACTTCTCGCGCAGGGCGCCGTCGCCTTCCAGCACCAGCAGCAGCGGTTTGGCTTCTTCCGAGATGCTGGCGCCGGCCGGATTCTGGATATAGCCGCTGCTGCCCGCCGCCAGCAGGCGGCCGTTCGGCAGCGAGGTCACGTCGAGCAGGGCGTCGCCGCGCTCGATGTCGAGCGCGCGGTAGCTCGCCCTGCCGTGCCGGCCCGCCGGAATCACGCTCACCAGGCCATCCCAGCCGCTGCCGTCAGGGAGGCGCGTCGGCAGGAAGCGGCCGACCGCGACGATGGATTCGCCATGCCATTTGATGGCTTTGACTTCGGTCTGCACCCGCGTCTCCAGGTAGCTGGTGCCGATCCGGCGTCCGTCCGGGGCCAGCTCGGTGAGCAGCGCGCCGGTGAAGAAGTCTGCCGGCAGCGTCTCCCTGAAATGCGCCGCATGGCCTTCGGCGTAGTCCGTCGGGTTCAGGTTGACCGCGACCGCCACGCGTCCGCTCGCATCGGTGTCCAGCAGCACCTGCCACTGGTCGTGCAGGCCGCCGAAAGGGTCGAAGGTGCCGCTGGTGGTCGACCTGCCGCCCACGGCGACGCCCGGTTCGACCAGGGTGCGCCATTCGCGCTTGAATCCGCCGGCACTGTAGCTGTAGCGGTAGGCCAGGATCGAGTTGCGTCCGGTATGCAGGGCCAGCGCCAGGTGCTCGCCCAGGGGCGCGAGGCGCACGGCATCGCGGGTGGCGCGCGGCAGCAGGGCCTTGTGGTCGGGAATGGTATTCGGGTCGCCGATATAGGGGTCATCGGGAATCGTCGCATCCTGGAAGTCGAACTGGGCGATCACGGCGCCGCGCCGGTCCAGGCGCAGCAGGCGCACCTGGCTGTCGGTGGCGATGACGGCGCTGATCTCGCGGCTGGGGTGGACGGCGAAGTCGATCAGCGACCAGCCTTCCGGCGGCGCATAGCCGTTACCGGCTATGGCGCCCTCGGCCACCAGCAGGCGCCGCACCGGGCGCCGCCGGGCCGTGAAGGAGGGCTGCAGCTTCTCGGCCAGGGCCACCCAGCCGCTGCCGGCGCCGCGCACCTTGAACACCGCTTCGCCGGCGACGCGCTGCTCGACCGGGGCCTGGCTTGGTGGCGGCAGCGGATCGCCGCCGTCACCGCCGCCACCGCCGCAGGCGGACAGTAAAGTCAGGAAGGGAAGGAGCCCGGCGGCAGCCAGGCGCGCAGAAGGAAATATCGGGCGCATGGGAATCGTATTGACGATGGAAGGCCCTCCATCGTATGCAGGCGCCGGCTGCGATCTGTCGCAAGTTTGTCGGCAAAGATGCGGGAAATGGTCACCGTCTGTGCGGTTTCTTCACCGACGTCGGTATGTCAGTCCTTGCGCAGGGACTTGCAGAAGGCCTCGGTCCGGGCATCCATGGGGAAGCACGATTCGATGTGCAGCTCCTCCAGCGTGAGGTCGCGCGGCGTGCCGAAGGTAGTGATGGTGGAAAAGAAGCTGATCCGGACCTCGCCTTGCCGGAAGCAGGCGGTGAGCACCGGCGCCGGCGCCGTGCCGATGTCGCGCTGGCGCCAGTGGGTTGGCACGCCGGGGTAGGCCAGCATTTCCTGCAGCAGGGCTGCGGCCTGCGGGTCGGGGCGCGCCGCCGCCACCTCGTTGTGGAGGTGGCGCAGCATCGAACTGGCGATCTCCTCCCAGTTCTCCACCGCGCCGCGCAGGTCCTCGGGGTCGAAGAACTGGCGCAGCATATTGCTGTGCCGGCTGTCGCGGCCGCCCAGCATGAAGCGGTTCACCCGCGTGGCCGCTTTGTTCTCCATCAGGATGTTCCAGTGGCGGTCGAGCAGGAAGGCTGGGTAGGGCTCCTGCTGCGCCAGGATCGCGTCGACCGCATAGCGCATCTGCGCCAGCCTGGGCGCATCCAGGCTGGTTCGCGCATACTCCGGCGCGAAACCGCCGGCTGTCAGCAGGGCATTGCGTTCGCGCAGCGGCACCGCCAGGGCGTCCGCCAGCCGCGCGATCATCTCGCGGCTCGGCCTGGCCCGGCCGTTTTCCACATAGCTGAGGTGGCGCGCCGAAACGTCGGCATGCAGCGCGAGATCGAGCTGGCTCAGGCGCCTTGCCACGCGCCACTCGCGCAGCATGGCGCCGACGGTGGCCTGCTCTCCTTTTGCGGGATCGTCGTTTTTCATGGCGCCATTCTATCGGCTCGCCTGCGCCGCCTCCATCACCTCGGAGGTCATATTTCCGCGCAAGGGCCGGTCATTGCGGCGGACCGGGAAGAGCGCGATCATCCGTTCCACAATCCACCAAAGCGAAGGAGACATCATGCAGGAACAAAGGCAGGCGGCATCGCAACTGGCGGCGCTGCACGTGAAGGGAAGCCCGCTGGTGCTGTACAACGCCTGGGACGCGGGCAGCGCGAAGGCGGTTGCGGCCGCCGGCGCGCGGGCGATCGGCACCAGCAGCTGGGCGCTCGCGGCCGCGCACGGCTACGGCGACGGCGAGGAGATCCCGCTGGCGCTGGTGGCGCAGGTCGCCGGTCGCATCGCGCAATCGGCCGCGCTGCCGGTCACCGTGGACATCGAAGGCGCCTACAGCAGCGACCCGGACACCGCGGCGGCCAATGTCGCCCTCCTGCTCGAGCAGGGTGTGGCGGGCATCAACCTCGAAGACCGCGTCGTTGCGGGCAGGGGCCTCTACGACATCGACAGCCAGTGCGCCCGGATCGCCGCGATCCGCGCCACCGCCGAGTCGAGAGGGGTGCCGCTGTTCATCAATGCCCGGACGGACGTGTTCTTTGCACCGGACGTGGCGCCGCGGGCCGTGCTGGGCGAGGCCATCGCGCGCGCCGAGGCCTATGCGCGGGTGGGCGCGAGCGGCCTGTTCGTCCCCGGCCTGCTCGACATCGAGGTCATCGGCGAGCTGGCGGCGGCCACCGCCTTGCCGCTGAACGTGATGATGATGCCGGGGGCGCCCTCGGTGGCGCGCCTCGCCGCCGCCGGGGTGGCGCGCATCAGCCATGGGCCCGCGCCCTACCTGGCGGCGATGGCGGCCGTGGAAGCAGGGGCGCGCGCCGTGCTGGCCTAGCCGGCCAGCCCCGGGGCGGCGCCATGTTATACTGGCGCCGTCATGTCCCCCTGCATTGTATGAGACGACTTTTCGTCATCTTCCTGATCCTGCTCTTCCCCCTGAACGTCTTTGCGCTGTCGATGTCCGTATCCGGCGCGCAGCAGGGTGACGCCGTGGTGCTGGCGCTCGAAGCCGATACCTCCACGGGCGAGAGCCGTGGCGACGTCGACCCCGACGAGCCGCCTTCGGTCGCCGACCTGCACGACATCGTCAACCACGAACCCTCGTTGCGCCTGGCCGCCTGGCCAGCCGGCGCGCTGCCGCCGCACGACGCTGCGCCGCGCTCCCATTCCCTGCCGCCGCCCCTCAAGCCGCCCTGCGCCGCCTGAGGCGGGCGGGCGCGCCTGCCGTCTTTCGTCCTGAGCCGACTTGGCACGCGCCGCGCGCGTGCCGGCGGCCCGATGTTCTCTTCACTTGATAAGGCAAGCACAATGGAATGGCTATTCGACCCCGGAATATGGGTGGGTCTGTTCACCCTGGTGTTCCTGGAAATCGTCCTCGGCATCGACAACCTGATCTTCATCGCGATCCTGGCGGACAAGCTGCCGCCGCACCAGCGCGACAAGGCGCGCCTCATCGGCCTGTCGCTGGCCATGGGCATGCGTCTCGGCCTGCTGACGATCGTCTCCTGGCTGGTCACCCTGACCACGCCGCTGTTTTCGCTCGGCGCCTTCTCGTTCTCGGGACGCGACCTGATTTTGCTGCTGGGCGGCTTCTTCCTGCTGTTCAAGGCGACCGTCGAACTGCACGAGCGCCTGGAAGGCGTCGTGCACACGCAGACCGGCAACAAGGTCTACGCCAGCTTCGCCGCCGTGGTGGCGCAGATCGTGGTGCTGGACGCCGTGTTCTCGCTCGACGCCGTGATCACGGCGGTGGGCATGGTCGAGCAGCTGGGCGTCATGATGGCGGCCGTGATCATCTCGATCGGCGTCATGATCCTGGCCTCGAAACCGCTCACGCGCTTCGTCAACGCCCACCCCACCGTGGTGGTGCTGTGCCTGTCCTTCCTCCTGATGATCGGCCTGAGCCTGGTGGCCGAGGGCCTGGGCTTCCACATCCCGAAAGGCTACCTGTATGCGGCGATCGGCTTCTCGGTGCTGATCGAGACCCTGAACCAGTTCGCGCGCCGTAACTTCCTCAAGAACGAGGCGCGCGTGCCATTCCGCGAGCGCACCGCCGACACGGTACTGCGCCTGCTGGGCAAGCAGCACCAGGCCGTGCAGGAAGAAGACCAGGCCGTGCCGGCCACGGAAGCGCAAGCCTTCGGGGTGGAGGAACGCAATATGGTCAGCGGCGTACTGCGCCTGGCCGACCGCTCGATCCGCTCGATCATGACGCCGCGCGCGGAGATGTCCTGGGTGAACCTGGCCCAGGAGCCCGGCATCATCCTGCAGCAGCTGCAGGAGACGCCGCACAACCAGCTGCCGGTCTGCCGCGGCGATGTCGACCATGTGGTCGGCGTGGCGCGCACCAAGGACCTGATCGGCGCGCTGCTCATGCACCGCCACATCGACGAGAACGACACGAACCTGCTGCGCCAACCGATCGTCCTGCCCGACACGGCGGGCGTGCTGAGGGCCATGGACACGCTCAAGCGCGCCCACGGCCAGCTGGTGCTGGTGGCCGACGAGTACGGCGTGGTGCAGGGCCTGCTCACGCCGATCGACCTGCTGGAGGCGATCGCCGGCGAATTCCCGGACGAGGACGAGCAGCCGGCGATCCGCCAGCAGGCCCCCGGACATTGGGAAGCCGACGGCAGCGCCGACCTGCACTTGCTCGAGCAGCTGCTGGAAACCGACGCCCTGGTCGAGGAAGACGCCGACTACAGCTCGCTGGCCGGCTTCCTGCTGCAGCGCTTCGAGACCCTGCCGGTGGCGGGCGACGCCATCGAGGCCGACGGCCTGCGCTTCGAGGTGCTGGCGGTCGAGGATCGCCGCATCGTGCGCGTGGCGATCCGCCGCGTGGAGACGCAGCTTGACGCCCAAACCGAATAAACCATTTAGATCGCTATTGAAGGAACCATCATGAAACGCATTGTCCTTTTCCTCGTCACCAACGTCGCCGTGATGCTGGTGCTGAGCCTCACCGCCAGCCTGCTCGGCGTGAACCGCTTCCTCACTTCGAACGGCCTGAACCTGGGCATGCTGCTGGTGTTCGCCGCCCTGATGGGCTTTGGCGGCGCCTTCATCTCGCTCCTGATGTCGAAGACCATCGCCAAGTGGTCGACCGGCGCACGCGTGATCACCCAGCCGGCCAACGCCACCGAGCGCTGGCTGGTCGATACCGTCGCGGCGCAAGCCCAGCGCGCCGGCATCGGGATGCCGGAAGTGGCCGTGTATGAAGGCGAACCGAATGCCTTCGCCACCGGCACCACCAAAAACAGCTCGCTGGTGGCGGTGTCCACGGGCCTGCTGCAGTCGATGACCCAGGAAGAAGTCGAGGCCGTGCTGGCGCACGAAGTGGCCCACATCGCCAACGGCGACATGGTGACGCTGACCCTGATCCAGGGCGTGGTCAACACCTTCGTCATCTTCCTGGCGCGCATCGTCGGCTATTTTGTCGACAGCATGCTGCGCAAGAACGACGAAGAATCGTCCGGCCCCGGCATCGGCTATATGGTGACGGTGATCGTCTGCGAGATCCTGTTCGGCATCCTGGCCTCGATCATCGTGGCCTGGTTCTCGCGCCAGCGCGAATACCGCGCCGACCGCGGCGCCGCCCGGATCATCGGCCGTCCGCAGCCGATGATCGCCGCGCTGCGCCGCCTGGGCGGCCTGGCCGAGGGCGAGTTGCCGAAGAACATGGCCGCATTCGGCATTTCGGGCAAGGGCGCGCTGGCGCTGTTCTCGAGCCATCCGCCGATCGAATCGCGCATCGCGGCCCTGCAGGGGCAGTGATCGCCGTGAGGCGCCAAGGTTAGCGGGCGAACCGAGCGGCAGGGCAGGGCGGACGTAGACTGCGGTTTCGATCACATAAAGTCGATTCCGATGAAACGAACCCTCCTTTCCTGCCTGCTCATCGCCTGCTGCGCCTCCTCCTGGGCGAGCGTCGACACCTCGCCCAAGCCAGGCGGCGTTTACCGCCTCAAACCCGGGATCTACGTCGACACCAGCATGGATTGCGGATCGCCGCCGAACGCGGCGATCCGCCGCTACGACGGCAAGGGCATCAGCACCGCGCACACGCGCGCCTGCCGCGCCAAGGTGCTGTCGAAAAAAGGCAAGGTGTATACAGTGCGCCAGAGCTGTATCGATGCGGGTTCGGGGCCTGGACCACGCTTCGACCAGACCCAGAAGATCAGGGTGGCGGATGCGCTGACGTTCAGCCAGACGATCCGTGGCCATTCCACTACCTACCGATATTGCCCGGTCTACCAGCTGCCCAAAGATCTACGGGCCTACGCGCGTTAGAGACCGTCGTCGAGAAGCTCGAAGCCGAGCTTCCCGACATAGAAATCGATGGCCTCGTCGTAGTCGCGTACGACCAGTGCGATGTGCACGATGGATTGCTGCATGCCTTCTCCCTTGTCGCTTCATGTGCCCGGGCGGCGCACAAACGTCCACTGTACCTGATTCCACAGCATTGCGTCCTGGCGGCCGGCACGGCGTTCACGGAGACTTGCGCGCCTGGCCTCGCCCGGCGTGTGCCGACGGCGAGTACGGCCTGGCCGCGAAGAATCCCGCCACGAAACCAAGGCCGGCCGTGGCCCAGACCAGCGCTGCAATGACCTCGAAGGGCGTGCGCAGCGCGGGATGTGTGAACGCCAGGGGAAGCACCACGAGTCCGCGCAGGAGGCAGATCGCCGCGATGCCCGCTAGCGTCAGCCGCAGCATGGGCAGGCGGCGCACCAAGCCGAGCGCCGAGCAGGCGTAGAGGGCGCAGATGCCCATCAGGAACGCGATCGCGGCAGCGGAAACTGGCGCCAGCCAGGTCCCTGCATGTGCGGAGTCGACGATCCTGGGCGGCGCACCGAAAAACTGATACCAGGACGGGCCGCCGACGATGGCGGCCACGTGGATCGCCGCGCCGGCCAGCGAGATCGCCGCGGCGGCGTAGACCATGCGGGTAGGGAGGCTGTTCATCGCTGCAGGCTAACAGAACGGCACACCTGGAAATGCTCGGATTGTCACGTCCCGCCTATCCCCGCCGCGCCGCCTCGATCGCCGCGATGTCGATCTTCGTCATCGTCATCATCGCCTCGAACACGCGCTTGGCCACGGCCTGGTCCGGATCGGCCATCCCGTCGGTCAGCGCGCGCGGCGTGATCTGCCAGGACAGCCCCCACTTGTCCTTGCACCAGCCGCAGGCGCTCGCCTGGCCGCCGTTGCCGATGATGGCGTTCCACAGGCGGTCGGTTTCTGCCTGGTCGTCGGTCGCGATCTGGAAGGAGAAGGCTTCGCTGTGCGGGAAAATCGGCCCGCCGTTCAGGCCGATGCAGGGGATGCCGGCCACCGTGAATTCCACCGTCAGGACGTCGCCTTCCTTGCCGGCCGGGTAGTCGCCGGGTGCGCGCCGGATGGCGCCGACCCGGCTGTCGGGAATGGTGGCGGCGTAGAACTCGGCCGCTTCCTGGGCGGCGCCATTGAACCAGAGGCAAATCGTGTTTTTGCTGACCATGTCAATCTCCATTTGGTAAGGGGATATCGGGATGCGAGCCGACCTACGCACGCCAGCATAGCGCATCCGGATTGCAAGATTTGAATTGTTATAATCAACAATCCAATTCCGATTTCCCGGCGCGCCCGGTTCGCTTTCGCTCAACAGGAGGAGACCAGATGACGACAGGCAGTACCCCTGAAGAGCGGGACGAGCTTCCGCAGGACGAGGCTGGCCACGGCCAGAGTGCCGGCACGCCGGCGGCCGGCACCCTGGAAGGCGGCGCCTACAGTCCGCTCGGCGACCCGGGCATTCGTCACTGGCAGGCATCGCACATCTCCAGGCCCGGCTTCGAGGAGCGCGGCAACATCTTCTTCGCCGCCATCGAGATGACCCGCATGCCGATGGTGGTCACCGATCCGAACCAGCCGGACAACCCGATCGCTTTCGTGAACCGCGCCTTCCTCGACCTCACCCTGTACAAGGAAGAGGAAGTCCTGGGCCGCAACTGCCGTTTCCTGCAGGGCGAACAGACCGACCCGCACACGGTCGACGAGATCCGCCGCGCCCTGAGCGAAGAGCGGGCGGTGGCGGTCGACATCCTGAACTACAAGGCCGACGGCAGCGCGTTCTGGAATGGCCTGTTCGTCGGCCCCGTGTTCGACAATGAGGGCAAACTGCTCTACTGGTTCGCCTCGCAGATGGACATCACGCGGCGGCGCGTCTCGGAGCAATCCTACCTGCAGGCCCAGAAGATGGAAGCGATCGGCCAGCTCACGGCCGGCCTGGCGCACGACTTCAACAACCTGCTGCAGGTGGTGGCGGGCAACCTGGAAATCGCCGGCTCGCACATGGACGACCGGCTGCTGCTCGAGCAGGCCATCGAGCGCGCCCGCCTCGCCAGCGAAAAGGCCGGCAAGCTCACCCAGCAGCTCCTGACCTTCGCGCGCAAGCAGCGCCTGGAACCGAAACGCATCAACCTGAATTCCCTGGTGGTCGAGTTCAGCGAGATGCTGGTGCGGACCCTGGGCGACAAGGTCGACCTGCACCTTGACCTGAAACCGGGCCTGCCGTCCTGCACACTCGATCCGACCCATATGGAGATGGCGCTGCTGAACGTCCTGATCAACGCACGCGACGCCATGCCGGACGGCGGCAAGGTCACGGTCGCGACCTCGATCATGGACGACATCGAGAAGCTCGAACAGCATCGCCTCGCGCCGGGACGCCATGTGGTGATCTGCGTGATCGACGAGGGCGAGGGCATGTCGCCTGAAGTGGTGGCGCGCGCCACCGAACCCTTTTTCACGACCAAGGGTCCCGGCACGGGCCTGGGCCTGGCGATGGTGCACGGCTTCGTGCAGCAGTCGCATGGCCGGCTGGAGATCGAAAGCAGCCTGCAGCAGGGCACGATCATCCGCATGATCTTCCCGCAGGCCGCGAAGACGGGCATGGAAATGATGGCGGAGCGTGGCAACAAGGAAAGCCCGAAGTGGACACCCGAGGCGATCCTCGGCCGGCGCACCATCCTGGTGGTGGACGACAGCGAGGAAGTGCGGGAGCTGGCGGAGCAGTCGCTGCGCGGCATGGGCTACCGGGTGCTGGGCGCGGCCAGCGGCGAAGCCGCGCTCGAACTCATGGACCGCTACGGCAGCGTCGACCTGCTGTTCACCGACATCATCATGCCGGGCGGGATGAACGGGCTGCGCCTGGCCGAACTGGTGCGCGAGCGCCAGCCAGAGGTGCCGGTGCTGCTGGCGACGGGCTACATCGACGATTTGCCGTCTCCGATCGGCTCGGCGACCACGCTTCCGCTGCTGGTCAAGCCCTACCGCCTGAACGAACTGGCCGAGCGGGTGCGCCAGGCGCTCAAGGTCGACCGCCGCCAGCACCCGGCGGCCGGCTTCCAGCACGAAGGATGAGCATGCAGCATATTCTCCTGGTGGACGACGAAGAAGCGATCCTCTACGTCTTCCAGAAATACCTCGAACGCGCGGGCTTTGCCGTGTCGACGGCGGCCAACGCGGATGGCGCGGTCGCCGTCTTCGAATCCCGCCACGTCGATGCGCTCGTCACCGACCAGCGCATGCCGGGCATGACGGGCGACCTGCTGGTCCAGCGCCTGCGCAGCGTCCGCCCCGGCCTGCCCGCCATCATCGTGACCGCCTACGCCGCGGAGTGCAGCCCGGACCTGCAGAACGTGCCGGTGCTGAACAAGCCGGTGCCCCCTGCCGATCTGGTGTCGGCGGTCGAGCGGGCCCTGGCCAGTCAATAAGCCGCGCAGGCTGTATCCGTCCGCGGCAGCGCGCGGCCGGCAACGAAGGCGCCAACCTGGCGCTCGAAGCAGTCGGGCGCTGTCCACAGAATGAAGTGCGGCGCGCCTTTCACCTCGACCAGCGTGATCCTGCCCGCGCCGCGCAGGGCGGCGACGTGCTCGACGGCGCCCTCGTAGTGCGTCTTCGGGTCCAGCGTTCCGTTTAATACCAGCGTGGGCGGCAGCCGGGAAGGATGGCCGCCGAAGTAGCCGTCGCGTGGGTACAGAGGCAGGCCGGGCTGCAGCAGCAGGCCGGGCAGGGGACTGCTGAACAGGAGCGGGTCCTCTTCTGCTTTCAATGCGGCGGCGCTGAGGTGCGGGCGCAGATTGTTCTCGGAGCCGCTGATGATGCCCACCAGCGGAATCGAAGGCGACGACTGAACGTAGTCGCCCAGCGCGGCGCCCGCATCGAGCAGGCCCGCCTTCACCTGCGCCATTTCGCTGCCGCCTCCCTGGCCCAGGTCGCGCAGCAGCCAGGGTATGCGTGCGCGCAGCGCCGGCACGTCGAGCAGGCGTCCCATCAGGCGCGGCAAGCCATGCGCCTGCGGCGTGTCCGAGGCCAGCACGCGCCGGTACAGGTTTGCCGCCGGCTCGCCCAGCATGGCGGCGCAGCGCGGGTCGGCGTCGCAGCGCGCCAGCACCTGGCGGCCGACGTCGTCCACCACCAGGGAGCGCCGGCTCAGGTCCCATTTCCCGGCGGTTTCCAGAGGCACGAGCGAATCGAGCACCAGGCCGGTGACCGGCAGCGCGCCGATCTGAAAGGCCCTCAGCGCCAGTTGCGTGCCGTAGGAGACGGCGTAGACATAGACCGGCTTGCCGTCGTGATGACGCAGGATCAGCTGCCGCAGGTCGTGCGCCGCATTCGTGATCGTGAACTGGCGGGCGCGCCCGGGCTGGCCGTTCAAGCCATCGAAGCAGCTGGCCCATTCGGCGCCGGCGAGCGCCATGCCGCCCGGGCTGCCGGCGGCTTCCTCCGCGGGGCAGAGGCGGCTGGAAAATCCGGTGCCGCGGTGGTCCGGCACCAGCAGGTCGAAGCCGGGAAAGCTGCGGCGCAGGCGCTCGATGAAGGGGTAGAGGGAGGCGCCGGATTCTCCCGGGCCCCCGGCCACCAGCCACACCGTGCCCTTGCCTGGACCGGCGGCCGGAAACTTGCGCACGAATAGCGAAAGCTGCTCTCCCGTGACACCCGGCGCATGCGACAGGGGCGCCGTCTGGCGGGCACAGACGCTGTCGCCGAGGGCATCTTCACAGGGCTGGAAGCGCGCGCCCTGGGCGGGACCGCCATACAGGAGGGCCAGCAGCAGCGCCGCGAAGGGCGGGAATCCTTTTGTCATCGACGTTCCTTCGATCGGGGAGAAGGACGCCAGTGTGCGGTTCCCGCCTGCAAAGCGCCATCGCCCGGCGACAGGCCTACGCTACAAGGGAACGAGTTGAGGATTCGCTGCCGCCAGCCGATGCCTCAATCGAGGTCGGATGCGTCGTGGCGCTCGGCTACCTGCTCGTCCGGATTGCCGCGCACGCGGTTGACCTTGCGGCCGCGTACCACCGCGGGACGCGCCGCGATCTCGTCGGCCCAGCGGCGTACGTTCTTGTACTCGTGGACCGACAGGAATTCGCCGGCCTCGTACAGTTCGCCGCGCACCATGCCGCCATACCAGGGCCAGATCGCCATGTCGGCGATCGTGTATTCGTCGCCTGCCACGTAGCGGTGGCCGGCCAGCTGGCGCTCCAGCACGTCGAGCTGGCGCTTGGTTTCCATCGCATAGCGGTCGATCGGGTATTGCAGCTTCTCGGGCGCGTAGGCGTAGAAGTGGCCGAAGCCGCCGCCCACGAAAGGCGCGGAGCCCATCTGCCAGAACAGCCAGTTCATGGTCTCCACGCGCGCCGGACCGTTTGAGGGCAGGAAGGCGCCGAACTTCTCGGCCAGGTAGACCAGGATCGAGCCGGATTCGAACACGCGCACCGGCTCGGGGCCGCTGCGGTCGACCATGGCCGGGATCTTCGAGTTCGGGTTGGCGGCAACGAAGCCGCTCGAGAACTGCGCGCCTTCATTGATCTTGATGAGCCAGGCGTCGTACTCGGCGCCCGTGTGGCCGAGGGCCAGCAGCTCTTCCAGCATGATCGTCACCTTGACGCCGTTCGGCGTCCCCAGCGAATACAGCTGCAGCGGATGCCTGCCGACCGGAAGCTCGGCGTCGTGCGTCGGGCCGGCGACGGGACGGTTGATGTTGGCGAAGGTGCCGCCGTTCGAGGCGGGCGGAGTCCAGACTTTGGGTGGGACGTAGGGCTCGGTCATCGGGATTTCCTTGTCGTTGCCGGATGAAAGCAACCATTCTAGCCAAGGCAGCCGAAACACGTTTCCGGCTGCGGAAAATCGCCAACGGCCGAGTGATTGTCCTCGCTAAAGCAGGAGCGCTTCCTATACTCGAATGACTCGCCCACTGGCGGGGACGCTGTCGGAAAGGAGACCACCATGAGAAAGCTTGGAATCGTCGCGTTGGCCCTGGCCGCGTGGCCTGCGCTTGCATCGGCGCAGACGGAGGAAGTCCGGGTCATCGCGCCGCAGGACAGGATCGTGCTTCCGTCAAACATGCACAATGTCTGGTATGACGAGTTCGACGAGATCGCGGGCGAGTATGCGCTGTCGAACGGCCGGACCATGCGTTTGAGCATGTGCGGCAATCGCATGTACGCGACACTGAGCGGGGTAGGGAGGATGCCGCTCGTGGCGGTGTCGCCCTATGTGTTCGTGACCCGCGATGCGGCAATGCGCATCGCGGTCGAGGATCCGGCACGCTCGCCGCCGAATCGGCTCAACGCCCGCCTGACGGTCCCGGCGACGATGTTTTCCAGCATGGCGCCGGCCGGCGAACAACGCATCCTGATGGCCTGGCGCTAGCTTCATGCATCCCGCATCAAAGCGGCCGGGGATGGATACGGCGGTGTAAAGGCGTGCCATGTTTGGCGGTTCTGCCAACCCACCGGAACCGCCATGCACGTCGAAGTACCCGAATCCCACTCGTTCGAGGAATTCGCCGGCGAATACATCACGATCGTCGTGAA
Source organism: Massilia sp. BKSP1R2A-1 (assembly GCF_050586525.1). Classification (NCBI taxonomy): domain Bacteria; kingdom Pseudomonadati; phylum Pseudomonadota; class Betaproteobacteria; order Burkholderiales; family Oxalobacteraceae; genus Massilia; species Massilia sp. BKSP1R2A-1. Next base: position 278,033 of record NZ_JBOBRE010000002.1, on the reverse strand, counting down.
TATCATCACGGCTCCGGCGCTGGAATCAAGGCAGGTGTCGCCGACAAAGAGGCTGTGAAGCATGCAGTCACTGGCGCAGGAGGAGACGTTGGCATCAGTATGGTGACGCCATCGCTGCAGCACGAAGCCTGGGACGTTACCGTGGCCAACCAGTCGCTTACCTGCGTGCCGACGGAACGGCTGAAGCACTACGCGACGCAGTATGCGACCATGCGCGATGCACAGGTGGTGCTGTCGAACCGCGGAACCAGCTTCCTGGATTACACGCGGATCGCCGATACGTTTAGCAGCTTCGAACTGGGCGAGCTCAATTCACGCGACTTCCATCGCGTCCTGACGCAGATGAACTCGACCTACGACGCGACCAACAGCCTGTTGAAAGGGCTGGAGAAGCTGATGGTCGAGGAGCAGCAGAAAACGTCGAAGCTACCCCACTGAGGCGGCCACGCCGAAAAAAAAGAACCCCGCCGCAGCGGGGTTTTTTGTTGGCTGAGCCTGCTTACACGTAAGCGGCCAGCGCACCCTTCATCTTCTTCAGTGCCGCCGATTCGATCTGGCGGATGCGCTCGGCCGACACGCCGAACTCTTCGGCCAGCGTGTGCAGGGTGGCGCCCGAACCGTCGTCGTTGGCCAGCCAGCGCGCCTCGACGATGCGGCGCGAACGCGGATCGAGCTTGCCCAGCGCGGTTTCCAGGCCCTCCGACTGCAGGCGGGTGACCTGTTCGGCTTCCAGCACCTTGGTCGGCTCCTGCTGGTCCGAGGACAGGTAGGCGATCGGCGCGAACTTGTCGTCTTCGTCGTCGGTCGGCGATTCGAGGGCGATGTCGCGGCCCGACAGGCGGGTTTCCATCTCGATCACTTCCTCGCGCTTGACGTCGAGCATCTTCGCCAGCTCATCCACCTGGGTCGGCGTCATCGCGTCCAGGCCCACCTTGTTGCTGCGCAGGTTGAAGAAGAGCTTGCGCTGGGCCTTGGTCGTCGCGACCTTCACCAGACGCCAGTTCTTCAGGATGTATTCGTGCATCTCGGCCTTGATCCAGTGCATCGCGTACGAAACGAGACGCACGCCCTGGTTCGGGTCGAAGCGCTTGACCGCTTTCATCAGGCCGATATTGCCTTCCTGGATCAGGTCGGCGTGGGGCAGGCCGTAGCCGAGGTAGCCACGCGCGATCGACACCACCAGGCGCAGGTGCGAGAGCACCAGCTTCTGTGCTGCTTCCAAATCATTCTTTTCCCGCAGCGACTTAGCCAGCGACACTTCTTCTTCGTGGCTCAGCATCGGCAGACGGTTGACGGCCGAGATGTAGGCGTCGATATTGCCGAGATTGCCGGTGAAACCCAGGTTGAGGGCACGACTGCCGGCAGGAACCAATGCGGATTGTGCGGACATATTCATTTCCCTTGTAGTAATCTTGCTGCACCCTTAATGTGCCACGAACCCCTGTCGCGCGACACCAGCGTTACTGCTTGTTACCGGGTGCTCATCTTGATTTTCGCTGTGTTCGGAACATATATTAGCACTCTCCCGGGGTGAGTGCTAGGCAAGCCATCGCTTTGCCGGAATCGATTAAGTTTGGCTAAAGTATTGCCTATAGGAATCAAAAACGCGCCGTTTCCACTGTAGAGTAGACGGCGCGAACTTAGTTGATTCAACTCAAACGTACGCCTAAAAGCACTGGAAATCGCCGTAAGGACAGGTTACGGAGGCTTGAAGACGGCTTCTGTTGGATGGCGCACGTTCGCACAGCGAGCCCTGTAGGACGAGGGCCCGTCTGCACGTAGGGAGGGACGGATAGGCCGTATCGGGCAGGTGGGGACCATGGGCAGGATTGCAAGTCCTGCCCATGTGAAATCTGCCTTACCGGACCCGCGCGAGGTGACGCTGCACAGAGAGCATGGCGCCGATCAGGCCGAGCCCGGCGCTGACCGCCAGCAAGCCGGCGATTTCCAGTCCGCCGAGCGGCGCCAGCTGGAATTCCGAGGCGTACAGGCGCGCGAACCCGGCGATCGCCCGGTTCAGGGGCGACAGCGCCAGCGTTACCGCGCCGAGGGCCACGGCGCCGGCGCACAGGCCGAGCAGGGCGCCGGTGTAGTAGAAGGGGCGGTGGATGAAATTGTCGGTCGCGCCCAGCAGCTTGGAGACGGCGATTTCTTCCTTCTGCGTCAGCACCTGCAGGCGGATGGTGTTGAACACCACTGCGATCACCACGATGCCGAGGGTGACGGCCAGCAGCAGCAGGGCCAGGCGCAGGATGTTCAGCAGGGCGGCCAGGCGCTTGACCCAGGCCGAGTCCACCTGCACGGTGTCCACGCCGGGCAGGGCGCGCAGCTGCCCGACGATCAGGTCGACCCCTTCCGCCGCGCCGCCGCGTGCGAAGCCTTCCAGCTTCAACACATAGCTGTCGGGCAGCGGGTTGTCGCCGAGGGTGTCGAGCACGTCGCTCAGGCCGCTCTTTTCCTTCAGCGAAGCCAGCGCCTGCTCGCGCGGCACGAAGCCGACGTTCGCGCGGCCGCCGCTTGCGACGATCCGGCGGATCTGCGGGGCCAGCGCATTGGCTTCCTCGCGCGTGGCATCCTGCTTCATGAACAGGCTGATTTCCGGATCGACCGAGAGCTGTTCGGACAGGGGACGGACGTTGTCGAGCAGGGTGATGCCGGCGAAGGGCAGCATCAGCGCGAAGGCGACCACCAGCACGTTGAACAGGAAGCTGCCCGGCGCCTTGCGCACGGTGGACAGGGCCGCGCCTAAGGCGAAGCGGTGCTGGCGGAACCACGGGCTCATACGCCACCTCCCACAATCTGGCCTTGTTCGAGGCGGATCACGCGTGCGGTCGCGCTGCCGAGCACCTGGTCGTCGTGGGTCGAGATCACGCAGGTCACACCCGCGGCGTGGAAGGCGCGCAGCGCGTCCAGCACGCGGTCGGCCGCGGCGCGGTCGAGGTTCGCCGTGGGCTCGTCGGCCAGGATGATCTGCGGCCGGTTGACGATGGCGCGCGCCACCGCCACGCGCTGCTGCTCGCCGCCGGAGAGCTCCAGCGGCATCGCTTTCGCGCGGTCCAGCAGGCCGACCTTGTCGAGCGCCGCGCGGGCGCGCCCCTCGGCCTGCGCCTTCGGAGCGCCGGTGACGAGCAGGGGCAGCATCACGTTGCCGAGGATGTTGCGGTCGTTGAGCAGGCGCTGGTGCTGGAAGATCAGGCCCAGGTTACGGCGCAGGAAGGGGATGCCGGCCTTCTTGATGCGGCCGATGTCCTGGCCGTTGACGGTGACCACGCCGCCGGTCGGACGTTCGACCGCGGCCACCATCTTCATCAGGGTCGACTTGCCGGCGCCGGAAGGGCCGGCCAGGTAGACCAGCTCGCCCTTGGCGATGTTCAGCGAGACATCGCGCAGGGCGTAGGCATCATGGGAATATTGCTTGGAGACGGACTGGAATTCGATCATGTGGTGTCTGGTTAACCGAGCAGCGCTTCGACGAATTCTTCGGCATTGAAAGGCTGCAGGTCGTCCAGCTTCTCGCCCACGCCGATGAAGTAGACCGGCACCGGGCGGGTGCGCGCGATCGCGGCCAGCACGCCGCCCTTGGCGGTGCCATCCAGCTTGGTGATCACCAGGCCGGTCAGCTGCAGGGCGTCGTCGAAGGCCTTCACCTGGGCCAGCGCATTCTGGCCGGTGTTGCCGTCGATGACGAGCAGGGTCTCGTGCGGGGCGCCATCCATGCCCTTGCCGATGACGCGCTTGATCTTCTTGAGTTCTTCCATCAGGTGCAGCTGGGTCGGCAGGCGGCCGGCCGTGTCGACCATGACCACGTCGACGCCGCGCGCCTTGCCCGACTGGACCGCATCGAAGGCGACGGCGGCCGGATCCCCCGACGCCTGCGAGATCACGGTGACGTTGTTGCGCTGGCCCCAGACCATCAGCTGCTCGCGCGCGGCGGCGCGGAAGGTGTCGCCGGCGGCCAGCAGCACCGACTGCTCTTCGCGCTGCATGTGCTTGGCCAGCTTGCCGATGGTGGTGGTCTTGCCGGCGCCGTTCACGCCCGAGATCATCATCACGAGCGGCTCGTGGCGGCCGAGTTCCAGGGGCTTCTGCAACGGACTCAGGAGTTCGACCATCAGCTCCTTCAGCGCGGTCTTGACCGCGGCGGCATCGAGCAGCTTGTCTTCCTTGACCTTGCGGCGCAGGGCGTCGAGCAGGTGCTGGGTCGCGTCCATGCCGGCGTCCGACATCAGGAGCGCGGATTCGAGTTCCTCGTACAGGTCTTCGTCGATGCGCGCGCCCACGAAGAGCAGCGACAGGTTGTTCGAGGTCTTGGACAGGCCGGCCTTCAGGCGCGTCATCCAGGACTGCTTCTTCTCGGCCTCGGTGGTGGGGCGCTCGGCGGTTTCCGGGAACAGCTCGCCGGCTTCCAGCGCAACAGGCGCGGGGGCGCTGAGCGGCTCCGGCGCCGGCTGGGGAGCGGGGGCGGGAGCAAGGGCGCTCGGCGCGGCCGGCTCGGGAGCCTGGGTTTCCTGCTTCTTTCTCTTGAAGAAACTAAACATATGTGGTGGCGGATCCTGCGCGCAAGCCGGCTGGCGCCGGCGATGAAAAAAGTAGCGAATATTTTACCAGAGCAGCAAGACTGTTCCGCCGTGCCCGGGTATTGACGCTTCAATATGCGTCGAAGGAACTATATGTTGTGTTATTGATGAAACCGACTGGCTGCTCAACAGTGCACGTCTGGAAAACGATTGCGACTTGCGCTATCTTGAACGCAGAGAGAAAACCTGTATAGAAATACGATAAACGGGACACACCGTGAAAATTTCAAATTTCCTGAAGCGCCTCATCTATGGTGACAACGCCACGGATGGCAGCGCTGCGAACCTGCGCAACATTATCGTGTGGGCGTTCATCGCCCTCGTCGCATTGTTCCTGACGAATCCTTCCGGCGAGCCGGTCAGTTTCTTCGACAAGCCGATTCCGCTGCCGGCCGAGCTGAACCTCGGACAATAACCGGCCGCAAAACAGCTAGGGTGGACGGCTCTGCCGTCCGCGCGTTCAGCCAGAACATGCGTTGCGGCAGTGCATCCGTGAGGTGAACGCGCGGACGGCGAAGCCGCCTCTCGCGGCCCGGTCCACCCTATTAGTTCTTGGCTTTTGCGACTTCCGCGTTCTTGCGGATCGTCTCCAGGGTCGCATTCGGCGTAATCAGGTTGCCGTCATAACGCAGTTCGATCACCGCCGGCAGTCCCTTGCCGTTCGCGTGCTCCAGCGCGCGCTGGAGCGCGGGCCCGAATTCCTCCGTCTTTTCCACCACCTCGCCATGGCCGCCGTAGGCGCGCGCCAACGCCGCGAAATCCGGATTGTGCAGCGTGGTGCCCGACACGCGGCCCGGGTAGTCGCGCTCCTGGTGCATGCGGATGGTGCCGAACATATTGTTGTTGAAGACCAGGATGATCACGCCCGCGCCGTATTGCACGGCGGTCGCCAGCTCCTGGCCCGTCATCATGAATTCGCCGTCGCCGGCGAAGGTGACGACGGTGCGCTTCGGATCGATGATCTTCGCCGCCACCCCGGCCGGCACCGCATAACCCATGGCGCCGTTGGTCGGCGCGAGCTGGGTGCGTTTGCCGCCATAGCGGTAGAAGCGGTGGGCCCAGGTCGCGTAGTTGCCGGCGCCGTTGGTGATGATGGTGTCGCGCGGCGCCTGCGCCATGAGTTCCTGCACCACCTGCCACAGGTCGAGCGGCGCGCCGCCCTGGGCGAAGATCGGCGGCTGGGCCTGCCATGCGGCCAGTTCGGCCTTCGCTTCCTCGACCGTGCCCGCCCAGGCCGAGGAGTCCACCGGCGCCATCGCCGCCAGCATCGCGCAGACCTGCGGCGCGCCGCTGGCGATCATGAGTTCGCCCTGGTAGACGCTGCCCAGTTCGTCCGGGTCGGCGTGGATATGAACGAGCTTCTGGCGCGGCACCGGGGACGAGAGCAGCGAATAGCCGCTGGTGGTCATCTCGCCCAGGCGCGGGCCGATGGCGATCACGAGGTCCGCTTCTTTCACGCGGGCGGCCAGCTTCGGATTGATGCCGATGCCGACGTCGCCCACGTAATTGGGATGCGCGTTATCCAGCAGGTCCTGGAAGCGGAAGGTGCAGCCCACCGGCAGGCGGTTGGCTTCGGCGAAGCGGGCCAGGTCGGCGCAGGCCTGCTCGGACCACGAGCCGCCGCCCAGCAGCACGATCGGTTTGCGGCTTTCGGCCAGCATGGTGCGCAGCTGCGCGATCTGGTCCGCGGAGGGCGCCGCCTGCACCGGCTGGTAGCGGCGGGCATCGGCTACTGCCGCTTTGGTGACCAGCATGTCTTCCGGCAGCGCCAGCACCACCGGGCCCGGACGGCCGCTGGTGGCGACCTGGAAGGCGCGCGCGATGTATTCGGGGATGCGGTCGGCGCGGTCGATCTGGGTGACCCACTTGGCCATCTGCCCGTACATGCGGCGGTAGTCGATTTCCTGGAAGGCTTCGCGGTCGATGAAGTCGCTGCCGACCTGGCCGATGAAGAGGATCATCGGGGTCGAGTCCTGGAAGGCGGTGTGCACGCCGATCGAGGCATTGGTCGCGCCCGGGCCGCGGGTGACGAAGCAGATGCCGGGCTTGCCGGTCATCTTGCCGTAGGCTTCGGCCATGAACGCCGCGCCGCCTTCCTGCCGGTTGATCACGAAACGGATGTCCGAGTCGTGCAGGGCGTCCAGCACGTCGAGGTAGCTTTCGCCGGGCACGCCGAAGGCGGTGTCCACGCCGTGGATATGGAGCGCATCGACCAGGATCTGGCCGCCGGTGCGGGAAGGGTGCGTCATGGTGGTGTCATCCTTATCAAAGAGGCTCCCGAGATTCTAGGCGAGCGGCCCGGGGGTGGCTTTTGAAATGGCGACATCAAATTACATCAACCGTCGGCCAGCACCGCCCGCAGCTCGGCCACCGGCAGCCCGTAAGTCTCGTGGATGCGCAAGATGACGGCAGCACTGATTGGCGATTTTCCGGACCGGATCTTACTGAGTGTGCAAGCGTTGATGCCGAGGACGCGCGATAGTTCGGCATCGGTGCGCAGGTAATGAAGGTCGCGCAGCCTGTCCATCAGGCGGGAAGCGTTGTTTCCAGGGAAACTGTACTCGATGGGCTGCAGGGATGAAACGACGGTTGGAGATGGATTGCGCATGGTTGGCGATATTGGTTGTAGAGATATTCAGGTCAGTTGCAACTCGGGTGTGCGTCCCGGCGTCAGCGCCGGCGCCCGGCGGACAGCGACATCCCCGGTTCCCGGCTTGTCCTGCAGCTTGAACACGGCCAGGGCATTCGCGATTCCATCGGTTTGACCGGCAAGCGTGGAAGCGGCCGCGGCAGCCTGCTCGACCAGGGCCGCGTTTTGCTGCGTCAGGTCGTCGAGATGGGTCGCTGCGGCGTTCACCTGGGCGATGCCGCGGCTTTGTTCTCCCGCCGCCGTGGCGATCCCATGCATGACCTGGCGCACGCCGTCGATCACCTTGGTGACGTGCTGCACCTGCTCGTCCACCACCCGGCTGATGCGCACGCTGTCATCGACCCTGGCGATCGACGCATTGACGAGCTGGGCCACGTCCTTGGCGGAAGCGCTGCAGCGCGCCGCGAGATTGCGCACTTCGCTGGCGACGACGGCGAAGCCGCGGCCCTGCTCGCCGGCGCGGGCCGCTTCCACTGCCGCGTTCAGCGCAAGGATGTTGGTCTGGAAGGCGATGCTGTCGATCATTCCGATGATGTCGAGGACCTGCCGCGAAGACGAGGCCACCGCATCCATGGACGCCAGCATCGCCTGCACCGACGCTTTGCCCTGCGCCGCGGTGTCCACCGCCTGTTCGGCCATGCTCGACGCTTCCATGAGCTGCCGCGTATTGTCCTCGACGCTGCGCGCGAGCTGTTCCAGGCTGGCCGCGGTTTCCTGCAAGTTGGAGGCCTGGGTTTCGGTGCGCGCCGACAAGTCCATATTGCCCAGGGCGATCTCGCTGGTGGCGGTGCGCATCTGGTCGAAGTTGGCGCGCACGTCGCCGATGACGCTGCGCAGGTTGATGCCGACCTGGCGCAGCGCGGCGACCAGCCTTCCCATTTCGCTGTCGGCAGGCTGGCAGAGCAGTGGCGTCATGTCGCATCCGGCAAGCCGGGTGCCGAGTGCCGTCGCCTGGCGCAGCGGCAGCAGCACGCGTCGCCGCACCAGCAGCCAGGACAGGATGCCGCACAGGCCCACGAGAAGCGCCAGCAAGCCGTCGCCGGCGCTGCCGGCGCGCGCGGCCAGCGCCATGCAGCCGCCCGTCGACACGGTCGCCAGTATGGCGGCCTGGGTGGCGATCCGCATGCGCGCCAGCGCGCCGATCCAGCCGCGCCAGCCCTTGGCGAGCGCCTGTCCCTGGCGCAGGACCACGTCGGTCTGCCCGGCGCGCATGGCGGCGTACAGGCGCTCCGCCGCCGCCACTTCCTGGCGCGACGGGCGGGTCCGCACCGACATGTAGCCGACCGGCCGGCCGTTCTCCAGAACCGGCGTCACGTTCGCCATCACCCAGTAGAAGTCGCCGTTCTTGCAACGGTTCTTGACCATGCCGGTCCATGGCAGCCCCTGGCGGATGGTCGTCCACAGGTCCGCGAACGCCTCTTCCGGCATGTCGGGATGGCGCACGATGTTTTGCGGGGCGCCGATGAGCTCGTCGAGCGTGAAACCGCTGACTTCGACGAAGTAGGGGTTGGCGCTGGTAATGCGTCCCTTGAGGTCGGTGGTCGAGACGATGGTGCGGCGCTCGCAGAGCATGATTTCGTGTTGCGTGACTGGATGATTGATTCTCACGAAGTGACTCCATCGATCAGGTGAATGAAAGGGCAGGACAGGGCGGTGTCAGGGTGGACTGGCCGGGCACGCCGCGCGCCGGCGGAGCGGGGTGTCCTGGGGCATGGGACGAGCGAGATGGAAGCCCTGTGCGGCCGGACAGCCGAGGGCGCGCAGCAGATCGGGTTCGCGTTCGGATTCGATTCCTCGTCGACGATCTGCATGCCGAAGATTCGGCCAGGCGCGCCACGAAGCCACGCGGGCGCAAATTGATTGACAAGGCAGAACGACATACGGCACTCCGGTTCGGCAATAGCCATGCGGAAGTGCATGGCGGATCGCAAACACGGCGGTGAGGGCCGCATGGCCTGGCATGTCCAGAGAGGGATCACGCAGGTAGTTGGACTCGGCGTGGATGGCGCAGCGAAAGGGGCAGGCGATCGGCGGCGGAGCTGGTTGAATACAGGCTAGCACCAAACATTCGTTGAAGCAACTTAATGTCAATACAGGCGCTACGGGAGCTTTCTGGCATGTCGAATTTGATGTAATTGAGCAACATTTCCCAGAATCGCTAAAATTGTGCCCGGGGCGCATGCTATGTTCGGCAAAAAAAATCGCAAGGCCACCCATGCAAGAAGCTCATCGTTCCCGCCTGTTGCTTGGCGCAACCGCTGTTGCACTGCTGCTGACGATCGCCGCCACATTGTCCTTTGCTTCCTATCACGCCTACGAGAGCGAAATGGACGAATGGCACGACCAGCTGGACAACACCTCGTTGTTGCTTGCCCAGCAGGTTGCCAATGAAATGTCGGTAGCCGATCTTCTGCTCGATGGAATGCTCGAGCGGATCGCCGCACTCCGGATCGACACCGAAGGCCAGCTGGAGCAGCACATGTCCACGCTCGCGGCCCACCAAGAATTACTGGTTCGCAAAAAAGCGCTGCCGCAGATCGACGTGGCCACGATTGCGGATAGCCAGGGCAAGGTCCTGAATTTCACCCGCAGCTTTCCGGCGCCGTCTATTTCACTGGCCGACCGCGACTACTTTCTCGCACAGCGCGACCGCCCGCAAGCCAGGTCGTTCATCAGCCGCCCGGTGCGCAACCGCGGCAACGGCGAATGGACCTTCTATCTGAGCCGGCGCATCTCCGCCGCCGACGGCCGCTTCCTCGGCATCGCGCTGGTGGGCATCTCGAGCGGCCGCCTCGCCACCTTCTTCAGCCGGATCAGCCTCGGTCCCGGCGCCGCCGTCATGCTGTGCCGCAGCGACTGGGTCGCACTGGCCGGCTCGCCGCGCGCCGGGATGGCGGACGGCGGCGCCGACTGCGCCGGCGGCGCGCGCCGGGTGCTCGATGGCGGGCGGCGTCATGGCGTCGAGGTGATCGCCGGCCGGATGGTCGCCGTCCGGATCGTGCCGGACCATCCGCTGCTGGTCGCCGTCAGCGCGAGCGATGCCGTCTACCTGCGCAAATGGCGAAGCTTTGCCCTGCAGCTTGCCATCGTGGGGCTGTTGTGCGGCGTGGCGGTGCTGGTCGGGTTCGCGCTGCTGCGGCGCGAGATGCGGCGGCGTGACGAAGCCATGCTGCGCCAGCGCGCCCTGCAGGCCGAGGCCGACGCCGCCAACCGGGCGAAGGGCGATTTCCTGGCCATGATGAGCCATGAGATCCGCACGCCGCTGACGTCGGTGATCGGCTTCGCCGAGGAGCTGGAACATGCCCGCGGGGTGGACGAGGCGGTGGAGCTGGGTGGCATCATCGTACGTAACGGCAAGACCTTACTCGCCCTCGTCAACGACATCCTCGACATGTCGAAGATCGAGTCGGGCCGGCTGGTGCTCGAACACGTCAGGTTCGCACCGCACGACGCGCTCGCCGCGGTCGACCTGCTCCTGTCCGGACAGGCAGAGCAGCGCGGCCTGGCATTCGACGCCACCCTGGCCCCGGATTGCCCGATGGCGGTGATCGGCGACCCGACCCGCTGGCGCCAGATACTGACGAACCTGCTTTCGAACGCGATCAAGTTCACGCAGCGCGGCGGCGTGTCGGTGCACGTCTGGTACGAGCAGGCCGCGCAGCTGCTGCATTGCCGGGTGAGCGATACCGGCATCGGGATGAGCGGCGAGCAGGTTGCACGGCTGTTCAAGCCCTTCGCGCAGGCAGACGGCAGCATCGTCCGGCGCTTCGGCGGCACTGGACTCGGCCTGTACCTGGTGCGCCAGCTGGCCGAGGCCATGGACGGGTCGGTCGAGGTCGAGACGGCGCCCGGCGCCGGCACCCGGATCACCGTCAGCATCCGCGCCAGAAGCGTCGCTCCTGCGATCGACTGGCAGGAGCGTGGCAGCGCGCCGGGCTGCGCGCGGCTGGCGGGGCGCGTGCTGCTGGTCGAGGACGGCGAGGACAATCGCCGGCTGATCGAAGCGCTGCTACGGCGCCACGGCCTCGAGGTGTCGTGCGCGGCGGATGGGGAGCAGGGCGTCGACATGGCCCTGCGTGTCCATCCCGATCTGGTGCTGATGGATATCCAGATGCCGGTGCTCGATGGCATGGCCGCGATCGGACGCATGCGCGCGGGGGGGGTGCGTGCGCCGGTCGTGGCCTTGACCGCCAACGTGCTGGCGCATGACCGCGAGCGTTACCGCCAGGCCGGCTTCGACGCCTGCCTGGCCAAGCCGATCGAACGCGAGGCCTTCGGGCGGCTGCTGGCGGCCTTTCTACCGCGTGCGCCGGCCGCGGCCGCGGCGTTCTCCGACCTGCCCGAGTTCAGGGCGCTGTGCGCCGCTTTCGCCGCCAGCCTGCCGGCGCGGCTGGAACAGATGCGCACCGCGCTCGACAAGGGAGATCGCGCGGCGCTGCGGCAGGTCGCCCATATGCTGAAAGGCGCGGCGCCCAGCTTCGCCTGTCCGCGGACCGGCGCCTCGGCCGCCGAGCTCGAGCGCCGCTGTCAGGTAGACGACCTGCATGCCTGCCGGGCGGCGCTGCAAGCGCTGGAAGCGGCCGCGCTGGCCGAAGCGGTGGGGGGCAGTCCCTGTCCGCCTATGCCGGATGAATAAACTGCGATCGCGGACGGCCGGATTACCGGCGGACTCTGGTATGGGCCTATGCTGCATGATACGCTTGAAACGCACGCGCGAATGCGGATCGACACCACTACGGGGACTGCAACCATGTCAGCATCCATCCTTCTGGTCGACGACGACCCTCTCCTGGTCAGGATGATCGGCGCGATGCTGGGTGACCTCGGCAGGGTGAGGTTCGCGACCGGCGGCGCGGCGGCGCTGCAGCTGATGGCGCAGGAAACGCCCGACCTGGTGCTGCTCGATGCGGAGATGCCCGGCATGGGCGGCCTCGAGGTGTGCGCGGCGATCCGCGCCGACCCCGGCTACGCCGGGGTGCCGGTCCTGTTCGTCAGCGCCCACGGCGACGAGGAGTTCGCGCGGCGCTGCCTCGGCGCCGGTGCTGCCGATCTCATCCACAAGCCGGTGTGCGCCGCGCTGCTCCAGGCGCGGGTGGCCACCCACCTGCGCCTGAAGCAGGCGCTCGACACCATCCGCCGCATGGATCGGGCGTCCGCGTCCGGGTATGCGGAGAGCGGGCGGCGCCCATGAATACCGGGCCCGCGCCGGCGCTCGTGGGCGGACTGTGCTTCGCGATCGGGCTGGCGCTGGCGTTCGGCGCCGGCATCGCCCAGCAGCGCGTCAACGACGGTCTCGTGGCGCGCCGCTTCGACGCCCTGGCGCACCAGACCGTCGACAGCGTGGCTGCGCGCATGCGCGCTTTCGAGTATGGCTTGCGCGGGATGCGGGGCATCGTTTCTTCCTCGGGCGGCCTGCCTGCGCCCGACCAGGTCCGGCGCTACGCTCGGACCCGCGATATCGAGAGCGAATTCCCGGGTGCGCGCGGCTTTGGCCTGATCTGGCGCGTCCCCGAGGAGGGTACGGAAGACTTCGTCGCGCGCATGCGCGCGGCCGGACGGCCGCAGTTCGCGCTCAGCCAGGTCGCACCGCACGCAGGCGATCGCTTCGTCATCAGCTATATCGAACCGGAGGCGCGCAACCGGGAGGCCATCGGACTCGACATCGCATCGGAGGACCGCCGCCGCGCCGCCGCGCTGGCTGCGCAGGCCAGCGGCCGCGCCGCCATCACTGAGCCGATCACGCTGGTGCAGGCCAGCGGGCAGACGCTGCGCTCTTTCCTGTTGCTGCTGCCGATTGCGACGCGCTCGTTCCAGCCCGCGCAGGGCAGTGACAGCGTGGCGGGATGGAGCTACGCGCCGATCGTCATCGACGAGGTGCTTGCAACGTTGCAGCTGCCGGAAAAATCGCTCTGGTTCGAACTGCGCGATGCCGGCAGCAGTGCCGACGCCGTGTTCTACCGATCCGCCGGGGCGGCGCCGGCGGCAGGCGCGGCCGCCGCCGATATCCGCATTCAGATGTTCAACCGTGACTGGGTCGCCCACTTGCGCGCGCAGCCTGCGCTGGTGGAGGAATTGCGCCTGACCTCGCCCGGCTTGGTCGGCGGCGTCGGCGCGCTGCTGGCAGCGCTGCTTGGCGGCACCGTATTCCTGCTGGCGCAGCGCCGGGCGCGCGCCCACGGCCTGCTGCTGGAGCGCGCATGGCGCGCCGCCATCGTCGACGCGTCCGAAGATGGGATCGTCGGCATCCGCATGGATGGCGCGATCACCGCCTGGAACGAGGGCGCCGCACGCCTGTTCGGACTCTCGGCCGGTCAGGCGCTGGGACGCCCGCTCGACGAGGTGCTGCCCGCACCCGGATGGATCGCCGAGCAGACCGCGCTGTTCGCGAGCGTCGGCGCCGGGCGCCGGGTCGCGCCGTTCGAGACGCAGCGCCGCCATGCCGGCGGGGACCTGGTCGACGTTTCGGTCGGCGCGGCTCCCATCCACGATGCCGAAGGCAGGATGGCCGGCGTGGCCCTGACCTTCCGCGACATCCGCCCGGCCAAGGCCGCGCGGGTGCAGCTCGAAGCACTCAACGCTTCGCTGGAACGCCAGGTCGCCGAGCGCACCGCCGCGCTCGACCAGGCCTTGCGCAACCTGCGCAACATCGTCGACGCGCTGCCGTCGATGATCGGCTACTGGGACCGCGCCTTGCGCATCCGGATGGCGAATCGGGCCTACGCGGACTGGTTCGGCGCCGAAGCCGGCCAGCTCGAAGGGCGGGAGATGGCCGAGCTGCTTCCAGCCGAGGCGTATGAGCTGAACCGGCCCATGATCGATGCGGCGCTGCGCGGCGAAGCCAGGACCTTCCGCCGCAGCCTGCCGCGGCCGGCGGACGGGACCATGTTCCACGCGCTGACCCACTACCTGCCGGACGTGGTCGGCGGCGTGGTCCAGGGTTTCTACGTGCTGGTCCACGACGTCACCGAGCTGGAAGCGCAGCGCGTGGCGCTGGAAGCGGAAAAGCGCGAGAAGGCCGGCCTGCTGGCCACGATCGATGCCCATGCCATTGTTTCGACGACCGACCGCAACGGCATCATCGTTTCGGCCAACGAACGGTTCTGTCAGGTTTCAGGCTACACGTCTGCCGAGCTGGTCGGGCGTACCCACCGGATCGTCAACTCGGGCGCCCACGCGGCCGGGTTCTGGCCGGAGGTATGGCGCACCGTCGCGGCCGGCCATAGCTGGCAGGGCGAGATCTGCAACCGCACCCGCGACGGCGCTCCATACTGGGTCGACAGCATCATCGCGCCCTTCCTGGACGAGCGTGGCCGCATCGAGAAGATCGTCAGCGTCAGCACCGACGTCACGGCGCGCAAGCTGGCCGAACTGGCGTCGCGCCAGGCCCTGGCCACGCTCGAATCGGTGCTGGAGTCGGCCACCCAGGTGGCGATCGTGGCCACCGACCGCGATGGAAGGGTCACGCTGTTCAACAGCGGCGCCGTGCAATTGCTTGGTTACGCCGCGGGGGAAGTGGTGGGGCGCGCCAACGTCATGCTCTGGTACCGCGAAGAGGAACTGTCGACGCGCGCCGCCGCGCTCGGCATGTCCGGCGAACCCGGCCGAACGCCGCATGCGCTCCTGACCGACGAGCGCAGCGCGGGCGTGCCGTTCGACTGCCACTACGTATGCGCCGACGGCAGCCTGGCGCCGGTGACGGCTTCGGTGGTGCCGATCCGCGACGCCGACCGCGCGGTGCTGGGCTATATCCACGTGGCCCATGACATCCGCTATCGCCTGGCCCAGGAGGCGCTGCTGAGGGACGCCGCCGCCGCCGCCGAGCGCGCCAACGAGGCCAAGAGCCGCTTCCTGGCCAATATGAGCCACGAGATTCGCACCCCCTTGAACGCGGTGATCGGCCTGGCCTGGCTGCTCGAACGCACCGCGCTGGACCAGGAACAGGCCGGCCACGTCGCCAACATCCGCAGCGCCGGCGGGGCCCTGCTCGGCATCGTCAACGATGTGCTCGACCTGTCGCGGATCGAGGCCGGCGAGATGCCGCTCGAGCATTTGGTGTTCAGCCTGCGCAACCTGTGTTCCGAGCTGCAGGCGGTGTTCGGCGACCAGGCGCGCGCCAAGGGCCTGGCGCTGCGCCTGGCGCCCGATCCGGCGCTGCCGGACGCCCTGGTGGGCGATCCGACACGGGTGCGCCAGATCCTGCTGAACCTGCTGGCCAACGCCATCAAGTTCACCGAGCGCGGCGAGGTCGAACTCTCGATCCGGCGCGTCGACGCCGCGGGGGAGGGATGCCGCCTGTGCTTCACCGTGCGCGATACCGGCATCGGCATCGCGCCCGATACGCTGGAGCGGCTGTTCCAGCCCTTCGCCCAGGCCGACGCGTCGACCACGCGGCGTTTCGGCGGCAGCGGACTCGGGCTGTCGATCGTTGTGAATCTGGTGGACATGATGGGTGGCCGGATCTCGGTCGCAAGCACGCCGGGAGAAGGCAGCTGCTTCGAAGTGGTATTGCCGTTCGAGATGGGCGACCCGCGGGCGCTGGAATTGCCCGGCTCCCGCGGCGAGCCGGGATTGCAGCGCCTGGACGGCGTGCGGATTCTGCTGGTGGACGATAGCGAGATCAACCTGGCGGTGGCCGGACGTCTGCTCGAGCTCGAAGGCGCCTGCGTGACGGTGGGTCGAAATGGCTCCGAGGCAATTGCAATTGTTGCCGCCCGGCCCGAGCTGCACCTGGTCCTGATGGACATCCAGATGCCGGTCATGGACGGGCTGGAGGCGGCGCGCCGGATCCTGCGGCAGATGGGCGAAGCAGCACCGCGGCTGGTCGCGCTGACCGCCGGGAATACCGTCAGCGAGCGCCAGCGCGCCCGCGAAGCGGGTTTCGCCGAGATCCTCTCCAAGCCGATCGATCCCGAGCGCCTGGTGGACGCCATCCTGCGCGTGCTCGCCATCGATGCCGGAGCGGCTCCCGCCGCGCTTGTCGCCGCCGACAGCGGCTGGCCCGAGATCGATGGGATCGATACCGCGCAGGCGAGGCGCCGCTTCGCCGGCGATTCCGCCATGTTCGGAGACATGCTGGCCGCCGTGCTGGCGCTGTGCGACGAGGCGTTGCTGCAGGGGGCGCAGGTGCCGCGCGACACCGCCGCCCTGGCCGGTCTCATGCACCGGCTGAAGGGCAATGCGGCCACGCTGGCGGCATCCGGCCTGGCCGAGACCGCCGCTCGCATCGAGACCGCCTGCCGCCGCAGGCGCGAGGAGGCGCTCGCTCCCGCGCTCGAGGACCTGGGCCGGCTGGCACGCCGCCTCGCCCGGGCGGCAGCGGGTGTTACGGGTGGGACGAAGGACAGGCGCAAACCGTCCCGCACGGCCGCACCAATGCCGATCGCGGAGCTCGAGCAACTGCTGCGCGCGCTGCTCGCGCAGGACCTGGACGCGCTCGGCCTGTTCCAGCGCATCGCCCCGTCGATCGAGGCGCACATGGGCACGAACGCGGCGGCCGTCCTGGCCGAGCAGATCCGTGGACTGCGTTTCGCCGAAGCCGTGGCCACGCTGCGCGAAGCGCAGACGCCGGGAGTGCCGGCCAACTAAGGCAGCTGTTGGGGATTGTTCCGAAAATGACACGCTATCGATTTCGATTTTACTGATTTCGCTGTCATTACATGATATCTTGCAGTAGAGAAAAACATAACGTATTCCAGGGGAAGACGGCCATGGCCACAGGAGTGAGGATGCGACGCACGCGGAGCTGGCTTGCCTGGCCCGTGCTCGCGTTCGTGCTGGTCCTGGCCGCTTGCCCCGCCCGCGCGGCGCCGGACGTCCTGCGGGTAGTCGCCGACAACAACTACCCGCCCTACCTCTTCATCGAGCGCGACGGCAAGGCGGAAGGCTACCTGGTCGACCTGTGGCGCCTGTGGGAGAAAAAGACCGGCGTCGCCGTCGATCTCCGGCCGATGCGCTGGGAAGCCGCGCAACAAGCGATGCGCGACGGTCGCGCGGATGTCATCGACATGCTGTTCCGCACGCCGCAACGCGAACTCGCCTACGACTTCGCGCGGCCCTACGCCAGGCTCGATGCCAGCATCTATGTCGACACCGCGCTCGCCGGCCTGCACGATGCGCACTCGCTGGCGGGCATGGCGGTGGGCGTGCAGCGTGGCGACGCCTGCATCGAAGTCCTGGCGGGCAAGGGAATCGCCACCTTGCGCCCCTATCCGGACTACGAAACGATCCTGGCGGCGGCGCGGGCAGGGGAAATCAAGGTCTTCTGCATGGACGACATGCCCGCCAACTACTATCTGTACCTGCACCAGGACGGGCAACGCTTCGCCAAGGCGTTTACCTTGTATTCGAACAGGTTCCACCAGGCCGTTCGCAAGGGCGACAAGGCGACTCTGGCGCTGGTCGAGCGCGGTATGGCGCGCATCAGCGCGGCGGAGCGGGAAGCGCTGCAACGCAAGTGGTTCAGCCAGCCGGTGGAATTCCAGCCCCGTGCGCGCACGCTGCTGTTCGCGGGCCTGGCCGGACTGGCGCTGCTGGGCATCGTCCTGGCCTGGATCTTTTCGCTGCGGCGCGCGGTCCGGGCCCGCACCGCCGAGATCGAGCTGAAGACCGGCCAGCTGGAGCAGGTGGCGCGCGCGCTGCTGGCCGACCAGGCGCAACTGCGCGCGCTGTTCGACGGCAGCCCGGACGCCATGGCGCTGAAGGACCGGAACCGGGTGTATATGCATTGCAACCGCGAGTTCGAATCCCTGATCGGCCTGCCGCGCGATCGCATCCTCGGGCATGGCGACGTCGAGCTGTTCGAGGACCAGTCCTTCGTCGCCCTGGTCAGGCAGGCGGACGAGCAGGTGCTGGAAAGCGGCAAGGCCTATCGCAGCAATGAGGTGGTCCTGGCGCGCGATGGCATCGAGCGCCATCTGGAAGTCATCAAGGTGCCGATCCGCGGCGCCGACGGGGGCGTCACCGGCGTACTGGCCGTGTCGCGCGACATCAGCGATCGCCGCCGCGCCGAGCGCGACCTGCGCATCGCCGCGGTGGCCTTCGAGAGCCAGGACGGGATGATGGTCACCGACGGCGCAGGCGTGATCGAGCGCGTGAACGCCGCCTTCAGCCGCATCACCGGCTTCCCGAGCGCGGAAGCGATCGGCCAGACCGCCCACATCCTGCGCTCCGGCTTGCACGACAAGGCGTTCTACGAAGCCATGTGGGAAGCATTGGGCCGGACCGGCTACTGGATCGGTGAAGTGGTCAACCGCTGCAAGGGCGGGCGGCTGTACACCGCGCGCTTGTCGATTACGGCCGTCCCCGACGCGCGCGGCCAGGCCATGCATTACGTGGCGAATCTACAGGATATTTCTTCGGAAAAGCAGGCGCGCGAGCTGGCCGAACACCTGCGCCTGTTCGACCACCTGACCGGTCTGGCGAACCGCACCCAGCTCGCGGAACGTCTTGCCGCCGCCGTCGCCGAGCGCGCCGAATTGCAGGAATTCGGGGCCGTCATGATGCTGGACCTGGACAATTTTCAAAAGATCAACGATTCGCTGGGACATGGCGTCGGCGACCAGTTGCTGGTGGAAGTCGCGCGCCGCCTGCTCGCCGTGCGGCGCGCCGGCGACCTGCTGGTCCGCTTCAGCGGCGACAGCTTCGTGCTGCTGTGCGAGTCGCTCGGCCCGGACCGCGTGGTGGCGGCGACGCGCGCCATGGCGATCGCCGAGGCGGCCCGCCGCGCCATGGCGGACCAGCTGGTGCTGGGGAGCCACCGCTTCGCCTGCAGCGGTTCGGTCGGGGTGACCCTGTTCCACGAGGACCGGGTGTCCGCCGACACCCTGCTGCAGCAGGCCGAACTCGCCATGTACAAGAGCAAGCGGGGCGGACGCGATATGGTGTGCTTCTTCGAGGACGCGATGCAGTCCGAGCTCGACGGCCGCAACCGCATGGAAAGCGAACTCCGGCTGGCGATCGAGCAAGAGCAGCTCGAGCTGCACTACCAGATTCAGGTCGACCGCAGCGGGCGGCCGGTCGGCGCCGAAGCCCTGATGCGCTGGCGCCATCCGACGGCCGGCCTGATCGCCCCGTCGGTCTTCATCCAGCTGGCCGAGGAAACCGGACTGATCCTGCCGATCGGGCGCTGGGCGCTCGCCTCTGCCTGCAGGCAGCTGTCCGCATGGAAGGGGCGGGCGCTACTGGAAGAGCTGACGATCGCGGTCAACGTGAGCCCCTTGCAGTTCAAGGTGGACAGCTTTGTCGACGACATCCTCGACGACGTGCGCGCGGCGGGCGCTTCGGCGGAGAAGCTCAAGCTCGAAGTCACCGAGAGCCTGGCCATCGACGATTTCCGCGCGTCGATCTCCAAGCTGGACGCACTCAAGAACCATGGCTTCAGCATCTCGCTCGACGATTTCGGCACCGGGAATTCGTCGCTGAACTACCTGACGCGCTTGCCGCTGACCCAGCTCAAGATCGACAAGTCCTTCGTCGACGAGCTGCCCGACAGCCACGCAGGCGCGATGGTCGCCCAGACCATCATCGCGATGGGACAGGGCCTGGGCCTGGATGTCATCGCCGAGGGCGTCGAGAACGAGGCGCAGCGCGACTTCCTCGCCGGCCACGGTTGCCATGCCTTCCAGGGCTACCTGTTCGGGCGGCCGGTGCCGGTGGCCGAGTTCGAGGCCATGGTGCAGGCGCGGGCACGCTCGCCGGCGCACTGAGGAGCGGCCACGCCGGCGCCGCTCATTTGCGCCGGTCCTGGGTGCGCGGCCGGCCGCCGGGCGCTTCCTGCCGGGGCGCCGGGAGGGAGTTCAGGATCTCGGCGGCCTGCACCAGCTCCACCGCGACATCGTTCAGCTTGCGCTGGTGCGAGCGCGCATGGGAGCGCAGCATCCGCAGCGCATCATGGCGGTCGATGCGGTAGCGTTCCATCAGCACGCCCACCGCCATGCCGGTTTCCCGCCCTTCGCGCAACGCAAGGGTCAGGCGCTGCTCGGCGGCGCGCAGATCCTGGATCTCCAGGGCCCGCGCCAGGGCGGCCCGCACGGCCGGCAGCAGCTGCGCCGGATCGATCGGTTTCACGAGGTAGCCGACGGCGCCGCATTCGGCGGCCTGCTCGGCGATCTCCGGCCCGCTATTGGCGGACAGGAACATGTACGGCACGCCTTCCAGCTGCGCCGCCAGTTCCAGGCCGGACATGCCGGGCAGGGCGATGTCGAGCACCGCCAGTTGCGGCTGTGGCTGTCCGGCATGCAGCAGCGCCAGCGCAGTGGCGCCGTCGCCGGCGGTCAGTACGCGTAATCCGGCCGACTCGAGGGTCTGCTTCAGTACCCCGAGCAACAGCGCGTCGTCGTCCACCAGCAGGATCAGCGGCGCCTGCGCGGCGGAGGGTGTGCTTTCGGGCGCCGCCGCATCGGCGGCGAATGCATCCGGCGCATCCGCGAGCGCCGCCTCGCATAGCCGGTCCAGCGCGTTCCGGCTGCCGGCGAGGTCGGCGGCCCGGCAGCATTGCTCGAGCTCGGTGGCGGCGGCGCCGACGCGGCGGCAGCCGAAGGTGGCCGCCGATCCGGACAGGAGGTGGGCCGGCGCCTGCACGCCGGGCAGGTCGCCGCGCTCCAGCGCGGCGCGCATCTGCCGCAGGTGTGAAGCGAGAGCGGCGCCGAATGCGGCGAGCAAGTCGGCGCCAGGGAGCGAAGTCGTGCGGGTGGGGTCGTTCATCATGCGGGCCTGGCCTGGGATGAAGCACTATATCATGGGTTGCTCTTATGAAAACTGTCGCCCCTTCGGTCATTTCAATCGGCGATATTGACAATGAAGTTGTCATGTGGCAACATCATTCCGGTGGCATCCCATTCGCAGTCCGGCCCTATCCGCCGCTGTCCTTGCCACGCTGAGTGCCCGCCCGTCCCGTTCCGGACGCCGCCGGCCGACACGGCCTCCGATCCGCCGTTCCCGTACACCGCCACGCTTTCGCGCGTGAGAGTTGCAGAACAGGAGTGCCCGTGATTTTCTTCCCCATCCAGGTGCCGGCCATCGCCCGGCTGCATCCAGCAATGCCCGGCATGTTGCTCGCGAGGCAATCATGCTGAAGACAGTCGACGTCGGCCAGCTGCGCCCTGGCATGTTCATCCACGATCTCGATTGCGGCTGGATGGCGCACCCATTCGTCCGCAGCCGCTTCCTGCTCGCCGCCGACGACGAGATCGACAGGATCCGAGGCGCCGGCCTGAGCAAGGTCGTGATCGATTGCGCGCGCGGCCTCGACGTCGAGGATGCGCCCAACGTGGAAGAGGTGCGCGCCGCCACCGAGGCCGGCATCGTGGCGCTCGCGGCGGCGCCGGTGGCGGGCATGCGCACCGCGCTGGACGAGGAGGTCGAGCGCGCCGCGGCGATCCGCAGGCAGGCGACCGGCCTGGTCAAGTCCGTGATGCGCGACGTGCGCCTGGGCAAGGCGGTCGAGCTGGACAAGGTGGCGCCGGTGGTGGAAAGCGTGACCGCGTCCATCCTGCGCAATGCGGCCGCCCTGGTGGGGCTGAGCGTAATCAAGGACAAGGACGACTATACCTTCCTGCATTCGGTCAGCGTCTGCACCCTGCTGGTGGCATTCTGCCGGTCGCGCAATCTCGATGCCCAGACCATCCGCCAGGCCGGCATCGGCGGTCTGCTCCACGATACCGGCAAGGCCCTGATCCCGGACGCCATCCTGAACAAGCCCGGCCGCCTGAGCGAGGAGGAATTCGCGATCGTGCGCCGCCACCCGCGCGATGGCTACGACCTGCTGCGCCGTAGCCCGGGCATCGGCGCGATCCCGCTCGACATCACGCTGCACCACCACGAGCGACACGATGGCGGCGGCTATCCGGAGCGGCTGGCGGGCGGCGCCATCGGCGAACTGGCGCGGATGGCGGCCATCGTCGATGTCTACGACGCCATCACGGCCGACCGCTGTTACCACAAGGGGCTGGCTCCGGCGCAGGCGCTGCGCAAGATGTATGAGTGGAGCATGCAGCATTTCGATCCGGTGCTGATGCAGGAATTCATCCGCTGCGTCGGCATCTATCCGGTCGGCACGCTGGTATTGCTGGAGTCGGACCGGCTGGCCGTCGTGATCGAGCCCAACGACAGCCTGCTGCTCAGGCCGAAGGTCAGGGTGTTCTACGACGTCAGGCGCCGTGCCTATTGCACGCCCGCGACGCTCGACCTGGCGCGTCCCGACGGCCACGGCGGCGCCGACCGGATCGTGCGCCACGAATCCGCCGAGACGTGGGGACTGGACCCCGCGCGCTGCACGGCGCACGCCTGAGCAACGCGGCTAATAATGAAAGGAAGAGGCATGACGTTCAAACATTGGAAAGTGGGCAGCAAGCTGCTCGGCGGGTTTCTCCTCCTGGTCCTGTTCGGCAGCGCGGTGGCGCTGGCAGGACTATTCAACATGAGCAAGATCAACGAGATGGCGGGCAATATGTATGAGCGCGAGCTCATGGGACTTTCCTATATCAAGGAAGCCAACGTCAACCTGGTCTATGTCGGCCGGGCACGCGGGAACTACCTGCTGGCCACCACCCACCAGGAACGTGCAGGCCACCTGGCCAACGTGCGCAAGCACATGGCGGAAATCGACGCGAACCTCGACAAGGCGCAGCGGCTATTCGTCACCGCCGAGGCCAGGCAGCTGTTTGCCCAGTATGCGTCCACCGCCAAGGAATACGAGGCCGAGATGGCGCGCGTGTTCGCGCTGGAGGACAGGGAGCCGCTGAGCCAGCGCAGCGAGGCGCTGACCCAGGCCCTGGCGCAAACGCGCCAGCGTGCCGATGTCCTCGACGACCTGCTGTCGCGCCTGGCGCTGCAAAAGGAAGCGCGGGCCCGGGCGGCCGCCGAGGAAGGCGCGCAAACCTTCCGGTCGGCCCGCGCCCTCATGCTGGCGCTGACCGTCTGCAGCGGCATCGCCGGCATTGCTCTGGGCATGCTGATTACCCGCGATCTGACCGGGCAGCTGGGGGGCGAGCCGCGCGAAGCCGCGCGTATCGCCAGCCTGATCGCCGCCGGCGACCTGGGCGTCGCGATCGAAACCAGGGCCGGCGACCAGGCAAGCATGCTGTACGCGATGAAGCAGATGCGCGACAGCCTGGCGCGCATCGTCGGCCAGGTGCGCAGCGGCGCCGAGTCGATCAGCACCGCATCGGCGCAGGTGGCGGCGGGCAGCCTCGACCTCTCGTCGCGCACCGAGCAGCAAGCCGGTTCGCTGGAGGAAACCGCGTCCTCGATGGAGGAGCTCACGGCCACCGTGAAGCAGAATGCGGACAATGCGCTGGAAGCGAACCGGCTGGCAGGGAAGGCGACCGCGGTGGCTGTCAAGGGAGGCGAAGCGATCCACGAGGTGGTGGAGACCATGGGACAGATCAACGACGCTTCCCGCAAGATCGTCGACATCATCGCCGTCATCGACGGCATCGCCTTCCAGACCAACATCCTGGCCCTGAATGCGGCGGTCGAGGCCGCGCGCGCGGGCGAGCAGGGACGCGGGTTCGCCGTGGTCGCGAGCGAGGTGCGCTTGCTTGCGCAGCGTTCGGCCAGCGCCGCGAAAGAGATCAAGCTCCTGATCGGCGACTCGGTCGACAAGGTCGAGATCGGCAGCAAGCTGGTGACCCATGCGGGCGCCACCATGAACGACATCGTCGAGAGCGTGCGCCAGGTGACGCTCATCATCGAGCAGATCTCGACGGCGAGCCGCGAGCAGACCTGCGGCATCGAGCAGATCAATCAGGCGGTCGCCGAAATGGACCAGGTCACGCAGCAGAACGCCGCGCTGGTCGAAGAAGCCGCCGCGGCGTGCGATTCGATGCAGGGGCAGGCCGCGCACCTCGCCGGCCTGGTCGGCGTCTTCAAGCTCGACGGCGCGCAGCGTGCTGCGGCGAAGCAGGGCCCGGTATCCCGGGGGCGGACCGCTTCCGGCGGATTCGCCGCTCCGGTCCTGTCCGCGCCGATGGCGCACGCCTGAAGAGCGGCGGGCTGGTGACGTCGTTCCGACCTCCCGGGCGGCGCAAACCGGTGCGAAGACTGCGCTGCGGGCCGCCGGCTTGCGCACGAAACGGCCGGAGCGAGGCCCGCATCGGTTACAATGTCGGCCGTGAAGCAGGCCAGACAGCCGCTGGCCGTCATCTTCGGGTGATGGCGGGAGGAAGGTCCGGACTCCACAGAGCAGGGTGACGGTTAACGGCCGTCCGCTGAAAGCCCGGGTGAAAGTTCGGGTATAAGGCGAGGAATAGGGCCACAGAGACGAGCGTATTCAGTTACGGTGAAACGCGGTAACCTCCACCTGGAGCAATTCCAAATAGGCACGCGTTGATGTTGCTCGCGGAGCGTGCGGGTAGGAAGCTTGAGCGCTGGAGTAATCCAGCGCCTAGAGGAATGGCTGTCATAGGGGCGTCCCGCAAGGGAAACCACTACACAGAATCCGGCCTATCGGCCTGCTTTACATGAATTCTCTCCCGGGTGGAGGCTACGATGCAGAAATACATCCTGGCGCTCGACCAGGGCACCACCAGCTCGCGCGCCATCGTCTTCGACCACGAAGGGCGGCCGGTCGCGAGCAGCCAGCACGAATATCCCCAGCATTTTCCGCAACCCGGCTGGGTCGAGCACGATGCGCTCGACATCTGGCATAGCCAGCTCGCCTGCGCGCGCGAAGCGCTCCAGCAAGCCCGTATCGACGCATCCCGGCTGGCCGCCATCGGCATCGCCAACCAGCGCGAGACCACCGTGCTGTGGGACCGTGCGACGGGAGAGCCGGTCGCCCGCGCCATCGTCTGGCAGGACCGGCGCACGGCGGATGCCTGCGACCGCCTGCGGGCGGAAGGCAAGGCGGCCTTCATCCAGCAGCACACCGGCCTCGAAGTCGACGCCTATTTTTCCGCGACCAAGCTGCAATGGCTGCTCGAGCACGTGCCCGGCGCCCGGGTCCGCGCCGCGCGCGGCGAACTGGCCTTCGGCACCGTCGACAGCTGGCTGGTCTACCGCCTGTGCGGACGTCACGTCACCGACGCCGGCAACGCCGCCCGCACCATGCTGTTCAACATCCACACCTTGCGCTGGGACGAGGAACTGCTGGCGCTGTTCGATATTCCGGCGGCGCTGCTGCCCGAGGTCGTGGCCAGCTCCGAAACGGTCGGGCTGGCAGGCAAAGAATGGTTCGGCCACGCCATCCCGATCGCCGGCATCGCGGGCGACCAGCAGGCCGCCACCTTCGGCCAGGCCTGCCACCGCAAGGGCCTGGTCAAGAACACCTACGGCACCGGCTGCTTCATGCTGATGCATGCGGGCGGCAAGCCGCCCGTGTCGCACAACCGCCTGCTCTCGACCGTCGGCTGGACCGTGGGTGGCGCCATCGACTACCTGCTGGAAGGCAGCGTCTTCATGGGCGGCGCCACGGTGCAGTGGCTGCGCGACGGCCTCGGCATCATCAAGGCCTCGTCGGACGTCGAGGCGCTGGCCACCAGCGTGCCGGACAGCGGCGGCGTGCTGCTGGTGCCGGCCTTCACCGGCCTCGGCGCGCCGCACTGGGACCAGCATGCGCGCGCCACCATCATCGGCATGACGCGTGGGACGACGTCCGCCCACATCGCCCGCGCGGCGGTGGAGGCGATCGCCTACCAGAGCGCCGAGCTGCTGGCGGCCATGCAGAAGGATGCCGACTGCGCGGTCACCGAGATCCGCGCCGACGGCGGGGCCGCACGCAACGACCTCCTGATGCAGTTCCAGGCCGACCTGCTGGGCGTGCCGGTGGTGCGGCCGCGCGTCCTCGAAACCACGGCCCTGGGCGCGGCTTATCTCGCCGGACTGGCGGTCGGCTTCTGGGAATCGGTGGAGAGCATCGAACGCCAATGGCAGGTAGAGAAGCGCTTCGAGCCGGCCATGGACGCGGACCGGCGCGCGGCCCTGATGGCGCGCTGGACGCGGGCGGTCGAGCATGCGAAGCTATGGGGTAGCAACTAGAAAATGAAAGGGGACGTCATGACGCAGAAATACTGGTTCGCGGCCAAGCCGCCGGGCACTGGCTGGGGATGGGGGCAGCCGCTCACCTGGCAGGGCCGGCTGGTCTATATCGCCTTCTTCATCCTGCTGATCGGCGGCGGCGTCGTACTGATGCCCCATGGCGCACACTACTTCGTTGCCTACACCTTTGTGCTGGCCGTCATCCTGATGCTGATCGGCTCGCGCAAGGGCGAACCTCCCGGACGCTTCCCGACCGGAGAGCGCTAGGCAGAAGGCAGAGGGCGCTGCAACTGGCGACCTTCCCGTGCATTTCGCGCTTCCCGGCGCCGTTTCGTCGCAAGCCGCCAATCCGCTCGCGCGGGCTCGCTACAGTAGGTCCACTTCTACTTTCGCGGAGCCGGCCATGCTGTTTCAGATCGTCACCCACACTCCCATCTACGTCTGGGCAATCCTCGCCTTCCTGATTTACCGCGGCGTGCTCGCCTCGCGCGAGCGCGAGATCGCCTTTGGCCGAATGCTGGTGATTCCCGTCCTGATGCTGGCGCTGTCGCTGCAGGCCATCGCGAGCCAGTTCGGCATCGCGAGCGTGGCGATGGAAGCATGGACGCTTGCCGCCGCCGCCATTGTGCTGCAGCGCGTGCGGTTTGGTGCGAGCAGCACCAGTGCCGGCGCCGTCCCCGGCACCGTCCGCGTCCGTGGCAGCTGGGCGCCGCTGGCGCTCATGATGGCCGTCTTCACGATCAAGTATGCGCTGGCCGTGGCGCTGGCGATCCAGCCCGGGCTGGCGGACAAGGTCCCGTTCGCGGCTGCGGCATGCGGCTTGCTCGGACTATGCAATGGCTATCTTCTTGGCCAGCTGGCGCTCGATATCGCGTCCAGCCGGCGTGGGCCCGGTGTCTGTGCGGCCGAAGGAGGCCTCGCAGTCTGAGGATTCGCGGCTTAGTCTCTGCTTAAAGTGATTTTTCGAGAGTTTTGGTCCATTCGGCCAGTGACATGATGGGCGCCAGACTACTCGGGGAGACGGCGATGCGCGGGACGAAATCGGTGACGGATGGGAAGCTTCCTCTACTGTTCGCAAGCTTGTTCATATGCCAGTCGGCCGGGGCGGCGGCGCCCGGAGTCACGGCCGCGCCGGCAAAGTTTTCCTATCTCGGCATGATCAACGAGTCCGAAAGCCGCATCGGGGCACCGGCGGTGTTTGCCAGGCTGGAAGCGATGCAGCCGGAAGAGCAAGTCACCTTTGCCAAGACCCATCGTGCGCATTTTGACCGCCTGCGCACCATGCGTTCTCTCGCCGGAGATGCGACCGGGGCGGCTCAGGCATCCGTGTGGTTCGACATCGCCGACGGGGCATTGTCGCGTCATGCCGCTTCGAAGAGCGGGGAACTGGACACCGTGGTGCCGGACGACGCGGTGCAGGCCATCGTGAGAGAGGCGCGCAACCGCCGGATCGTCATCCTGAACGAGGCTCACCATGTTCCGGTGCACCGTGTGTTCGCGTCCAGGCTGGCGAGTGAACTGCGCAAGATCGGCTATACCTATCTGGCGGCAGAGGCCTTCGCTCCAGGCGTCCCGGCTCACCCCGCCACGCCCCGGCAGGTTGATGGTTTTTATGTGCGCGAGCCGATGTACGCCAGTTTCGTGCGCAGCGCAATTCGCGACGGCTGGACCTTTGTCGCGTACGACCATGTATCGACCGAAGCCAGCACGCCGGCGGAACGCAGCCGTCTGCGCGAAGTCGGCGCCGCCCGCAATCTTGTGGAACGCATCTTTTCCAAGAATCCCGAGGCGAAGGTGTTCATGTATGTCGGCTACGGCCATGCCCAGGAGATGCCGAAGGCTGGCCCAAACGGGTACACGACCGTCGCAACCGTACTCAAGGAAAGTACCGGCCTCGATCCGCTGACAATCGACCAGGCGTCGATGTACGGTCGCGGCGACGTCCGCGTGGACCTTCCACGCTACCGCGCGGCGATGCAGCGCTTTGCGCCAGGCAAGCCCGTCGTGTTCAAGACGGCCAGTCGCGGCTATGTGCTGGATAGCAGCCGCCCGGGCTATGACATGCAGGTCTTCCATCCTGACGAGACAGCGCATGGTCCGCATGGCCGTCCGTTATGGATGGAACGCCAGGCGGGTCTGAAGCCGCATCCTGTGCCCGCCGGTCTGCTGCCCGCAAACGGTCGCCGGCTGATCCAGGCCTTCCATGCCGGTGACGGCGAAGGCGCCATCCCGGTCGATCAGGTCATGGTGGAGGCCGGCAAGCCGGCAGCGTCACTGATGCTGCCTGATGGGCAATTCCGCTTCGGCTACGAGGAATAGCCAGTTTCAGAATCCGATCCGCCCCTTGCTGGGCATCGGCCGCAGCCGGATGTCGGCAGTTGTCACGTGCCCGCGCCCATCGGCCACCGCGTAGCCCAGGGCGTCGAGCAGCGTCTTGCGCAAGTCGCGCGGCGACACGGGCGCCAGCTTGTCGAGCACCGCGTCCTCCAGCGCATCGTCGAAGCCGGACAGGTTCATCTCCCGCACCAGGCCCCGGACCATGCGCCGGGCGATGCCGGCCGCTTGTTCGGGCGTGGGCGGCGGCACCTCGTAGACCGCCATGCGGTTGAGCAGCGGCGCCGGGATCCCTTCGGTCGAATTCGCGGTCAGCACCCAGAAGATGCGGCTGGCGTCGAGGTCGACGTCGATGAATTCGTCGCGGAAGGCCTTCGAGGTTTCCGGCTCCAGTAATTGATAGAGGGCGGCCAGGGGATCGGACTGCGAGGAGCCGGTCGCCTTTTCCACCTCGTCCAGCACCACCACCGGGTTCGCATACTTCCCGCGCACCAGGCGCTCGGCCACCTTGCCGCACTTCGCGCCGCGCCAGCTGGCCGAGCTGCCGGTGATGACGAAGCCGGCCGACAGGGCGTTCATGCTGATCAGCTCGCACTCGGTCTGCATGACCCGGGCCAGGCGCTTGGCGAAGTGGGTTTTCCCGACGCCCGGTCCGCCCAGCAGCAGGATGGGCATGACGTTGAAGCCCTTGTTCCCCGCATGCGCGAGGCGCAGGTAGCGCGCGAGGTCGTCCAGGACTTCGTCGAAGTTCGGGCATTCCTCGAACAGGGGATCGAGGGCGTCGATGGAAGAGGGGGTGGTGACGAAACGGTCGGCCCCGGTTTCCAGCATGCGTTCGTAGAACGCTTCGAGCTCCGGGGATCGGCCGCGGCTGCGGTCCAGCGCTTCCTGAACTTCGATCAGGTCGTAGACCGCGCAGGTATGGGCGAGGGTGATGCTCACGGCGACTCCTTGACAGCACGCCCGCTCCCAACCGGCTGCCATCCCGCCGAGCGGGCCATCGAAGCGGGATAGGTCATCGCCTTGTCCCGATCCTAACGCTTCCTGCCGAGCCCCGCAATTTTCAAATCAGGCAATTCTGCTTGGAAACTTTAATTTCCATGTGTAAACAAGACGAGCGCGGCTGACGCAGATCAAGGTATTTATTGTCCATACAAGTGAGGTGGAACCTTCACTCCGTTTCCTAAGTGACTGATTTAGGAGACATTTTAGGTTGACATCAGGTTAACACGCACCGCTAAGTCCTTGGTTTCATTAGTAAATTTCGGTTTTCTCAAGCGTGAATTCGCTTGACCACCAATCTTGATTCCAATAAAGTGGGAAACAGTGTGAAAAAGTGTCGATTTGTGGGGGATTTTCGGAACCCCAGGCGCTAAAACAATACTAAGTTGATAACTCTCCAAAGCTAGGTAAATACGTGTTCCAGGGCGCGTCAGCGATCAATCTCGATGCGAAGGGAAGGATGTCGATTCCGGCAAAGCATCGTGACGCCCTTGCGGTCCAGTGCGAGGGCCGCATGACGCTGACGAAACACCCGCACGGCTGCCTGCTGTTCTTCCCCCGTCCCGTGTGGGAACAACACCGCGAGCAGATCGCATCGTGGCCGATGTCGGCCCGTGCGTGGCAGCGCATTTTCCTTGGTAACGCGTGCGATGTCGAGTTGGACAGCGCCGGCCGGGTACTGATTTCACCCGAGCTGCGCGCCGCCGTGGGTCTGGAGAAGGAAGTCATGATGCTGGGCATGGGCACGCATTTCGAAATCTGGGATGCCGCCAAGCTCGCCGAGAGCGAAGCCGAGGCAGTCGCCGGCGGCATGCCCGATGTCCTTTCCAATTTCTCCTTCTGAGGCGCCATGACGGAAACAAAGACGGTGCCGGGAACGAAGGTCCCTGAGTATCAGCACCGGACGGTGCTGCTTGACGAAGCGGTCGACGCGCTCAACCTGATCGGTGCGCGCGCCGACGGTACTTATATAGATGGCACGTTCGGCCGGGGCGGGCACAGCCGCCTGATCCTGTCCAGGCTGGGCGCGCAGGGCCGCCTGGTGGCGTTCGACAAGGACCCACAGGCAATTGCCACCGCCGAGGCGGTGGAAGATACCCGTTTCACGATCGTGCATGACAGTTTTGCCACGATGACCGACGCGCTTGCCGCGCGCGGCATCGGCCAGGTGGACGGCATCTTGCTGGACCTTGGTATTTCGTCGCCCCAGGTGGACGACGCCACCCGCGGATTCAGTTTCCGCCAGGATGGCCCCCTCGACATGCGCATGGATACCACGCGCGGGATGTCGGCGGCCGAATGGCTGGCCACCGCGGCGGAACAACAATTGGAAAAGGTTATTCGAGATTATGGAGAAGAGCGGTTTGCTTTTCAGATTGCAAAGGCGATTGTTGCTCGCCGGGCAATCCAGCCAATTTCGACCACACGAGAGCTTGCCTCAATCGTGGCAGGCGCGGTCAAAACCCGCGAGAAGGGCAAGGATCCGGCAACCCGGACCTTTCAGGCTATCCGGATTTTCATCAATCAGGAGCTTGAGGACCTCGAAGCAGGCCTGAACGCCGCCTACGCCATGCTGGCGCCGGGCGCGCGCATGTCCGTGATCAGCTTCCACTCGCTGGAAGACCGCATGGTCAAGCAGTTCCTGGCGTCCAAGGCCAAGGTCGCGCAGCCGGATCGCCGGCTGCCGATCCGCGCTGCCGATTTGCCGCAACCGCAGATGAAGCTCATCGCCAAGATCAAGGCCTCAAGCGCCGAGGTGGACGCGAATCCGCGCGCCCGTTCGGCGGTGCTGCGCGTGGCCGAACGCATCGGAGGCGCCAAGTGAGCGCCAAGCTGAACGCCGTGCTGGCGGTCGCCGTGGTGGGCTGCGCGCTTTCCGTGGTGAACGCGCGCTACCAGGCGCGCCACCTGCTCATCGAACTGGAGCGCCTGCAGCAGCAGTCGCGCCAGCTCGAGATCGACTGGGCCCAGCTCCAGCTCGACCAGTCCACGCTCGGCAAGAACGAGCGCATCGAACAGATCGCGCGCGCCAGTCTGAACATGGCGCCGCTCACCCCGGCGCGTACCCAGTACCTGACGGAAGGCGCCCGATGAACTGGAACGCCAACCGCGCCGAAAGGCGCGCCACCTCGCGCGTCGCGGCCTCGAAGGGCGTGGCCTTCTCGAAGAGCCCCGTGCTGGCCGTGAACGTGCCGAACTGGCGTTCGCGCCTGGTGCTGTTCGCGCTGTTCGCTGCCTTCGCGGCCCTGGCCGCGAAGGCGCTCTGGCTGCAGGGCATGTCGAGCCAGTTCCTGCAAAAGCAGGGCAAGAGCCGCTACGAGCGCACGCTGGAACTGCCGGCCACGCGCGGCAAAATCACCGACCGCAACGGCGCCGTGCTGGCGTCGTCGCTGCCGGTCAAGGCCGTGTGGGCGATTCCCGAAGACCTGCTGAAGAACCCGTCCGAGAAGATCACGGCGCTGGCGCGCCTGCTCGAGATGCCGGAATCCGAACTGCGCAGGAAACTCGATTCGGACCGCACCTTCGTCTACCTGAAGCGCCAGGTCGAGATGCCGGTCATCGCCGAGATCGAGAAACTCAAACTCGAAGGCCTCGACACCCGCAAGGAATACAAGCGCTTCTACCCGCAGGGCGAAGTGATGACCCACCTGGTCGGCTTCACCAACGTCGAGGACGTGGGCCAGGAAGGCATCGAGCTGTTCCACCAGAAGGCCCTGATGGGCGTCCCGGGCAGCCGCCGCGTGATCAAGGACCGCCTGGGCCATATCGCCGAGGACCAGGGCATCATCCGTGAACCCTACCAGGGCAAGGACGTGACCCTGTCGGTCGACAGCAAGCTGCAGTACATCGCCTTCAACAGCGTGAAGAACGCGGTCGAGAAGTTCAACGCCCAGGCCGGCGGCGCCGTGGTGCTGGACGTGGAGACCGGCGAAGTGCTGGCCATGGCCAACTACCCGACCTACAACCCGAACGACCGCAAGAACCTGACCGGCGCCCAGCTGCGCAACCGCGTCATCACCGACACCTTCGAACCCGGCTCCACCATCAAGCCGGTGACGGTGGCGCTCGGCCTCGAGACCAAGCGCATCACGCCGGACACCGTGTTCGACGTCTCGCCCGGCTACATGACCGTGACGGGCAAGCGCATCCGCGACACCCACAACTACGGCGTGCGTACCGTGGGCGGCATCATCCAGAAATCCTCGAACATCGGCGTGGTGAAGATCTCGCAGATGATCCCGGCCCAGGAGATGTGGGAGATGTACACCAAGCTGGGCTACGGCCAGGCGCCGCGCTTCGGCTTCCCGGGCGCCACCGCCGGCCGCGTGCGTCCATGGAAATCGTGGAAGCCGATCGAATACGCCAACATGGCCTTCGGCCACGGCCTGTCGGTCTCGCTGCTGCAGATGGCGCGCTCCTACATGATCTTCGCCCGCAACGGCGACATCATTCCGCTGTCCTTCCTGAAAGTGGACGAAAAGCCGGTCGGCCAGCAGGTGATCTCGCCGAAGACCGCGGCCCAGGTGCGCACCATGCTCGAATCCGTGGTGAGCCCGGAAGGCACCGCCTCGAAGGCGCAGGTACCCGGCTACCGCGTCGGCGGCAAGACCGGCACCGCCGAGAAGATCGTCAACGGCCGCTACTCGCGCACCGACAACATCGGCTACTTCGTCGGCATCGCGCCGATGTCCAAGCCGCGCTTCATCATCGCCGTCATGATCGACAACCCGCGCGGGGCCTTGCGCACCGGCGGCAGCGTGGCCGCGCCGACCGCGGCGGACCTGGCGGCGAATGCCTTGCGGGCCGCGAACGTGCCGCCCGACTCGTCGATCACAGACATCATCATTCCAGAAGAGCCCGTTGAGGAGAGCATAGATGGCGCTTGACCTGAACGACATCATCGCGTGGATCCGCGCCGCCGCCCAGGGCGGCATTCTCGTTTCCGACTCGCGCCGCGTGAAACCGGGCGACGTGTTCTTCGCCTACCCGGGCGATGCCGCCGATGGACGCAAATTCATCGGCGCGGCGATCGCCGCCGGCGCCGCCGCCGTCGTGTACGACGACCAGGACTACGAATGGGATCCCGCGCATGGCGTGGCCCACCGCGGCGTGCCCGGACTGAAGAAGCTTGCGGGCCCGATCGCCCATGCCGTGCTCGAACAGCCCGACAGCGGCATGTTCACCGTGGGCGTCACCGGCACCAACGGCAAGACCTCGATCGCGGTGTGGACCGCCCAGGCGCTGGCGCGCCTTGGCGAGACCGCCGCCATCGTCGGCACCCTGGGCGTCGGCCTGGTCAAGGGCAGGGCGGAACCGGGCTTCGATGCCACCGGCTACACCACGCCGGACGCGGTGCTGCTGGCGCAGACCCTCGCCGACCTGCGCGCGCAGGGGACCAGTGCGCTGGCCATCGAAGTCTCGTCGATCGGCCTGGTACAGGAACGTACCGCCGGCATGCATTTCGACGTCGCCATCTTCACCAACCTGACCCGCGACCACCTCGACTTCCATGGCGACATGGCGAACTACGAGGCGGCCAAGGTCAAGCTCTTCGAGTGGCCGAAGCTGGGCGCCGCCGTCGTCAACCTGGACGATCCGGCAGGCCAGCGCCTGGTGGCGCACCTGCGCACGAACTTCGCGGCCATGCCCGTGATGGGCTACACGCTCAGGGACGAGGCGGCCATCGACGGCGTGCACGTGCTGCGCGCAGTGAGTATCCGCAGCCGCAATGCGGGCACCGAGTTCCAGCTCGAATCGCCGGCCGGTTCGGCGCTGGTGAAGACCCAGCTGGTCGGCCACTTCAACGTCAGCAATGCGCTGGCGGTGCTGGGCGCGCTGCTGGCGCGCGATGTGCCCTTGAAGAACGCGGTCGAGGCCATCGAAGCCTTGACCCCGGCCCCGGGCCGCATGCAGCAGGTCGGCGGCCAGGATGCGCCGATGGTCGTGATCGACTACGCGCATACGCCGGACGCGCTGGAGAAGACCCTGGCCGCGCTGCGCCAGGTAGCCATTGAGCGCGGCGGCGACCTGTGGTGCGTATTCGGCTGCGGCGGCGACCGCGATCCGGGCAAGCGCCCGCAGATGGGCAAGATTGCGGAAAGCGCCGATCACGTGCTGGTCACCAGCGACAACCCGCGCAGCGAAGACCCTGCGCGCATCATCGCGCAGATCGTGGCGGGGATGGACAAGGACTACCAGGCGGTGGAAGACCGCGCGACCGCGATCCTGCTGGCCGTGAAGAACGCCGGCAAGCAGGACGTGATCCTGCTGGCAGGGAAGGGCCACGAACCCTACCAGGAAATCAAGGGCAAGAAGATTCCATTCTCGGACGCCGACCATGCTTCGCTGGCACTGACCGCGCGGCTCACCATGATGAGGACGCATTGATGCGCGCTACCCTGGCACAACTCGTCGCCGCGATTCCTGGCGCACAGCTGGTGGGCGGCGACGTCGCATTCGATGGCGTGTCGACCGACAGCCGCACTGCGCCCGCCGGCGCACTGTTCGTCGCCCTGAAAGGCGAGACCTTCGACGCGCACAGCTTCCTCGAGCAGGTCGCGGGCCGCGGCGTGGCCGCAGTGGTCGTGCACGCACTGCCGGAAGGCTGGACCCTGCCGGCCATCGTGGTGCCGGACACCCTGGTGGCGCTGGGCCGCATCGCGAACAGCTGGCGCGTCCAGCACGCGATCCCGGTCATCGGCGTGACCGGCTCGAACGGCAAGACCACGGTCAAGGAGATGATCTCCGCGATCCTGGCCGCCGCCTTCGGCGAGGACGCGCGCCTGGCCACCCAGGGCAACCTGAACAACGAGATCGGCGTGCCGCTGACCCTGTTCCGCCTGGGCAGCCAGCACCGCGCCGCCGTGATCGAGATGGGCATGAACCACCCGGGCGAGATCGCCCGCCTGGCCGCCATCGCCCAGCCGACGGTCGCGATGGTCAACAACGCCCAGCGCGAGCACCAGGAATTCATGCACACCGTGGAAGCGGTGGCGCGCGAGAACGGTTCCGTGCTCGAAGCACTGGACCGGAACGGTGTGGCCGTGTTCCCCGGCGACGATGCATATACGGAGCTGTGGCGCGGCCTGGCGCAATGCGATGTGCTGACCTTCGGCCTGAGCGAGGCCTGCGACGTGCGCGCCACCTACGCCTCGAACGGCTTCGGTAATACGCTGCAGGTCAGCGCGCGCGGCGCGCAATTCACGGTGGAGCTGGCCGCGGCCGGCGACCACAATGTCCGCAATGCGCTGGCGGCGATCGCCAGCACCCTGGCGGCCGGCATTCCCCAGGACGCGATTGTGCGCGGCCTGGAATCCTTCGCCCCGGTCGGCGGCCGCCTGCAGCGCAAGCAGGCCGCGAGCGGCGCGACCGTGATCGACGACAGCTACAACGCCAACCCGGACTCGATGCGCGCCGCGATCGACGTGCTGGCGGCCTATCCGGCCCCGCGCATCCTGGTGGTGGGCGACATGGGCGAAGTCGGCACCCAAGGTAAAGAGTTTCACGAAGAAGTCGGTGCCTACGCCCAGCAGCGTGGCATCGAGCACGTGCTCGCCACCGGCGAACTCACGCGCAGCATGGCGGCGTCGGGAGCACGGCATTACGAGCAGTTCGACGCATTATTGGCAGCACTGGATTCAACACTGGGCGGCAATAGCAACGCGACTGTGCTGGTGAAGGGCTCGCGCTTCATGAAGATGGAGCGCGTGGTCCAGCACCTGACCGGATCAACTGAACCTAACAAGGACGCCCACTAACATGCTTCTCTGGCTCGCCCAATACTTCCAGGACTACATCGGTCCGCTGCGCGTCTTCAACTACATCACCTTCCGCGCGGTGTTCGCCACCATCACGGCGATCGCCATTGGCCTCATCTGCGGCCCGGCCGTGATCCGCAAGCTGACCGCGATGAAGGTCGGCCAGGCCGTGCGCACCTACGGTCCGCAGACCCACCTGGCCAAGCACGGCACCCCGACCATGGGCGGCGTGCTGGTCCTGATCTCGATCGGCATCTCGACCCTGCTATGGTGCGACCTGTCGAACCGCCTGATCTGGCCGGTGCTGGTCGTGACCATGGGCTTCGGCGCGGTCGGCTGGGTCGACGACTACCGCAAGGTGGTCTACAAGGACCCGGAAGGCATGCGCTCGCGCGAGAAATACTTCTGGATGTCGCTGATCGGCATCGCCTCGGCGCTGTACCTGGCGTTCTCGGTCTCGGCCGCGAACCCGTGGCAGGTGCTGCAGCTCTTCTATGCCTGGGTGCAGTCGGGCTTCTCGATGACGCTGCCGCCGAAGGCCGACCTGATCGTCCCCTTCTTCAAGTCGATCAGCTACCCGATGGGCGTGTGGGGCTTCATCGCGCTGACCTATTGCGTCATCGTCGGCTCCTCGAACGCGGTCAACTTCACCGACGGCCTGGACGGCCTGGCCATCATGCCGACCGTGATGGTCGGCGCCGCGCTCGGCCTGTTCGCCTACCTCACCGGCAGCGTGACTTTCTCCAAATACCTGTTCATCCCCTACATCCCGGGCGCCGGCGAACTGCTGATCTTCTGCGGCGCAATGGCGGGGGCGGGCCTGGCCTTCCTCTGGTACAACGCGCACCCGGCCCAGATGTTCATGGGCGACGTCGGCGCGCTGGCGCTGGGCGGCGCGCTCGGCACCATCGCCGTCATCGTGCGCCAGGAAATCGTCCTGTTCATCATGGGCGGCGTGTTCGTGGCCGAAACCCTGTCGGTGATCATCCAGGTCACCTGGTTCAAGTACACGAAGAAGCGTTACGGGGCAGGGCGCCGCGTCTTCCTGATGGCGCCGCTGCACCACCATTTCGAACAAAAGGGCTGGAAGGAGACCAAGGTCGTGGTCCGCTTCTGGATCGTGACCATGATGCTGGTCCTCATCGGCCTGTCTACCCTGAAGCTGCGCTAAGAGCATGAACTACGAAGGCAAAACCGCACTGGTGCTGGGCCTGGGTGAATCCGGGCTGGCGATGGCGCAATGGCTGGCACGTTGCGGCGCGCGCGTGCGCGTGGCCGACACGCGTACCGAGCCGCAGCGCCTGTTCGCCCTGCGCCAGGCGGTGCCGGCGGCCGATTTTGTCGGCGGCGACGCATCTGGAAAATTCGCTGAGAGCCTGCTCGAGGGTGTGGATTTCGTCGCCGTCAGCCCGGGCCTGGCCCCGGACCGCGAGCTGGCCGTGGTGAGCCCGGCCGCACGCGAGCGCGGCATCCCCGTGTGGGGCGAGATCGAACTGTTCGCCCAGGCCCTCGCGCACCTGCGCAGCGAACACGCATACACGCCGAAAGTCATCGCCATCACCGGCACCAACGGCAAGACCACCGTCACCAGCCTGACCGGCCTGCTGTGCCGCCGCGCCGGCCTGTCGACCCGCGTCGCCGGCAACATCAGCCCGGCGGCGCTGGACGTGCTGCGCGAATGCCTGGACAGCGACGACCTGCCGCAAGCCTGGGTGCTGGAACTGTCCAGCTTCCAGCTGCACACCACCTTCAGCCTGCAGGCCGATGCGGCGACCGTCCTGAACCTGACCCAGGACCACCTGGACTGGCACGGCAGCATGGACGCCTACGCGGCGGACAAGGCGCGCATCTTCGGCAGCGCTACCATCCGCGTGCTGAACCGCGACGACGCCACCGTGATGCGGATGAAGGCCATCGACACGCCGGCCTTCACCTTCGGCACCGGCGAACCGGCCGAGCCGGACAGCTTTGGCCTCATCAACGAGCGCGGCGTGCTGTGGCTGGCCAATGCCGTGGCGCTCGATGACGAGCCCCTGAAAAAGCTGAAGAAGGGCGAGAGCGCGCCGCCCGTGGAAGTCACCGTCAACCGCCTGATGCCGGCCGACGCCCTCAAGATCCGCGGCCTGCACAATGCCTCGAATGCGCTGGCCGCGCTGGCCCTGTGCCGCGCCTGCGGCCTGCCGCTGGCGCCGCTGCTGCACGGCCTGCGCGAGTACGCGGGCGAGCCGCACCGCGTCGAACTGGTCGCCAATATCGACGGCGTCGATTTCTACGACGACAGCAAGGGCACCAATGTCGGCGCCACCGTCGCCGCGCTGGAAGGCCTGGGCAAGGCGTTCGCGGGCGAAGACCAGCAGATCCTCCTGATTGCCGGCGGCGACGGCAAGGGCCAGGATTTCGCGCCGCTGGCGCTCCCGGCCTCGCGCTACGTGCGCGCCGTGCTGCTGATCGGCCGCGATGCGCCTAGTGTGCGCGCCGCGATCGAGCCGAGCGGCGTGCCTGTCTTCGACCTCCCGGGCCTGCCGGAAGCCGTGCGTCGCGCCAGCGGCCTGGCGCGTCCCGGCGACGCCGTGCTGCTGTCGCCGGCCTGCGCCAGCCTCGACATGTTCACCAACTACGCGCACCGCGCGCAGGTGTTCGTCGACGCCGTCCGCGACATCGCACTGGAAAAGGGGCAGGAGATCTGATGGCCTTCCAGCTTCCATTCAAGTTTTCCGGATCGAGTAGCGACGCGAGGATCGCGGAACGCAGCCGTCCGTCGAAAATGATGGATTACGACCAGCCGCTGGTCTGGGTCACCGTGCTCCTGATGCTGTTCGGCCTCGTGATGGTGTATTCGGCGTCGATCGCGCTGCCGGATTCGCCCAAGTTCGCGTACCTGCAGGACAAGAACGAGTACTTCCTCTACCGCCAGATGATGTACATCGGCGTGTCGATGGCCGCCGCCGCCGTGGTGTTCCAGGTACCGATCGCCGTGTGGCAGAAATACGCGCCCCTGCTCTTCATCGGCACCCTGGTGCTGCTGGCGATCGTCCTGATTCCAGGCATTGGCGTCTCGGTCAACGGCGCGCGCCGCTGGCTGCCGCTGAAGGTCATGAACCTGCAGCCCTCCGAACTCATGAAGATCGCCGCCGTCCTGTACGCGGCCGATTTCACGGTGCGCAAGCAGGAATACATGCACAAGCTGACCAAGGGCTTCCTGCCGATGATGGTCGCGATCGGCCTGGTCGGCGGCCTGCTGCTGATGGAACCGGACCTGGGCGCGTTCGGCGTGATCGTCTGCATCGCCATGGGCATCCTGTTCCTGGGCGGGATCAACATCGTCTGGTTCGGCGGCATCGGCGCGCTGCTGGTCCTGATCTTCGTGTCGATCATCGCCCTGTCGCCGTTCCGCCGCGCGCGCATGTTCGCCTACCTCGATCCCTGGGAAGAGGGCAATGCGCTGGACAAGGCTTATCAATTGACCCACTCGCTGATCGCCTTCGGCCGCGGCGAATTCTTCGGCGTGGGCCTGGGCGGCAGCGTGGAAAAACTGTTCTACCTGCCGGAAGCGCACACCGACTTCATCATGGCCGTGATCGGCGAAGAACTCGGCCTGGCCGGCGTGCTGGTCGTGATCGCCATGTTCTACTGGCTGGTGAAACGCGCCTTCGACATCGGCCGCCAGGCGATTGCCCTGGACCAGATCTTCGCTGGCCTCGCCGCGAAAGGGATCGGCATCTGGATCGGCGTGCAGACCTTCATCAATATGGGCGTGAACCTGGGCCTGCTGCCGACCAAGGGCCTGACCCTGCCGCTCATGAGCTTCGGCGGCTCGGGCGTGCTGTTCAACTGCGTGGGCCTCGCGATCCTCCTGCGGATCGACTACGAGAACCGTGTCCGCATGCGTGGAGGCCGCACATGAAGAAGCTGATGATCATGGCGGCCGGCACCGGCGGCCACATCTTCCCCGGCATCGCGATCGCGCAGACCATGCGCGCGCGCGGCTGGGAGGTCTCGTGGCTGGGCACGGCGCACGGCATGGAGACGGACCTGGTGCCGAAGGCCGGCATCCCGATGGACAGCATCGACTTCGCCGGCCTGCGCGGCAAGGGCCTGAAACACACCATCACGGGGGCTTTCAAGATGCTCGGCAGTTTCGTAAGCTGCCGCCGCTACCTGGCCAAGCGCGCACCGAGCGTGGTGCTGGGCATGGGCGGCTACGTGACGGTGCCGGGCGGGATGATGGCGCGTTCGCGCGGCGTGCCGCTGGCACTGGTGAATGCCGATGCGGCCCTGCTGCTGTCGAACAAGACCCTGGCCCCGATCGCCCAGCGCGTGCTGTTCGGCTTCCCGGCGGACTTCGGCAAGGCGGCGGGCAAAGCAGTCGTCACCGGCA
Organism: Massilia sp. BKSP1R2A-1; assembly: GCF_050586525.1. NCBI lineage: Bacteria > Pseudomonadati > Pseudomonadota > Betaproteobacteria > Burkholderiales > Oxalobacteraceae > Massilia > Massilia sp. BKSP1R2A-1. The sequence continues at coordinate 237,359 of NZ_JBOBRE010000002.1, read as the reverse complement.
ATCCGGTGCGCCAGCAGATCCTGGACCTGCCGGCGCCAGGCGAGCGCTTCGCCGGCCGTACGGGTCCGCTGCGCATCCTGGTGGTGGGCGGCAGCCTGGGCGCCAGGGTGCTGAACGACAGCGTGCCGGCGGCCCTCTCGATGCTCGAGCCGACCTTGCGTCCGGTCGTGACCCACCAGTCCGGCAAGAAGAACATCGAGGCCCTGCGCGCCGCGTATGCGCAGGCCGGCGTCGAAGCGAATGTGGTCGACTTCATCGACGACATGGCGGCCGCCTACGGACAAGCCGACCTGGTGATCTGCCGCGCAGGCGCGATCACGGTGTCGGAACTGACCGCGGCCGGCGTGGCCAGCGTGCTGGTGCCTTTCGTGGCCAGCACCACCAGCCATCAGCGCGACAACGCGGTCTGGATGGCGGGGCAGAAGGCGGCCGTGTACCTGCCGCAGGGCGAACTGAATCCGCAGCGGCTGGCAAGCCTCTTGCTGTCGACCAGCCGTGAAGACTGCCTGGCGATGGCGCAGGCAGCCCACGGCGTCGGCAAGCGCGATGCGAACGAAGCAATTGCAAATGAACTTGAAAGATTGGCAGGCGCATGAAGCATAAGATCAAGAACATCCATTTCGTCGGCATCGGCGGCAGCGGCATGAGCGGCATCGCCGAGGTGCTGCTCAACCTGGGCTACAAGGTGTCGGGCTCCGACCTGTCGAGCAATGCCGCCAGCCAGCGCCTGGCGGAACTCGGCGCGCGCGTCTACACGGGCCACTCGGCCGAGCACGTGGTCGGCGCCAACGTGGTCGTGACCTCGACCGCCGTCAACGAAGCCAATCCGGAAGTCGTTGCCGCCCGCGCCGCCAAGGTGCCGGTGGTGCCGCGCGCGATCATGCTGGGCGAACTGATGCGCCTGAAGCGCGGCATCGCGATCGCCGGCACCCACGGCAAGACCACCACCACCAGCCTGGTCGCCTCGGTGCTGGCCGCCGGCGGCATGGACCCCACGTTCGTCATCGGCGGCCGCCTGACGGCAGCCGGCGCCAACGCCGCACTGGGCTCGGGCGAGTACATCGTGGCCGAGGCGGATGAATCCGACGCCTCCTTCCTGAACCTGTCGCCGATGATCGAGGTGATCACCAACATCGACGCCGACCACATGGACACCTACGAGCACGACTTCGAGAAGCTGAAGGCGGCGTTCGTGAACTTCACCCACCGCCTGCCGTTCTACGGCCGCGTGATGCTGTGCATCGACGACCCGCACGTGCGCGCCATTCTGCCGCAGGTAACCAAACCGGTGACGACCTACGGCTTCTCGGAAGACGCCGAAGTGCGCGCCCTCGATGCCCACGCCGATGGCGTGCAGATGCACTTTACCGTGCGCCAGCAGGGTTATCCAGATGCGAAGTTCGTGCTGAACCAGCCGGGCATGCACAATGTGCAGAACGCCTGCTCGGCAATCGCCATCGCGCGCGAGATCGGCATCCCGGACGAGGCAAGCAACGTCGGCCTGCAGGAATTCCGTGGCGTCGGCCGCCGCTTCACCCGCTACGGCGACGTGGCCATCCCCGGCGGCGGCAGCTTCACCCTGGTGGACGACTTCGGCCACCACCCGGTCGAGACCGAAGTCACCCTGGCCGCCGCGCGCGCCGCCTACCCGGGCCGCCGCCTGGTGCTGGCCTTCCAGCCGCACCGCTACAGCCGCACCCGCGACCTGTTCGAGGACTTCGTGAAGGTGCTGGCAACCCCGGACGTGCTGCTGCTGGCCGACGTCTACCCGGCCGGCGAGGCGCCGATCGTGGCCGCCGACGGCCGCGCCCTGGCGCGCGCACTGCGTACCGGCGGCAAGGTGGAACCGATCTTCGTCGAGGCGATCGCCGACATGCCCGCCGCCATCCTGAACGCGGTGCGCGACGGCGACGTCGTCATGACCATGGGCGCCGGCTCGATCAGCGGCGTCCCGCTTCAACTGACCACTGCAAAGGCATAACATTGTGAATGCGACCGTGAACGCACCAACCACCCCCATCGACCCGGCATCCTTCGGCAAGGTCGGCGTGCTCTTCGGCGGCCGCTCCGCCGAGCGTGACGTGTCGATCATGTCCGGCACCGGCGTGCTGAACGCATTGAAAAGCCGCGGCGTCGACGCCCATCCCTTCGACCCGGGCACCCAGAGCCTGGCCGAGCTGGCCGCGCAAGGTTTCGACCGCGTCTTCATCGCGCTGCACGGCCGCTACGGCGAGGACGGCAGCCTGCAGGGCGCCCTCGAGCAGCTCGGCATCCCCTATACCGGCAGCGGTGTGATGGCCTCCGCCGTCGGCATGGACAAGATCACCACCAAGAAGATCTGGAAGATGGACGAGATCCCGACGCCGGACTACATGACGATCGACCCGTCCACCGACCTCGACGAAGTCCTGGTCGCGCTCGGCCTGCCGATGATCGTCAAGCCGCCGCTCGAAGGCTCGACCATCGGCATCAGCAAGGTCAGCAAGGCGGACGAGCTGAAGGCGGCCGTCGACGTCGCCCTCGGCTTCGACCCCGTGGTCCTGGCCGAGGAATTCGTCACCGGCCGCGAATTCACCGTGGCCGTGCTGGGCAGCGGCAAGACGGCGCGCGCCCTGCCGATCGTCGAGATCGTGGCCCCGGAAGGCAACTACGACTACCAGAACAAGTACTTCACCGACGACACCAAGTACCACTGCCCGGCGCCGCTGGATGCGGCCCTGACGGAAGAGATCCAGCGCCACGCCGTGAACGCCTACCGCGCGCTCGGCTGCGAAGGCTGGGGCCGCGTCGACGTGCTGGTGCGCCAGGAAGACATGCGTCCCTTCCTGCTGGAAGTGAACACCTCGCCGGGCATGACCTCGCACTCGCTGGTGCCGATGGCCGCGCGCGCGGTGGGCATCGGCTACGAAGACCTGTGCCTGGAAATCCTGGCATCGGCCCGGCTGAAGATGGCCAAGGTGAAAGGCTAAGCACGCATGTGGCATGACGTCCGCGCCCTCAACGCCACCGCCAGTTCCCTGGTGGCCGTGACGGTGCTCGCCGTTCTCGCGTCGATCGTGTGGTGGCTGTCGCAGCTGCCCATGTTCTCGCTGCGCGCGGTGACGGTGGAAAGCATGTACGAGATCCCGCTGCGCCACGTGAACGAGCTCACGGTGCGCAACGGGGTGATCGGCAAGATCCGCGGGAATTTCTTCACCACGGACCTGGAACAGGTGAGAAGCACGTTCGAAACCGTGCCCTGGGTGCGCCGCGCCACGGTGCGCCGCGAGTGGCCGAACCAGCTGATCGTCGAGGTCGAGGAACACGAGGCGCTCGGCACCTGGGGCGACGACCGCCTGCTGTCGGTCAAGGGCGACGTGTTCACCGCCAACCTGGCCGAGGCCGACGACGACCACGAGCTGCCGGCCTTCGAGGGCCCGAAGGGCAGCGAGAAGCAGGTGCTGGCGCGCTTCACGGAGCTGCGCACCCTGTTCGCGCCCGTGCAGCTGGCGCCGCAGGCACTGTCGCTGTCCGAGCGCTATGCCTGGACCGTGAAGCTGGACAACGGCATGAGCGTGGCCCTGGGCCGCGAGCAGGACAGCGATATGCTGAAGAAGCGCGTGCAGCGGCTGGTGGGCGTCTACCCGCAGCTGGTCGCGCGACTGCAGGAAGGCCGCATCGACACGATCGACATGCGCTATCCGAACGGCCTGGCGCTGTCCTCGGCGGCGCTGGCAGTCCCGGAAGATGCCAGCAAGCCGGTGAAGCCGGCCAGGAAGAAACCGAATCAACCTAACAAAACCAGCAAACAAACATAAGCAGGCAACAGCAATGACAAAAGACGCGAAGAACCTGATCGTCGGCCTCGACATCGGCACCTCGAAAGTGGTGGCGGTCGTGGCCGAAGTGATGTCCGACGGACGCCACGAGGTGATCGGCCTCGGTCAGCACGAGTCGAAAGGATTGAAGAAGGGCGTGGTCGTCAACATCGAGGCCACCGTCGAGTCGATCCAGCGCGCGCTCGAGGAAGCGGAGCTGATGGCCGACTGCAAGATCCGCAACGTCTATGCTGGCATCGCCGGCAGCCATATCCGCTCCTTCAATTCGAGCGGCATGGTTGCGATCAAGGACAAGGAAGTCACCGCCACCGACGTGGCGCGCGTGATCGAGACCGCCAAGGCGGTGAACATCCCGACCGACCAGCAATTGCTGCACACGGTGCCGCAGGAATTCATCGTCGACAACCAGGAAGACGTGCGCGAGCCGATCGGCATGAGCGGCATCCGCCTGGAGGTGCGCGTGCACATCGTCACCGGTGCGGTGTCCGCGGTCCAGAATATTGTAAAGTGCGTGCGCCGCTGCGGGCTCGAGGTCTCGGACCTGATCCTGCAGCCGATCGCCTCGGCCGACTCCGTGCTGACCACCGACGAAAAGGAACTGGGCGTGGTGCTGATCGACATCGGCGGCGGCACCACCGACATCGCCGTGTACTCCGACGGCGCGATCCGCCACACCGCGGTGCTGCCGATCGCGGGCGACCAGATCACCAGCGACATCGCGATGGCCCTGCGCACGCCGACCGGCGAAGCCGAGGACATCAAGATCCGCTACGGCGTGGCCAAGCAGGTGCTGGCCGATCCGGGCGAGACGCTCGAGGTGCCGGGACTGGGCGACCGCGGACCGCGCGCCCTGTCGCGCCAGGCGCTGGCCGCCGTGATCGAGCCGCGCGTCGAAGAGCTGTTCGCGATGGTGCACACGGTGGTGCGCGAGTCGGGCTACGAGGGCGTGCTCTCGTCAGGCATCGTCCTTACCGGCGGCAGCTCGATCATGCCGGGCATGATCGAAATGGCCGAAGACATCTTCCTCAAACCGGCGCGCCTCGGCACGCCGGACTACCGCGGCCAGCTGGCCGACGTCGTGCGCAGCCCACGCTACGCCACGGTGCTCGGCCTGCTGCTGGAAGCGAAGAAGCAGTACCTGCGCGGGCACATCGTCACGCGTCAGGATGGTTCGGTGAAAGCAGTCTGGCAACGCATGAAGGAATGGATAGCGGGGAATTTTTAATCGAAGGTTCACAGGCAGGTTTTCAGCAGCACGCAACACACGAAATATTTAGGTACGTCAGCAACAAAGCGTTCACGGGTCAAGGTTTTTTACATACAATCGCTACTTCCGGTTTCAGGGCCTGTCAGGGGCCTGGCAAATCCCTCGCAACCGGCAGCGGCATTTGAATATTGGGAGTTCATCATGGAGTTCGATATGGTCGATAACGCAGCACTGGGAACCGTTATCAAAGTCGTGGGCGTCGGCGGCGCAGGCGGCAATGCGGTTCAGCACATGATCAATAAAGGTGTGTCCGGTGTCGAGTTCATCGCCGCAAACACGGATGCGCAGGCACTTGCCGCGTCGAGCGCAAACAACATCATCCAGATCGGCGAATCCGGCCTGGGCGCAGGCATGCGTCCGGAAGTCGGCCGCCAGCTGGCCGAGCAGTCGCGTTCGCGCATCGAAGACGCGCTGCGCGGCGCGCACATGGTCTTCATCGCCGCCGGCATGGGCGGCGGCACCGGCACCGGCGCCGCGCCGATCGTCGCCGAAGTCGCCAAGACCATGGGCGCACTGACCGTCGCCGTCGTCTCGAAGCCGTTCTCGTACGAGGGCGACAAGTGCATGCAGGTCGCCGAGCAGGGCCTGGAAGAGCTGTCCAAGCACGTCGACTCGCTGATCGTCATCCTGAACGAGAAGCTGGAAGACATCTACGAGGACGACTGCATGCTCGACTGGATGAAGCACGCCGACGACGTCCTGAACAACGCAGTGGCCGGTATTGCCGAGATCATCAACGTGCCGGGCCACATCAACGTCGACTTCAACGACGTGAAGACCATCATGGGCGAGCAGGGCAAGGCCATGATGGGCACCGCGACCGCTTCGGGCGTGGACCGCGCGCGCATCGCCGCCGAACAGGCCGTGGCATCGCCGCTGCTGGACGGCATCGACCTGTCGGGCGCCAAGGGCGTGCTGGTCAACGTGACCGCAAGCCGTGGCCTGAAGGGCAAGGAGATCAAGGAAGTCATGGCCGCCGTGCGCGCCTTCGCCGCGCCGGACGCGTCGATCGCACAGGGCATCGCCTACGACGACGCGATGGGCGACGAGCTGCGCGTGACCGTGGTCGCGACCGGCCTGGGCAAGAACAAGAAGATGCAGCTGGTGCAGCCGCAGCAGGTGCTGCGTACCGGTACCTATAACGCACCGGTGATGGCCGGTTCGGCGGCGGTCGCCGGCGGCCTGACCATGGGCCAGGCAGGCGGCGACGCCATGGGCGGCATGAAGCAACCGGCCGTGTGGCGCCGCGAGCAGGCTTCGGAGCAGGTGCAGGCCATGCAGCGCAACGGCGTCGAGACCTACGACATCCCGGCCTTCCTGCGCAAGCAGGCTGACTAAGCCAGTCGTCAATCGATAGCGAAGGGCCAGCGCAAGCTGGCCCTTTGTTTTTTTGGCCGCCGCCAGCAGGCGATGAGCGGATCGGCGATAATTGCCAGATTCCCAAAACACAAGAAGGAGCACACCATGACCATTCAAGTCGGCGACCGCCTGCCGGAAGGCACCCTGTCGGAATTCATCGAAACCGAAACCGCGGGCTGCTCGCTCGGTCCAAATACCTTCGAGGTGGCGGACCTGGTCCGGGGCAAGAAGATCGTCATCTTCGGCCTGCCGGGCGCCTACACCCCGACCTGCTCGGCGCAGCACGTGCCGGGCTACGTCCAGCACGCGGACGCCCTGAAAGCAAAAGGTGTCGATGAAATCTGGTGCATCTCGGTGAACGACGCCTTCGTGATGGGCGCCTGGGGCCGCGACCAGAAGGCCACCGGCATCGTGCGCATGATGGCCGACGGCAACGCCGCCTACTCGAAGGCCCTGGGCCTGGACGCCGACTTCTCGAAGCACGGCATGGGCACGCGCTCGAAGCGCTACTCGATGCTGGTCGAGGACGGCGTGGTCAAGGCGCTGAACGTCGAAGCCGCCGGCTTCGAAGTCTCGAGCGCCGAGAAGATGCTGGAACAACTGGGCTGAACTCAGCCGCAAACCACTGCAAACGGCGCCGCGGCGCCGTTTTTCATCCCATGATCATCAATGCCGAAACCCCGGACCAGCCAGAAGTCCGCGCCATGCTGGAACAGCTCGACGCCTACTGCGCCGCCCTGTATCCGGCCGAATCGAACCACCTGATGGACATCGCGTCCCTGCTGCAGGGCGATGTGCTGTTCCTCGTTGCGCGCGATGTCGATGGAAGAGCGGTCGGCTGTGCAGCCCTGGTCAACCGCGGCAGCTACGGCGAAGTGAAGCGCATGTTCGTCGATACCGCGCGGCGCGGCCTCGGCACGGGCGCCAAGCTGCTCGAGTACCTGGAGATGTTCGCGCGCATGTCCGGCATCCGCGAGCTCAAGCTGGAGACGGGCATCCACCAGCCCGAGGCGATCCGTCTGTATGAGCGCGCCGGCTTCATGCGCTGCGAACCCTTCGGCGACTACCAGCCGGACCCATTGAGCCTGTTCATGGAAAAAGCCCTGTAAGGTAAAGCTTGTGACCCGACCCAGCGGAAACCTGTACAGCATCTACGCGATGATGCTGGCCGTGTTCATGTTCGCCCTGATGGACACGGTGATGAAGCTGCTCTCGCAGCGCTACCCGGCCATCCAGGTGGCGGCGCTGCGCTCGCTCACCTCGCTGCCCCTGATCGTCGTCTACGTGGGGGTGAGGGTCGGCTACGGCGACATATTCAGGATCCGCTGGCCCCTGCACGTCCTGCGCGCGGTGCTGGGCATCGCCATGCTGAGCTTCTTCGCCTTCGGCATCCGCAAGCTGTCGCTGGCCGAGGCCTATTCGATCTTCTTCATCGCGCCGGCCATCATCACGGCCTTGTCGGTGTGGTTCCTGAAGGAGAAGGTCAACGTCGCGCGCTGGATGGCGATCGGCGTGGGCCTGTGCGGCGTGCTGGTGGTGCTGCGCCCGAGCGGGGCGGGTTTTCTCACCATCGGCGGCCTGGCGGTGCTGGGCGCGGCCGCGATGTACGCGATCTCGGCGATCACGGTCGGCATCCTGGCGCGCACCGACCGCAGCGAATACATGGTGTTCTGGCTGATGGTGATGATGTCGATCGGCGCCAGCCTGCTGGCCGCGCCTGGCTGGGTGGCGATGAGCATGCAGGACGCGCCGCTGCTGCTCGGCCTGGCCCTGTCCGGCTTCATCGGCCAGCTGGCCATCACCGAAGCCTTCGCCAAGGGCGACGCCTCGAGCGTGGCGCCCTTCGAGTACACGGCCCTGGCCTGGGCCGTGGGCCTGGACTGGCTGCTGTGGCAAACCCTGCCGGACGCATGGACCATGGCGGGCGCCGCGATCATCATCGGCAGCGGTATGTATCTGATTCGCCACGAAAAAACCCATGTGGAGTCGGACCATCCCTAGCCGTCAGCGCCGGAAAAAGCGCTGGGCTATAATCGTCGGATGCTGAAACAACGAACCATCAAACAGGTCGTCCGCACCACCGGTGTGGGCGTCCATTCGGGCACCAAGGTCGAACTGACCCTGCGTCCGGCGCCCCCGGGCGCCGGCATTACCTTCCGCCGCGTCGACTACGACCCCATCGTCGCCATCCCGAGCGCCGCCGACGTGGTCGGCGAAACCCGCATGGCCACGGTCCTGATCAAGGACGGCGCGCGCGTCTCCACCGTCGAACACCTGATGTCGGCCTGCTACGGCCTGGGCATCGACAACCTGGTCGTCGACGTGACGGCCGAAGAAATCCCCATCATGGACGGCTCGGCGGCTTCCTTCGTCTTCCTGCTGCAGCAGGCCGGCCTGGAAGAGCAGGACGCGCCCAAGCGCTTCATCCGCGTGCTCAAGGACGTCGAGATCCGCCAGGGCGAGGGCAAGAACGAGAAGTGGGCGCGCCTGTCGCCCTACGACGGCTTCAAGCTCGACTTCTTCATCGAATTCAACCACCCGGCCGTGGACGGCACCATGCAGCGCGCCGCGGTCGACTTCGGCGAAGTCTCCTACGTGCACGACGTGGCGCGCGCCCGTACCTTCGGCTTCATGCAGGACGTCGAAACCCTGCGCGGCCTGGGCCTCGCGCGCGGCGGCTCGCTGGAAAACGCGATCGTGATGGACGAATACCGCATCCTGAATGCGGACGGCCTGCGCTACGAGGACGAGTTCGTGCGCCACAAGATCCTCGATGCGATCGGCGACCTGTACATCGTCGGCCACCCGCTGCTGGCCAGCTATACGGCGCACAAGTCGGGCCACGCGCTCAACAACGAGCTGCTGCGCAAGCTGCTGGCGCAGACCGATGCCTACGAGTGGGTGGAGTTCGATTCGCTGGGCGACGCGCCGCCTTCGTACGTGCGGCAGATGACGCGGGAGTGGGCCGAAGTCTGATTCGTCCCGCCGGGGATGAAGGCGCGCCGTCGAGCGCGCCTTTTTTATTTGCGCTTCTCGGCGAGCCGGCGCAGGGCCGCCACCAGGTCCTTGTTCTGCGAGGTCTCTTCCAGCGATTCCGCCAGGTCCTCGAAGGCCTGCACCGCCGTGGGCGGCAATTCCAGGGTGCGCATCTGCGGTTTTTCGGGCATGGCGCGCCCCACCTGCACCTTCAGGCGGATCGATTCCACCGGCCAGCCCTTGGCGGCCAGGGCCGTCTGCAGCTTCGGGACCATCTGCTTCATGCGCGCGGCCACGGCCGAGCTTGGTACGGCGAGCACCAGCGTGCCTTCGTGGAAGGCGATCACATCGGTATTGCCGGCCAGGACGGGCAGGACGGCCGCACAGTCCGACTGCAGGCGGGCCATGCGCATGGCGGCCGGCAGCAGGCTGGCCATGCGGTCGTTGGCGCGCAGAAAGTCGGTGGCGACGATCGACGTTTGCCGGTTCTTGGTACCGTAGATATGCACTGGAAAGTTTCGGAAGAAGAGGGCGGGACAGGGTGGAACATACCACAGCACAGGACATTTGCAATGGCATGGTGATAACGCAAACCGGGGCGGAGCGGGGCTCACGCTGTGTCAAACTTGCTTCGTCTTAACATTATTCCTACAATTGTCGGAATCGATGGCGCGTCGCTGTCGCCTTCGACCACGTCCCATGCTGTTTTCCTCGATCGTCTTCCTGTTCTTTTTCCTTCCCAGCTTTCTCGCCCTCTACTATCTGCTGCCGTGGAAGAACGCGGTCCTGCTGCTGGGCAGCCTGGCCTTCTACGCCTGGGGCGAGCCGCGCTTCGTGCCCCTGCTGCTGCTGTCGGCCGCGATCAACTACGGCGCCGGCCTGGCGATCGCCCGCGACCGGGCGCGTGGAAAAACCTGGCTGGCGCTGGGCGTGGGCGCCAACCTGCTCATGCTCGCCTGGTTCAAGTACGCCGGTTTCCTGGCGGAGGCTATTAATAACGCGCTCGCGGCCGGCATCCCCGTCCCGCACATCACACTCCCGCTCGGAATCTCCTTCTTCACTTTCCAGGGCATTTCCTACCTGATCGACGTCTACCGGGGCGACGTCGCGGCCCAGCCGAGCTTGTTCAAGTTCGCCACCTACAAGGCCCTGTTCCCGCAACTGATCGCCGGCCCGATCGTGCGCTACCGCCAGATCGCCGGCGAGATGGGCGAGCGGGTGCTGTCCAACGAGCGCCTGCTTGCCGGTTTCCGGATCTTCGCGATCGGCCTGGCGCAGAAGGTGCTGATCGCGAACACCCTGGCGATGCCGGCCGACCGCCTGTTCGGCGCGAACCTCGACGAGCTGTCCGCGCCGACCGCCTGGCTGGGCCTCCTGTGCTACACCCTGCAGATCTACTACGACTTTTGCGGCTACTCGAACATGGCGATCGGCCTGGGCCACATGCTGGGCTTCAGCTTCCCGCCCAACTTCGACCGCCCGTATTCCGCGCGCTCGGTGACCGAGTTCTGGCAGCGCTGGCACATCAGCCTCTCGTCCTGGTTCCGCGACTACCTGTACATCCCGCTCGGGGGCAACCGCCGCGGGCCGCTGCGCACCTACTTCAACCTGGGCCTGGTCTTCCTGCTGTGCGGCCTGTGGCATGGCGCGGCCTGGACCTTTGTCCTGTGGGGCGTCTGGCATGGCGCCTGGCTGATCGTCGAGAGGATGGGCCTGCGTGGCCTGCTCGACCGCCTGCCGCGGCCGCTGGCCCAGTGCTGGACCCTGGCCCTCGTCATGCTGGGCTGGGTCTGGTTCCGGGCAAGCGACCTGGATGCGGCGCTGGGCTATTTCGGCGCGCTGGCGGGCGGGGCGGGCAACCCCGCCGGCCACCCCTGGCAGGCCGAGATCGGCGCGCTGGAAGGGGTGACGCTTGCCATCGGCCTGCTGCTGGCCATCCTGCCGACCGGGCGCGCGCCCGGCGTGCCGGCGCCCCGGGCCCCGGGCCGCTGGGCCGGCCTGCCGCTCGCCCTGGCCTCGGTCGCCCTGTGCGCCTGCAGCCTGGCCAGCGGCACCTACAACCCCTTCCTTTATTACCGGTTCTGATCATGGGTGTCATTCGACAAGCGGCAAGTCTGCTGCGCACGCACGCGGCCAAGCTGGTGCTGACCGCCTTCCTGGCCCTGCCCATGGTGGCCGCCGTGCTGTGGCCGGTCGACGCCACCATCGAGCAGCGCGAACTGGCGCCGGCGCCGAAGAAGCCGCACAGTCTGGAGGAGGTGCTGGCCTGGCCGGCCCAGGCCGAAGCCTGGACCAACGACCACTTCGGCTGGCGCCCGCAGATGGTGACCAGCTTTTCGCGCCTGCGTTTCGAGCTGTTCCATCGCTTCCCGACCCAGCAGGTGATGGCCGGGCGCGAAGGGCGCCTGTTCCTGGTGTCGCACAACGACCGCGGCGAGCGCTATACCCTGCTGGTCGCCTGCGGCTGGCAGTTCGACCGCTTCGAGCGCGTGCTGGCCGACCTGAACCGCTTCGAGCAGACCGTCCGCCAGCAGGGCATTCCGGCCAAGCTGCTGGTGGTGCCGAGCGGCCCCGTCGTCTACAGCGAGGAATTGCAGCCCTGGGCGGCAGAGCGCTGCCGTCCCGAGAACGTGCCCATGGCCCGCCTGCTGGCTTCGCCCCGGCTCAGGCCCGAAGCGCGGGCGCTGATCTACCACCCGCTGGCCGAGATGCGGGCCCAGCGTGAGCGCATCATGTTCTTCCCGAAAAATTACTTTCACTGGGCCGGCGCCGGCGCGGCCGCGGTGGCCGGGATGACCGAGCGCCAATTCTGGGGACGCGACGAGGCCTTTGCGCCGCCGATCCCCATGGTGGCCAAGGAGCAGCCTTCGGAGATCCGCTTCATGTTCCCGGGCATTAACCCGGTCAGCATGGTCCAGGACCAGGACTACGCCGGCACCACGATCACGCCCTGCTATGGCGCGCCGTGCTTCCCGGAGATCCAGCCGGTCATGGAAAAGCTGGGCGTGGTGGGCCGCTACCTGAACTCGGCGCCGAAGCTGGGCCCGCGGCTGGTGGTGCTGACCGATTCCTTCGGCTACAGCGGCGGGCCGGTGTTCTCGCGCTATCACCGCGAAGTGGTGTTCGTGTCGACCAATATGCTGGTGCGCCTGGACGAGAAGGAGCGCGAGCAGTTGCGCAAGCTGCTCTTCGTGCCGGGCAGCGACGACGAAGTCCTGTTCCTTTATCATGACGCGACCGTGCTGGCCAACCGGATCGAGACCGATCTCGGCATGCTGTTTCCAGCGAAGCAATAAATTTATTGCCTGATGGCCAGCCATCGCACCTTGTTATCTATGCACTTGTCCCCAAGTGTGGCCGGATCGCATGATAAAATCAGTAGCTTTTTGCCATAGGCGGTCTTCGGCGGGTCGTATGGACGATCCACCCCAGGCTCTTTTCGCGGCGTTGCAGCACCTTTTATCCAGAAATTAAGCATGTCATTCCTGACCCAGATTTTCGGCAGCCGTAACCAGCGACTGCTCAAGCAATACCAAAAGACCGTGCGTCAGATCAACGCGCTCGAGCCGCAGATGGAAAAGCTGTCGGACGCCGAACTCCAGGCCAAGACACCCGAGTTCAAGGAGCGCCTGGCGGGTGGCCAGACCCTCGATGACATCCTTCCGGAAGCCTTCGCCGTCTGCCGTGAAGCCGCCAAGCGCGTGCTGCGCATGCGCCACTTCGACGTGCAGCTGATCGGCGGTATGGTCCTGCACCAGGGCAAGATTGCGGAAATGGGCACCGGGGAAGGTAAAACCCTGATGGCGACCCTGCCGGTCTACCTGAACGGCCTGTCCGGCAAGGGCGTGCACGTCATTACCGTCAACGATTACCTGGCCCAGCGCGACGCGGACCAGATGGGCCGCCTGTACGCCTGGCTGGGCCTGTCGACCGGCGTGAACCTGTCCCAGCTCGACCACGACAGCAAGCAGACCGCCTACAGCTCGGACATCACCTACGGCACCAACAACGAATTCGGCTTCGACTACCTGCGCGACAATATGGTCTACGACGCGCGCGAGCGCGTGCAGCGCGGCCTGAACTTCGCCGTGGTCGACGAGGTCGACTCGATCCTGATCGACGAAGCGCGTACCCCGCTGATCATCTCCGGCCAGGCCGAGAACCACACCGACCTGTACTACAAGATCAACGAAGTGCCGCCGCAGCTGACCCTGCAGATCGGCGAAGAAACCCCGGACGGCAAGGGCAAGGTCGAAGTCCCGGGCGACTACACCAAGGACGAGAAGGCGCACACCGTGCTGCTGACCGAGGCCGGCCACGAGAAGGCCGAAGCCATCCTGACCAGGATGGGCCTGCTGCCTGAAGGCGCCTCGCTCTACGACGCCGCCAACATCACCCTGATCCACCACCTGTACGCGGCGCTGCGCGCCCACGTCCTGTACCACAAGGACCAGCACTACGTGGTGCAGAACGGTGAAGTGGTGATCGTCGACGAATTCACCGGCCGCCTGATGACGGGCCGCCGCTGGTCCGACGGCCTGCACCAGGCCGTGGAAGCCAAGGAAGGCGTGCGCATCCAGAACGAGAACCAGACCCTGGCCTCGATCACCTTCCAGAACTACTTCCGCATGTACGGCAAGCTGGCCGGCATGACCGGTACGGCGGATACCGAAGCCTACGAATTCCAGGAGATCTATGGCCTGGAGACCGTGGTCGTCCCGCCAAACAAGCCGTCGCAGCGCAAGGACCGCCAGGACCAGGTGTACAAGTCGGCGGAAGAGAAGTACAACGCGATGCTCAACGACATCCGCGACTGCTACGAACGCGGCCAGCCGGTGCTCGTGGGTACGACCTCGATCGAGAACTCGGAGCTTCTGTCGGGCATCCTGAACAAGGCGAACCTGCCGCACAACGTGCTCAACGCCAAGCAGCACGCCCGCGAGGCGGAAATCATCGCCCAGGCAGGCCGTCCGAAGATGATCACCATCGCCACCAATATGGCGGGCCGCGGTACCGACATCGTCCTGGGCGGCAATGTCGAGAAGCAGATCCAGATCATCGAAGCCAATCCCGAGCTGTCGGATGCCGACAAGGCCGCGCAGGCCAAGACCCTGCGCGACGAATGGCAGTCGCTGCACGACCACGTGGTGAGCGTGGGCGGCCTGCACATCATCGGTACCGAGCGCCACGAATCGCGCCGGGTCGACAACCAGCTGCGCGGCCGTTCGGGCCGCCAGGGCGACCCGGGTTCCTCGCGCTTCTACCTGTGCCTGGACGATCCGCTGCTGCGCATCTTCGCGGGCGACCGCGTGCGCGCCATCATGGAACGCCTGAAGATGCCGGAAGGCGAGCCGATCGAAGCGGGCATCGTGACCCGTTCCATCGAGACCGCCCAGCGCAAGGTCGAGGCCCGCAACTTCGATATCCGCAAACAGCTGCTGGAATACGACGACGTTGCCAACGACCAGCGCAAGGTGATCTACACCCAGCGTAACGAGCTGCTCGAGTCGACCGACATGACCGACCTGATCGTCTCGCTGCGCGGCGGCGTGTTCACCGACCTGGTGCGCCAGTACGTGCCGGCCGAATCGGTCGAAGAGCAGTGGGACATCCCGTCGCTGGAATCCGTGCTGGCTGCCGAGTGGAACCTGAACGTTTCGCTGCAGCAGATGCTGAAGGACGATCCGAACCTGAACGACGACGACATCCTGGAAGCCGTGCTGAAGGCCGCCGAGACCTCGTATGACAGCAAGGTGGGCGTGGTCGGCAAGGAATCCTTCGGCGGCTTCGAACGCAACGTCATGCTGCAGAGCGTCGACACCCACTGGCGCGAACACCTGGCGGCCCTCGACCACCTGCGCCAGGGCATCCACCTCCGCGGTTACGCCCAGAAGAACCCGAAGCAGGAATACAAGCGCGAAGCCTTCGAGCTGTTCAGCAGCATGCTGGACATGATCAAGAACGAAGTGATCCGCACCGTCATGACCGTCCGCATCCAGACCCGCGAGGAAGTCGAGGCGGCCGAAGCGGCGATGGCGGCGCAGGCGGCGCACCTGGAAAACATCAACTACCAGCACGCCGACTTCAACCCCTCGGCCGCGCCGGAAGAGCTGCTCAACCCGAACCCGGTGCGCAGCGACTCGGCGCCGGTGGCGGCGGAAGACCACAGCACCTATATGGGCGTGAAGGTCGGCCGCAACGATCCGTGCCCGTGCGGTAGCGGGAAGAAGTTCAAGCAGTGCCATGGCAAGCTGGCGTAAGCTGCTGAAAGCGTAAACGGAAACGGCCGGACGAGATGTCCGGCCGTTTTTTTGTTTGGGCTGTTCGTAGGGTGGACGGCTTCGCCGGCTGCGCGCCCCGGTCCACCCTACAGGTAACGCCTGTGGAACCGTCCACCTAATCGGGTCAGCACCTCATACCCGATCGTCCCCGCCAGCGCCGCCACCTGATCGACCGGCAGCGTCGGCCCCATCAACTCGACCTCCGCCCCCGGCACCACGCGCTCCGCAGGAATCCCGGTCACATCCAGCCCCATCGAATCCATCGACACCCGTCCGACGATCGGCACCACGACGCCATCGATCGCCGCCTGCCCGCGCCCCGACAGCGAACGCGGCCAGCCATCCGCATACCCCACGGACACGGTCGCGATGCGCCGCTCGCCCGCGCACACATGATGTGCGCCATAGCCCACCACGTCGCCATCGCACACGGTGCGCACCTGCACCACACGCGCATGCAGCGAGACCGCCCCCTGCAGGGGATTCGGCTGCCCGGGCTGAGGATTGATACCGTACAGCGCCGCGCCCGGGCGCAGCAGGTCGTAGTGGTACTCGGGGCCAAGGAAGATACCCGAGGAATTCGCCAGGCTGGCCGGCACGCCGGGAAGCAGTTCGCGCAGCGCGTCGAAGCGGCGGCGCTGCGATTCGTTCATCGGGGAATCGGGTTCGTCGGCGCAGGCCAGGTGGCTCATCGCGAGGGCAGGGCGCACGCCCGCCAGCCAGTCCGGCTGCGCGCTGAGCGCGGCGAGGTCTGCTGGCGCGAAGCCCATGCGCGACATGCCGGTGTCGAACTGGATCGCGGCCGGCAGCTCCTGCCCCAGTTTCAGCGCCAGTGCACGCCACTCCTGCAGCTGCCCCGGATCGTTCAGCACCGGCCTCAGGTCGTACTGGAAGAAGTCCCTGGCCGTGCCGGGCGGCGGGCCGTGCAGGACGTAGATGAGGCAATGCTCGGGAACCAGCTGGCGCAGCGCGATCGCCTCCTGCAGGTGCGCGGTGAAGAACACCTTGCAGCCCTCGAGCGCCAGCGCCGGCGCCACCTGTTCCATGCCGAGCCCGTAGGCGTCGGCCTTCATGACGGCCGCGCAGGCGGCGCGCGACATATTGGCCAGCTGGCGGTAGTTGGCGCGGATCGCGCCCAGGTCGACCGTCAACCGCGCCCCGGCGCGGGACGCATCCACAGAATCCACCATCTGCCGCTTACGCCTTGACCAGTTCGGGACGATTGCCCAGCTGTGGGGTGCCGGCATAGCGGAACACCGCGAGGTCGTCGGCGCGGATCGCCGGCTGCTTGCCGCTCACGAGGTCCGCGATGACGGCGGCCGAGCCGCAGGCCATGGTCCAGCCCAGGGTGCCGTGGCCGGTGTTCACGAACAGGTTGCGCAGCGGGGTCGCGCCGACCACCGGGGTGCTGTCCGGGGTCATCGGGCGCAGGCCGGTCCAGAAGGTCGCCTCGCGGGTGTCGCCGGCGCCCGGGAACAGGTCGTTGACGACCATCTCGAGGGTCTCGCGGCGGGCCGGGTTCAGGTATTTGCTGTAGCCCGCGATCTCGGCCATGCCGCCCACGCGGATGCGGTTCTCGAAACGGGTAACGGCGATCTTGTAGCTCTCGTCCAGGATGGTCGACACCGGGGCGCGGCTCGCGTCCGTGATCGGCACGGTAATCGAATAGCCCTTGAGCGGATAGACCGGCAGCGTGAATTGCTCTTTGAGCAGCAGGCGCGAATAGCTGCCCAGCGCCAGCACGTAGCGGTCGGCAGTGAGGGTGCCCTTGGCGGTGCGCACGCCCGTGATCTGGCCGCCGGCCACGTCAAGGGCCTGGATGTCGGTGTCGAACTCGAAGCGCACGCCGAGGTCGCGCGCCATCGCGGTCAGGCGGGTGGTGAACATCTGGCAGTCGCCGGTCTCGTCGTTCGGCAGGCGCAGGCCGCCGACCAGGGTCGCGTGGTTGCCCAGCGCCGGCTCGGCCTTGCCGAGTTCGCGGCCCTGCAGCAGTTCGTAGTCGACGCCGGCATCCCTCAGCACCTCGATGTCCTTGCCGGCGCTCTCGAGCTGCTGCTGGGTGCGGAACAGCTGGATGGTGCCCAGGGTGCGGCCCTCATACGTGATGCCCGTCTCGGCGCGCAGGGCGCGGATGCAGTCGCGGCTGTACTCGGCCAGGCGCACCATGCGCTCCTTGTTGACCGCATAACGGTCGGCCGTGCAGTTGCGGTACATCTGCCACATCCATTGCAACTGGAACAGCGAGCCGTCCGGACGGATGGCCAGCGGCGCGTGCTTCTGGAACAGCCACTTGGCGGCCTTCAGCGGGATGCCCGGGGCCGCCCAGGGCGAGGCGTAGCCCGGCGAGATCTGGCCGGCGTTGGCGAAACTCGTCTCCAGGGCAGGGCCGGGTTGACGGTCGATGACGGTGACGTCGTGGCCAGCCTTGGCCAGGTAGTAGGCGGTGGTCACGCCGATGACGCCGCTGCCCAGTACGAGAACGCGCATGTTCTACAGATCCTTCAGGGAAAAGAAACCGGATTCAGAAAAGATTGCCATGATATCGCGGGTGGTGAAATAATGGATTCTGTTATTACGCAGCTTTTTAGTGAAATTTCATGCGCGTCCAGAAAAATTCGAACCGGGTGCTCGACAGGATCGACCTCCACATCCTGGCCGTGCTGCAGGACGACGCCCGCATCGTCATGAAGGACCTGGCCGAGCAGGTCGGGCTCTCGCTCACGCCCTGCATCGAACGGGTCAGGCGCATGGAGCGCGACGGCGTGATTACAGGCTACCATGCGCGCGTGAATCCGCAAGCCATGGGCCTGCAGATCCTCGTGTTCGTGGAGATCACGCTGCACCAGAAATCCGAGAAGGCCTTCGACCGCTTCCGCCGCGCGATGCTCGGCATTCCCGAGGTGATGGAATGCCACCTGGTGTCCGGCGACTTCGACTACCTGATCAAGGCGCGCATCCCCGAGATGAGCGAATACCGGCGCCTGCTGGGCGAGATCCTGCACGTGGCCGATGCCGGCCAGTCGAAGAGCTATGTGGTGATGGAAGAGCTGAAGGAAACCCTGGCGATTTCCATTCCGCGGTAGGGTGGTCGGCTCCGCCGACCGCGCGTTCAGCCAGCGTGTGAACGGACGATACGTCTGTTCATGACGGAGTCGGACGCGCGCACGGCGTAAAACAGTCCACTGGACTGTTTTACCGTGCACCCTACCTATTGCTGCGCGTGCAGGTTTTCCATCGCACGGCGCAGGAAGTCGATGACCTCTCTTCAGCGTTGGACACATCCGGGGACCTCACGCAGCGTGAGGGTCAAGCACAATATCGGCGGTACCTCGGTCCCGGGCCGCTGGCAGTACAATAATGCATTCGACAATTTTTCCAATGAGATCGCCATGGCCGTCAATTCCCCCCTGCCCGTCGCAGCCGACCTGAAACCCGTCAACGGTGTCGAGATCGGCTTTGCCCAAGCCGGCATCAAGAAGCCCAACCGCAAGGACCTGCTGGTGATGAAACTGGCCGAGGGCGCGACCGTGTCCGGCGTGTTCACCCTGAACCGCTTCTGCGCGGCGCCGGTCCAGCTCAGCAAGGCGAATCTTGCGGCCGTCACGGGCGGCGGCAAGCCGATCCGCGCGCTGGTGGTCAACACCGGCAATGCCAACGCCGGCACCGGCGAGCAGGGCCTGGCCAATGCCCAGGCCACCTGCGCGGAAGTGGCCAAGCTGATGGGAATCGATGCCCAGCAGGTGCTGCCGTTCTCCACCGGCGTGATCCTCGAGCAGCTGCCGATCCAGAAGATCATCGACGGCCTGCCGGCCGCGGTCTCCAATCTGAAGGCGGACAACTGGTTCAACGCCGCCGAGGCGATCATGACCACCGACACCCAGCCGAAGGCAGCGTCGCGCACCGTGATCATCGGCGGCCACGAAGTCACCATGACCGGCATCAGCAAGGGCGCCGGCATGATCAAGCCGAACATGGCCACCATGCTGGGCTATCTCGCGATCGACGCGAAGGTCGCGCAGCCGGTGCTGGACGAACTGGTCAAGCACGCCGCCGACCACTCCTTCAACAGCATCACCATCGATGGCGATACCTCGACCAACGATTCCTTCATCGTGATGGCGACCGGCACCGGCGGTCTCTCGATCGATGGCGCATCGGGCGCCGACTACGAGGCGCTGAAGGAAGCGGTCACCGACATCTCGCGCAACCTGGCGCAGCAGATCATCCGCGACGGCGAAGGCGCGACCAAGTTCATGACCATCACCGTCGAGGGTGGCCGCAATGTGGAAGAGTGCCGCAAGATCGCCTACGCGATCGCCCACTCGCCGCTGGTCAAGACCGCCTTCTTTGCCTCGGACCCGAACCTGGGCCGCATCCTGGCCGCCGTCGGCTATGCCGGCGTGGACGACCTCGACGTGAGCAAGCTCGATCTCTACCTGGACGACGTGTGGGTGGCCAAGCAGGGCGGGCGCAACCCGGACTACAAGGAAGAAGACGGCCAGCGCGTGATGCAGCAGTCCGAGATCACCACCCGCGTGAGCCTGGGCCGCGGCGATGCCACGGCCACCGTCTGGACCTGCGACCTGTCGCACGACTACGTGTCGATCAACGCCGACTATCGTTCTTGAATCGATGACGCCCCTCGAGCAGTTCCTGCACCGCGCCGAAGCCTTATTGGCGCGGGTCGAGGCGGTGCTGCCGCCGGCGGTCCCGCGCGAGCCGGACTGGAAGCGCAGTTTCGCTTTCCGCTGGAGGAAGCGCGTGAATGGGGGAGGGAAGTACCTGGCGCCGGTGCTGCACGCTTCAAACATCCGCCTGGACGACCTGCAGCACGTCGACGCGCAGAAGCGCCAGATCGAGCAGAACACCCGCCAGTTCGTGCTGCGCCGGCCGGCCAACAACGTCCTGCTCACGGGCGCGCGCGGCACCGGCAAGTCCTCGCTCATCAAGGCTTGCCTGAACGGTTTCGCCGACCAGGGCCTGCGCCTGATCGAGGTGGACAAGGCGGATCTCGCCGACCTGCCCGACATCGTCGACCTGGTGGCCGGACGGCCCGAGCGCTTCGTGATCTTCTGCGACGACCTGTCCTTCGAAGAGGGCGAGGCCGGCTACAAGGCGCTCAAGGTGGCGCTGGACGGCAGCATCTCGGCCCAGTCGGACAATGTGCTGATCTACGCGACCTCGAACCGGCGTCACCTGATGCCGGAAAAGATGTCCGATAACGCCGGCTACACGCATGGGGACGACGGCGACCTGCATCCGGGCGAGACGGTCGAGGAAAAGATCTCGCTGTCGGAGCGTTTCGGGGTGTGGCTGTCCTTCTATCCCTTCAGGCAGGACGACTACCTGGGGATCGTGGCGCACTGGCTGGCCAGCTTCGGCTGCGACAAGGAACAGATCGAGGCGGCGCGCCTGGAGGCCCTCCAATGGGCCCTGCAGCGCGGCTCGCGCTCGGGCCGCGTGGCCTGGCAATTTGCGAAGGACTATGCCGGCAGGCTGCCGGACAGTGAAACGAATGAATGACGCAGCGAAGCACTCCTTGAAAAAGCCGGTCGACGTCGCCGTCGGCATCCTGATGCGCGAGAACGGCGACGTGCTGCTGGGCCAGCGTCCGGAAGGCAAGCCCTATGCGGGCTATTGGGAATTCCCGGGCGGGAAAGTGGAGCAGGGCGAGGACATCTTCCACGCGCTGCAGCGCGAATTCATCGAGGAGCTGGGCATCGAGGTGGTGAGTGGCGAAGCCTGGTGCTGCGTGGAGCACGTGTACGAGCACGCGCATGTGCGGCTGTATTTCTACATCTGCCGCGAGTGGAAGGGCGAGCCGCAAAGCCTGGAAGGGCAGGCGTTTGCGTGGCAGGGAGCGTATAGCGTGAGTCCCTTGCTGCCGGCGACGATTCCCTTGTTGGCGTGGCTGGACAAGGTGCGCTTCGCCTAAACGCATCGACTGTTTGAACGCGTGGGCGGAGGACCGCCCACCCTACAAATGGCAATCATCGTAGGGTGGGCAAGTCCCTTGCCCACGCGTTCAAATCACGTGTGAAAACCGATGGGCGACTTCGCTCAATCGTCCGCCAGCTTGTCGTCCTGCTTGTCGCCCGCCGCCGCCCCGGGAATCGTGTACTTTTCTTCGGCCCAGGCGCCCAGGTCGATCTGCTTGCAGCGCTCCGAGCAGAAAGGGCGGAATTTGTTCGCCGGGGTCCATTCGACCTTCTTGCCGCAGGTCGGGCAGGCTACAACAGTCATGTCACTACCAATCAAAAATCAAAAATTGCAGAGGGTCAGGTTGAAGGGCACGTCTTCCTCGAGCGCCTTCGGCTTGCAGTCGCCGCCATGGGTCGTGAAGCGCACCCACAGCATGTATTTGTTCGCCGAGATCTCGGGAATCGCACCCAGGGTCTCGTCGACCGACAGGCGCAGCATCTGGTAGACCTTGCCTTGCAACATCTGCTGGTAGCTGCCGCCAGTGGCGATCATCTTGACCGGGCCGCCGGAGTCGCGCAGCAGGCGCAGGACCAAAGCCAGGGCCTCGAACAGCGGCGCCAGCGGGGCGAACCAGCCCACGATGTCGGCGTGGCGCTGCTCGGCCGGGCGCTTCTGCCAGGCATAGTATGAGGGCAAATCGAATTCGCAGGCGCCACCGGGGATGATGGTGCGGCCGCGGATGCTCATCAGCCATTCATTGTCGCGCACGTTCTGGCCGGTCTTGCCCTGGGCGGCGACGAGGGCGCTGCTCACGGAATCGAGTTCGGCCAGCACGGCGTCGAGGGCTTCGGGGGCGACGTTCGGATTGCTGCGGTAGGACAGCAGGCTCTGCTTCTGACGCTCGAGTTCCTGCAGGAGATCGGACTTCAGGTCGGCGCGGCCGGCCACTTCCAGCATGTCGAAGATCGTGGCCAGGGCCACGTGGTGCTGCATGGGGTGCTCTTGGTGCACAAAGAACTTGAACTTCTCGTACAAATCTTCCAGCCGCAACAACGTGCGAATCCGCTCGTTGAAAGGATATTCGTAGACGATCAAAATGACATTCCTCTGAATGTAGGCTGGCGAGCAACCCCGTGATTCTGAACCATGCTGCGCAAAATTACAAATGCTGCATTGACTTTCTTGTTATTTCCTGGCCTGGGCCAGGTACATGGCGTGCAGTGCTTCGACCTGGGGCCGTAGAGCATCGAGCCCGTCGTCGTTCACAATGATGTCGTCGGCTTGCGCGCGGCGCTGTTCGCGGCTGACCTGGGCGGCCATGATGGCGCGCACCTGTTCCTCGCTGATGCTGCTCCTCGCCATCACCCGCGCCACCTGGATTTCCTCGGAACAGTCGATCGCCAGCACGCGCGTGACGCGCTCGCGCCAGGTGCCGGACTCGATCAGCAGGGGCACGACGAAGATCACGTAGTCGCCGGTGGCAATGGCAGCCGCAGCCGCGGTGGCGTCGCGGATGCGCGGATGCAGGATGGCTTCCAGGCGGCTTCTCGCGCTCGCGTCCGTAAATACGAGGGCGCGCATTTTCGCGCGGTCAAGGGCGCCGTCCTTTGTTGCGAAGTCCTCGCCGAACTCGGCCAGCAGGGCCGGCATGGCGGCGCCATGCGGGGCGGTGAGGGAGTGGGCGATGACGTCGGTATCGATCACCGAAGCGCCCAGCGCCGCGAACATGTCGGCGACGGTCGTCTTGCCGCAGCCGATGCCGCCGGTGAGGCCGACCGAGAATGCGAGACTGGTCTGCTCAGCCATGGCCGTCTCAGGCGCCGGCAACGAAGCCGGCCAGGCGGGCGCTGATGCCGGTGCCGTAGAGCAGGGCGATGAGGCCGGCCGCCGCCAGGTAGGGACCGAAGGGGATCGGCTTGTCGCGGCCGCGCTTGGCGAACACGATCAGGCTGATGCCGACGATCGCGCCCACCACCGAGGACAGCAGGATGATGGTCGGCAGCATGGCCCAGCCGAGCCAGGCGCCCAGGGCCGCGAGCAGCTTGAAGTCGCCGTAGCCCATGCCTTCCTTGCCGGTGACGAGCTTGAACAGCCAGTACACCGACCACAGCACCAGATAGCCGGCCGCGGCGCCGATCACGGCGTCCTGCAGGGGCACGAAGGTGCCGTGGATGTTCACCAGCAGGCCCGCCCACAGCAGCGGATAGGTGAGATCGTCGGGCAGCAGCTGGGTGTCGAGGTCGATGAAGGTCATCGCGATCAGCAGGAACAGGAACAGCAGGGTCGCCAGGCCCGCCAGGCCGCTGCCGAAGGTCCAGACCAGCACGCCCGCCAGCACGCCGGTGAGCAGCTCGACCGCCGGGTAGCGCGCCGAGATCGGCGCCTTGCAGTTGCGGCACTTGCCGCGCAGGGCCAGCCAGCTGATCACCGGGATGTTTTCCAGGGCCGTGATCTGGTGGCCGCAGCAGGGGCAGGCGGAGCGCGGGACCATCAGGTTGTAGCGGTCGGTGTGCGGCGGCTCCTTGCCGCTTTCCTGCGCCACGTAGTTGTCGGACTCGCGCTGCATCATCTTCGGAATGCGGTGGATGACCACGTTCAGGAAGCTGCCTACGAGCAGGCCAAACAGGGCGGCCACGAGGGTGGCGCTGAGGGTGGCCGGCGGGGCGAACAGGAAAGAGTCCAGGGGCATGGCGGCAGGGTCCGATCAGGTGGTAAGTGCGGGCAGTGCGAAAATGATTCTCCAGATCAACCTATTGTAGAGCTTTCGATCCGATTTGGCGAAGCATTCGCCAAGCCCGCGGGTCCATCGCGCACGATTGTCGCGGATCAGGCCACACCCATGGCGCGCGGCTACGCTGGGCTTTTATCGCCGCCAGGTGCCGCCATGCCACGCGCCAGCTTTACCTTCCTCAACCACGCCTGCTTCATTGTGCGCACCGATGGGGCGCTCCTTGTCGCCGACCCCTGGCTCGAGGGCGCCGTCTTCGACAATGCCTGGGCCCTGGTCGACCCGTCCAGCAGCGACGAAGCCCTGATCGACATCCTCAACGGGGCGGGCGTCCCCGTCTATATCTGGTGTTCGCGCGCCACGCCGGACCGGCTGGCCCTGCCTTTCCTGCGGCGCTTCCGGGCGGAATTCCGTGGCATCGCGACCTTTCTCTATCGTCCGGGGCGTGACATGCGCCTGGGCGAAGAGCTGCGGCGCCTGCGCCTGCCGGTGGCCGAATGCCCGGACGGCGCCACCGTGGGCCTGGCCGGCGGCCTGCGCCTGACGGCGCTGAGCAATGGTGACGGTGACACGGCCTGCCTGATCGGCGCGGGCGGGCGCCACATCCTGAGCCTGGGTGAGCGCGCGCTGCCGACCATCGCCGCCTGCCAGGCCCTGCTTCCGCGCATCGGCCAGCTCGCGCCGCGCATCGACCTGCTCCTGACGAGCTTCGGCCAGATGGGCTGGTGCGGCAACCCGGACAGCTTCACGGTGCGCGAGGTGGCGGCCAAGGCGGCGGTCGAGCGGCTGGCGGCGCAGATCGAGCGCCTGCGGCCCAGGCTGGTGGTGCCGGTGGCGTCCTTCGCGCGGTTCGCGCGGGCCGACAATGCCTGGCTCAATGGCGGCAGGCTGGCGCCGCGGGAATTGCTGGAGACGGCGAGGCTGGAAAACGTGCGCGGCCTGGTCCGCTTCATGGCGCCCGGCGACACCATCGATCTCCTGCGCGACACGCCGGCCTCGATGGCCGCGCGGCACGAGGCCGCGCTGGAACATTGGAGCAGCTGCTGGCGCAACCGCCCGCCGCCGCTGCCGCGCCCGCCGCCCGCCTCGCTCGGCGAACTCAAGGCGGCCTTCTCGCGCTACCGCGAACACGTGGCCGAGGGCCTGCACGTGCTGCCCTGGCTGTTCGAAGCCTTCGGCCTGGTGCGGCCCCTGCTGCTGCACCTGCCCGACCTGCGCCAGAACGTGGAACTCTCCTATCGCCATGGCCTGCGCCTGCGGCCCAGGGCGAATGTGGATCATCCTGCGGCCCACATCGCCATGTTTTCCGGCACGGCGCTGCGCCTGATCACGGCTGCCGATGGCTTCGAGACCGCCTACGCGGGCGGCTGCTTCTGGACCCTGCGGCGCAGCGGGCTGTCCACTTTCGGCCGCTTCTTCCTGCCGCAGCGCATGGGCAGGCGCGGCGCCGACCGGCGGCGGCCGCTGGCGATGGGAGGGCTGTTGTGGCGGGCGCTGCTGGGGAGGATGGCGCGGCAGTTGCAGGCCGCGCTCCGTTAGAAGGGAAGAGCAGGCGGCTGCTTGCCGCCTGCCCGGTTCGCAAGAATCAGCTTGCGATCTGCGCTGCGTCCTTGCGGGTCTTCCACAGCGAGTACAGCACGCCCGAGGCGATCAGCAGGCCCGTCACCGCCAGCGACAGGGCTGCCGGCACCTTGCCGCCGAAGACGAAGTCGCCCAGGAAGATCTTCGAGCCGATGAAGACCAGCACCGCGGCCAGCGAGTACTTCAGGTAGTGGAAGCGCGCCACCATCGCCGCCAGCGCGAAGTACAGTGCGCGCAGGCCCAGCACCGCGAAGATGTTCGAGGTGTAGACGATGAAGGGGTCGCTCGTGATCGCGAAGATCGCGGGCACGCTGTCGACTGCGAACACCACGTCCGTGATCTCGACCATGCACAGCGCCAGGAACAGCGGCGTGGCCCACAGGATGGTCTTGCCGGGCACAGCCGGGTCCGGCTGGCGCACCAGGAAGTGGTTGCCGTGCAGCTCGGGCGTGATGCGCAGGTGGCCCCTCAGCCAGGACAGGACCTTGCTCTCGCGGATATCGTCGCTGCTGGTGTCCACGAAGAACATCTTGATGCCGGTGAAGACCAGGAAGGCGCCGAAGATGTACAGGGTCCAGTAGTAACTTTCCACCAGGGCGGTGCCGGCGCCGATCATGATGCCGCGCGTGACGATCACGCCGATGATGCCCCAGAACAGCACGCGGTGCTGGTAGAGCGGCGGGATGGCCAGGGTCGCAAAGATCAGCGAGATAACGAAGATATTGTCGAGCGACAGGCTCTTCTCGATCAGGAAGCCGGTATAGAAGTGCAGGCCCTTTTCGCTGCCGAACTCATGCCAGACCCAGAGACCGAACAGCAGGCCCGCCGTCAGGTAGAGGGCCGACAGCTTGAGGCTTTCCTTGACCCCGATGACGTGGTCTTTCTTGTTGAGTACGCCGAGGTCGAAGGCGAGCAGGACCACGACGATTGTGAGAAACACCAGCCAGGTCCAGGCTGGTGTTCCAAGCCAGAGTGTACTTAGCATGTCCATGATGGGCTCCGATTAACAAGGTACAAGGGACTCAGGTGGTGAGGGCAGCCGTTGTGAAGGAATCCTCGGCACGGTCCTGTCCGAACCAGGCGCGGGCGGCGCGGCGCACCAGCGTCGTCTCGCGGCCGTCGAGGTGGCCGTCGGCCTGGACGATGTCGACCATGGTCTTCCACAGGCAGATCTGCAGCAGCGGGTCGCGGATGTCCAGCAGCAGGCCGTCCAGCAGCTTCGGGTCGATCTCGACCACGCCGGCGCGGCGGTTGGCGGCGGCATCCAGCAGGTCTTCGCACAGCTCGCGCAGGGTCTGGTCGAAGGTTTCGTCGTCGACCTTGACCTGCTTCAGGAAGGAAGCACGGTGCATGGCGTGCACCTCGGACGGGCTGACATGGCCGTCGACGATCATGGCGAGCGCGAGGATGCGGCTGATGGCTTCGGGACTGTTGGCGGGATAAGTGTGCATCGTGGACCTCGTCAAAAAAATGAATGTGAAGTCACTATAGGAGCGCACCATTGCAAAGTAAAATCGATTAATCTTTAGATATCCGTAAGTTTTTATTGAGGTTTCGCGCGATGATCAATTACAAGCACCTGCATTACTTCCATGCGGTCGCGACCTTGGGCACGGTAGCGCGCGCGGCCGAGCAATTGCACGTGACGGCACAGGCGATCAGCATGCAGCTGCAGGTGCTGGAGGATCAGCTGGGCGAGGCGCTGTTCCAGAAGAAGGGCCGGGTGCTGGAGCTGACCGAAGCGGGCAAGACGGTGCTGCGTTACGCCGAGCAGATCTTCGACCTCGGCAACGAGCTGGAGCAGGCGGTGCGGCGCGGCGGCTTCACGGAGCCGGAGACCCTGCGCGTCGGCATTACCGACGTGGTTGCCAAGACCATGGCCTTCCGCATGCTGCAGCCGGCGCGCGAGGCCGGCCTGGCCATGCGCCTGATCTGCAAGGAGGGCCGCTTCGAGGACCTGGTGGTCGAGCTGGCTGCGCACCGGCTCGACCTCGTGATCGCCGACCAGGGCCTGCCGACCGGCGGCGCGGTGCGCGGCCACACCCGCCTGCTCGGCTCCAGCACCCTCACCGTGATGGGCCACCCGACGCTGTGCCAGGCCTGGCCGGGCGATTTCCCGCAGCGCCTGGAAGGCGCGCCGATCCTGCTGCCGGGCCAGGACGCCGCCGTGCACAGCCAGCTGAACAGCTGGTTCGAGACCCACGCGCTGCGCCCCATCATCGTCGGCGAGTTCGACGACGGCGCCCTGCTGAAATCCTTCGCCTGCGCCGGCACCGGCTTCATGGTGACGCCCACCGTGCTGGCCGACATCGTGCGCGAGGAAGACGGCATGGAGGCGATCGGCACCATCGACGCCATCGTCGAGCACTTCTATGCCGTGTCGGTCGAGCGGCGCGAGCATCACCCGGCCGTGCGCCGCATCCTGGAAGGGGCGGGCTCGGTGTTCAGGGACGGCGCAAGCTAGTGTCGGGAGTCGCAAGCGCAAATGAAAAGGGCCGGTCCGAGGACCGGCCCTTCCTGTACCCCCAGGTTGCTGCGCTTACACCACCGAACCGAGCTTGAAGATCGGCATGTACATCGCCACCACCAGGCCGCCGATCAGCACGCCCAGCACGACCATGATGAGCGGCTCCATCAGCGAGGACAGCGCGGCCACGGCTTCGTCGACTTCTTCTTCGAAGAAGTCCGCCACCTTGCCCAGCATGGCGTCGAGCGAGCCGGATTCCTCGCCGATCTGCACCATCTGGATGACCATGTTCGGGAACACGTTCACGTTCTGCATCGAGATCGTCAGGCTGGTGCCGGTGCTGACTTCGGTCTGGATCTTGCGGGTCGCTTCCAGGTAGACGTAGTTGCCGGCGGCGCCGCCGACCGAGTCGAGGGCTTCGACCAGGGGCACGCCGGCCGCGAACATGGTCGACAGGGTGCGGGTCCAGCGCGCGATGGTCGCCTTGCGGATCACCGCGCCGAAGATCGGCAGGCGCAGCAGCAGGCGGTCCATGGCCTGCTGCAGCTTGAGCGAGCGGCGCCAGGACTGGAAGAAGAAGTACAGGCTGCCGAACAGCGAGCCGAAGATCAGCCACCAGTAGGACACGAAGAATTCCGAGATCGCCATCACGACCAGGGTCGGCGTGGGCAGGTCGGCCCCGAAGGTCTTGAACACTTCCTTGAAGGCCGGGACCACCCAGATCATGATCACGGCCGTGACCACGAAGGCGATCGCAAGGATCGAGATCGGGTACATCAGGGCCGACTTGATCTTGCCCTTGATGGCCAGGGTTTTCTCTTTATAGATCGCCAGGCGCGTCAGCAGGTCTTCGAGGATACCGGCCTGTTCGCCGGCGCCCACCAGGTTGCAGAACAGCGGGTCGAAGTAGAGCGGGTACTTGCGGAAGGCGTTGTTCAGGCTGGTGCCGGTCTCGACGTCGTTGCGCAGGTCCATGATCAGCTTGGACATCGAGGGATTGGCGTGGCCCTTGCCGACGATGTCGAAGGCCTGCAGCAGCGGCACGCCGGCCTTCATCATGGTGGCCAGCTGGCGGGTGAACAGGGTCAGGTCCTTGTCGGTGATCTTCTTGCCGCTGCGATAGGCCTTCTTCTTGACCTTGGTGACCAGGATGCCCTGGCGGCGCAGCGTGACGTTGACGATCGCCTCGCCGCCGGCGCGGATCTCGCCGCGCACGGTCTTGCCGGTGCGGTCCTTGCCTTCCCAGGCATAGACCTTTTCCTTGACCTGGGCGCTGCCCTGGCCTTTTGTGAGGAGGCTTGCCATATCGTGTTATTCGCTTCCTATTCGTTGGTGCAGCCGAGGACTTCTTCGAGACTCGTGAGCCCCTGCTTGACTTTCATGAGGCCCGAGCGGCGCAGCGAATTCACGCCATCCTTCTCGGCCTGTTCGGCGATCTGCATCGAGTTGCCGTGCGCGAGGATCAGGGCCTCGATCGCCGGGGTGATCGGCATCAGCTGGTAGATGCCCACGCGGCCCTTGTAGCCGGAGCCCAGGCAGCGGTCGCAGCCCACCGGGCCGTAGGGCTTCCAGTCGCCTTCCAGGTCGCTCTCGCGGTAGCCCGCCGCCACCAGCACCTCGCGCGAGGTCTCGAGCGGCTGCTTGCAGCTGCACAGGCGGCGCGCCAGGCGCTGCGCCGTGATCAGGATGACGGACGAGGCAATGTTGAAGGGCGCCACGCCCATGTTCATCAGGCGCGTCAGGGTCGAGGGCGCATCGTTGGTGTGCAGGGTCGAGAACACCATGTGGCCGGTCTGGGCGGCCTTGATCGCGATGTCGGCGGTTTCCAGGTCGCGGATCTCGCCGACCATGATGATGTCCGGATCCTGGCGGAGAAAAGACTTCAGGGCCACCGGGAAGGTGAGGCCGGCCTTGTCGTTGACGTTGACCTGGTTCACGCCGGGCAGGTTGATCTCGGCCGGGTCTTCCGCGGTCGAGATGTTGATGCCCGGTTTGTTCAGCACGTTCAGGCAGGTGTACAGCGACACCGTCTTGCCGGAGCCGGTCGGGCCGGTCACCAGCACCATGCCGTAGGGACGCGAGATCGCGTCCAGCAGCAGGGCCTTCTGTTCCGGGTCGTAGCCGAGCGCGTCGATGCCCATCTGCGCCTGGGTGGCGTCGAGAATACGCATGACCGTCTTCTCGCCGAACAGGGTCGGCAGCGTCGAGACGCGGAAGTCGACGGTCTTGGTCGGGCCCATCACCAGGCGCATGCGGCCGTCCTGGGGCACGCGCTTTTCCGAGATGTCGAGCTTGGCCAGTACCTTGATGCGCGAGACCAGCTTGTCGCGGATGCCGATCGGCGGATTGGCGTGGTCGCGCAGCACGCCGTCCACGCGCATGCGGATGCGGTAGTACTTTTCGTAGGGCTCGAAATGGATGTCCGAGGCGCCCAGCTGCATGGCGTCCATCAGGATCTTGTTCAGGAAGCGCACGATGGGCGCGTCCTCGACGTCGTTGGCCGCATCCGGCGGCGGGGCGGCCTGCGCCTCTTCCTCGGCGAACTCGATTTCGCCGTCCTCGCCGGCCAGCTCGTTCAGGCTGTCCTCGGCGCTCTTGGCGAATCCGGCCAGGAGTTTCAGCAGGGCGTCGTGGGCCACGATCACCGGCTCGACCGAGGCCTCGCTCTGGAACTTGATCTGGTCCAGGGCCTGGGTATTCGTCGGGTCGGACAGGGCCACCGACATCTTGTTGCCGCGCTTGGCCAGCGCGATGACGCGCTGCGCCTGCATCAGCTTGGCGTCGATGGCGGCGGCGGGGAAGGCGTCAGGCGCGAAGCTCGACAGATCGAGCAGCGGATAGCCGAAGGTCTCGGCGCAGAAGCTGGCCAGCGTGGCGGAATCGATGATGCCGCTGTCGAGCAGGGTGTCGATGAAGGCGGCCTTGTCCTGCGTCGCCTTCTTCTGCAGCGCATCGGCCTGTCCCGCGCTCAGGCGGCCGGCCTGGACCAGCGCGCGCGCCAGGCCCGCCATCGGCGTGCCTTGGGTCGTGTTGGGAAGGACTGCTGCCATATGCGCAAGTAGGGAAAAAGGGGATGCGGCGTGGGTGAGGGATCATTGGATGATGCCTACAGGCATCAAATTTGTAAAGGATTCCGTGCCCGGCTAGATGCGTGCGCGCCACGTAGACAGGATGGCACGCGGCGATTCGATATCAGCACAATAAGGGGTGTGAATCGGGCGACAACGAGTATGGTTCAGGCGACAAGGAAACGCCTTGATTGGGCGGGCCGCAGCAGCTTGACGCGCTTCACGGCCTGGTCCTGCACTTGCAGTACTTCGATGACGCAGCCGCCGATCTTCAGCGCGATCGGCGCCTCCGGGATTTCCTGCAGGGTTTCGAGCAGCAGGCCGTTCAGGGTGCGCGGACCGTCCAGCGGAAGACCCAGCCCCAGCTGCTTGTTGATGTCGCGCAGCGGGGTGCCGCCATCGAGCAGGCAGGCGCCGCCCGCATCCCAGCCGAGGGATTCCTCGGGCGCGCTGCCGGCCTGCTGGGTCGTGAAGCTGCCGATCATCTCCTCGATGATGTCGTCCAGGGTGAGCAGGCCCTGCACCTCGCCGTATTCGTCGACCACCACGCCGAGCCGCTCGCGCGCCTCCTGGAAGTACTGGAGCTGGTCGAGCACGCGGGTGTCCTCGAGGATGAAATAGGGCGCGGCGAGCAGGGCGCGCAGGCTTTCCTTGCTGGCGCCGCCCGGTTCGCGCAGCAGGCTCGCGGCCTTGCGCACGTGCAGGATGCCGATCACGCGGTTGATCTCGCCCTCGTAGACGGGCAGGGTGTTGTGCACGCAGTTCGCCAGGCCCTCGAGGATGGTCTCGAACGGGTCGTCGAGGTCGAGCGCCTCGATCCGGGCACGCGGGCTCATGATGTCGCCGACCTTCACCGATTCCAGGTCGAACAGGTTGAGCAGGATGCTGCGGTGCTTCTGCGGGATGAAGCTGCCGCCTTCCAGCACCACCGAGCGCAGCTCTTCCTGCGACAGGCGCTGGCGCGCGGCGTCGGGTCCCGTGCGGATGCGCAGGATCCACAGGAGGGCGCGCACGAACACGTTCACGAAGGAGATCAGCGGGCGGCCGATGCCCATCAGGCCCTTGAGCGGCAGGCTGGTGGCGGTGGCGACCGGCTCGGGATAGGTCGCGCCGATGATCTTGGGCGAGACTTCGGCGAACACGATCAGCAGGAAGGCCACTGCGGCGGCGGCGCCGGCGATCACGCTTTCCTCGGCGCCGAACAGGCGGATCGCGATCACCGTGACCAGGGCCGCGCACATGGCGTTGAGGAGGATGTTCGAGATCAGCACCAGCGACAGGAAGCGGTCGGTGCGTTCCAGCAGCCACAGGGCGGTGATGGCGCCGCGGTGTCCGCGGCCCGCCAGGTGGCGCAGGCGATACTTGTTGGCGGCCATCAGGGCCGTTTCCGACATCGCGAAGAAGGCGGAAAGAAGAATGAGGAGGGCGAGTGCGAGGATCAGCACCCACAAAGGGACGGTATCCAAGGGTCACCGTGGGAAGCGTGCGGGAGGTCGATTCTAAGGCAAGCCCGGGTGGGGTGCAAGCCGGGGTCGTAGGGTGGGCGGCATCCACGCTGCGGCAGATCTGGCCGTAAGGTGGAGCCACCCACCCTACGGGTATTTCCGGTGCTTAGCGCAAGGCGAGACGCTTCGAGCCACCCACGTTCTGGGCCGCCGTCTCCAGCTTGAACACCGACAGCGCCGTCGTCAGCTGGCTGGTCTGCTCGGTCAGCGATTCCGCCGCCGCCGAAGCTTCCTCGACCAGCGCCGAGTTCTGCTGGGTCATCTCGTCGATGCTGCCGATCGCGCGGCCGATGTCGTCGATGCCGGCGCTCTGGCGGGCGCCGGCGGCGCTGATTTCGGCCATGATGGTCTGCACCTTGCGCACCGATTCCACGATCTGGCCCATGGTCACGCCGGCTTCGTCGACCAGCGCGGTGCCGGCCGAGACCTTGGCCACCGAGTCGCCGATCAGCTCCTTGATTTCCTTGGCGGCGCTGGCGGAGCGCTGGGCCAGGTTGCGCACCTCGCCCGCCACGACCGCGAAGCCGCGGCCCTGTTCGCCGGCGCGCGCGGCTTCCACCGCCGCATTCAACGCCAGGATATTGGTCTGGAAGGCGATGCCGTCGATGACCGAGATGATCTCGACGATCTTGTTGGCCGAGCTGTTGATGTCGCCCATGGTGTTGACCACGCCGCCGACCACCTGGCCGCCGCGGGTCGCGATGCTGGTGGCATTCTCCACCAGCGCGTTGGCCTGGCTGGCGGCGGTGGCGTTCTCGCGCACGGCGCCGGTCAGTTCTTCCATCGAACGGCTGGTGCGGTCCAGGCTTGCGGCCTGCGATTCGGTGCGGCGCGCGAGGTCCGCGTTGCCGCTCGCGATTTCCGAGCTGGCCAGGGCGATGGTGTCGGCGGACTGCTTGATCTCGGCCACCAGGGTCGCCAGGCGGCCGCGCATTTCCTTCAGCGCCACCAGCAGGCTCGACTGGTCGCCGGCCTCGATGCGGATCTCGGTCGACAGGTCGCCGCTGGCCACCGCCTGCGCGATTTCACGCGCGTATTCCGGTTCGCCGCCCAGCTGCTGCCAGATGGTGCGCACCACGAACCAGGACACCAGGGCCAGGCAGGCGATCACGATCAGCGCGGTGATGAGCATCGAGAATACGACCTTGTTGACGCTGTTCTTGCTGTCCTCGATGCCGGCCGCGAACTGGCGCTGCGCCGCTTCATTGACCTTGGCCAGGTCGCCGTTGAGCGTGGCGAGGGTCGACTGCATCTTGCCGACGACCGCCTGCGGGTCGCCTTCTTCCATTTCGAGCATGATGCGCGCGGCCGACTGGGCCGGCGCGAAGTATGCGTCGAATTCCTTCTTGAGGCGCGCGCCGGTTTCCTGCTGCCCCTCGATCTGCTTGAATTTCTCCAGCTTGGCGCGCAGCTTGTTCGCCGCCTCGCCCATCTGGCCTACTTTGTCCTTGTCGCCTTCCGCGACCGCTTCCTGCAGGCCGTCCGTGATGGCGGCCACGTCCAGGATCAGCGCCTTGGAGGCATCGAGCACCGGATAGTCGACGCTCGCGGTGGTCGTGATCGAGTTCAGTGCGCGATTCGCGATCATCGCGCTCGCGCCGGCCCCGAGGCCGAAAATGATGGCGGAAATGACGGGCAGTGCCCAGATCCTGCGCTTGATGCTCATTGATGTCTCCGGAATGCAGAAACCGCCGCAGGTCCGTTGCCTGCGGCGGGTGCTTCGTTGGTACTGCGCGATTGGCCTGGCGACGCTTACTGCGCCGTGTAGACGACCTTCACGCTGCCGTCGACGGCGCTCTTGTCGATGTAGCCGATGGCCTTCGGGTTGGCGGCGACGGCGGCCTTGACGGCGGCGCTGTCTCCGACTTCCTTCGGCATGGTGGCCTTGCCGGTGAAGACCAGCTTCGACCACAGGGCCTTGGCCTGGGCCGCGTCCTTGTCCGCCACTTTCTTGTAGAACTCGGCGCGGATCGGGCTCGAGTCGGCCTGGTCGATCGGGGTCATGCTGGTCGATTTACCCAGGAAGAACTGGGCAACCTGGTCCTTCGTCATCGAGGACTCGGCGGCCTTCGGGTTCACCACGACCACGACTTCGGCCATGGCTGGGGCAGCGGCGGCAAAGGCGGCGGCTGCGATCAGGCTTGCGATGATCTTGTTCATGTGCGCCGCTCCTTAGAACACGAAGTCGAGGGCGAGGGCGCCGACCATCACGGCATCCTTGAAGCCCGGCTGGACGTTGATGAACAGGCCGGTGCCGTTCTTCGGCTTGACGCGGTCGAGTTGCCCCTTCAGTGCGACCGAGCTGGCGAAGTCCCAGCGGAAGCCGAAGGTGTTGGTCGACTGTTCGCCCTGGCCCACGCCGACGTTCGGCAGGCGGCGCACGCCGGCGCCGAGCTGCTGCATGGTCGGGGTGCAGGCCGCCGGGTAGCCGGCCGGGCAGGCTGCCGGCACGGTGTTGACGATGGCGCTGTCGATCTTCAGGTTGCTGTAGCTGACGTAGGGCAGGAACTTGCCCATGCGGTAGCCGCCCATCACGTAGTACGAGGTGGTGTCGTTGATGTAGGTCTTGGTCTTGCGCTTGGCGAATTCGGTCTGGACGACGATGTTGTTCCAGTCCATCGACAGGCCCAGCGAGCTGAAATTGGCGCGCTTGCCGTTCGCTTCGATCTCGTTTGCGAGGGTCGGCAGCTGGGTGAAGCGGTAGCCGGCGCCCGCGGCGCGCAGGCCGGCGACCAGGGTGTTCAGCGAAGTCGAATCGTCGATGGTGATTTCGGCGGTGGCATGGCCGGCGCGGACGGTGAAC
Source organism: Massilia sp. BKSP1R2A-1 (assembly GCF_050586525.1). Classification (NCBI taxonomy): domain Bacteria; kingdom Pseudomonadati; phylum Pseudomonadota; class Betaproteobacteria; order Burkholderiales; family Oxalobacteraceae; genus Massilia; species Massilia sp. BKSP1R2A-1. The sequence goes on along the minus strand of NZ_JBOBRE010000002.1, from coordinate 201,584 downwards.
GGGCCGTGCTCGGCGCTCACGTTGATCGCGGCGATCTTCTTGCCCTTGGCGTGGATGCCGCCCGACACCGGCGACTTGACGTTACCGTAGGCCAGCTGCGAAGTCACGCTGGTGTCGCCGAAGCTGTGCTGCCAGGTGACGTCCGCGCCGTCGATGCTGTTGAACGGCACCTGCGAGTAGATTTCCGCCGGCGGGCGCAGCATGGTGTTGGCGTAGCCGACGTTGCGGTAGTCCGAGATCATGAAGACCGGCAGGCCGACGCGGCCGACGCGCACGCTGACTTCGTCGGAAATGCGGGCCTTGGCGAAGGCCCAGGTCAGTTCGGCGCCCCAGCTTTCTTCGGCGTCGCGGCGCACCAGGCCCTGGGCGGTCAGCGACAGCCAGCTGTTGACCGGCATGTCGGCCTGCAGGCCGAGGTTCGAGTCGATGCCGGTGCGCAGGTCGCGCGAGGAACCGGTGGCCTGGTTCGGACGGGCGAATTCGGCGTGGCCGTTATCGGAGTAGGTGACGGCGCCAGTGCCGAAACCGCTGACTTTCACTGCGGGGAAGCCGGTGCTGTCCTGGGCATGGGCGGTCGAAACTGCCAGCGGAAGCGCCAGCACGGTAGCAATCAAACGTTTGTTCGTCATTTTTGTCACTTTTTCTTGCTTAAGCTGCTTGGGAAGGTGGCGCTGGTGATGCAGCAATCAGATAGCGCCGTGAAAACACTCAAAAATGATTCTAGCGAGCAATCAAATTTCCCAGCAACAAAAAGATGACAATTGGTGACAATTTCACCATTAACGTCTTTACGCCGTTGTTTAGTTGAAACAAACGATTGTTTAGTTGACAAGAGGCTTTGTCAATTCCACCAGTGGCAGGTCGATCCGGCCGCCGGCAGCATGGCTTGCACGGCGCCGTGGATAATGCCGGCCTTGACGGCTTCGTCGGCGTCGAAGATGCGGGCATTGCCGGTGAGGTTGCTGCGGATGTCCGTGGCGCTGCCGGCCGCCGTGGTGGCGTCGAGGAAGATGCGGGCGTAGCGCTCGGCGTCGAAGTCGAGGCAGTCGCGCCACTCGGACACCCGCGCATGGTCGGCCGCGACCAGGCTGCCGAAGCCCCAGTGCAGCGGGTGGATCAGGAAACGGGTGCCGGGACAGGCATAGCGTTTCTGGCCGGCAAGGAAAATCACCACCGCGACCGACTCCACGCTGCCGATATTGTGGGTGGTGAGGGGTACCGGGAGCGACTTCAGGAAGAAATACAGGGCGAAGCCGGCCGTCATATTGCCGCCTTCGCTGGACATGTGCAGTTCGATTTCGGTGGCGCCGTTCTGCAAGGCCTGCAAGCAGTTGTTGCGGATCGCGCCGGCGGAATTGTGGTTGATCGGGCCGATGAAATGAACGATGTGCAGTGCCATGGACTCTCCTTCTCGGTGAGCCCAAGCATAGCAAGTTTCAGGGGGCGGGCGCGTCCTTCATGACCGCGCCTTCGGTCGGGCAGCCGTGTTCGGGCTCGACGTAGGGCCTGATCTGGAAGCGACGGCCGGCCACTTCCAGGTCTTGCCAGACCGGCGGCAGCAAGCGGATTTTTCCGTCGCGCAGGGCCTGTTGCCCTCCGGCGCAGGCCATGTCCGCGGCATAGGTGCCGACGAGCCGCCAGCGTTCGTTTCCGTCCTCGCGGGCGAACGCGGTGCTCCAGCGCATGGCGCCGAACAGCAGCACGTCCTCGCGCGCGTCGCCGTTCAGGTCGAGGACCAGCGCATCGCAGGTCTGGCCGCCGCTCAGCAGGCAATCCGGCAAGAAAGGCATGTGCTGCTGGGCGCGCCAGTCCGTGGCCAGGAAGCTGTCCGGCAGGCGTGCCCCGGCGGGCCAGACGCGCAGGTTGTCGGCCAGCCGCGGGGCCGCGCCCAGCCGGTCCAGCTGGTAGCGGTTCTGCAGCTTGCGCACCGCCACGATGCGCTGGCGCAGCTCGGCGGCGCCTGGCCGGCCGGCGTCCGCCTCCAGCCGGGCCAGGGCCGCGCGGCCATAGCGCGCGCCGTCGAAATGCAGGTAGCCGACGTCGAATTCCGGCGGCGTCACCTGGCCCGCCTCCAGGCGCGCCACCTGGTTGTCGGTCGACAGGCGCGCCGGGTCGGCCAGCGGCGTGAGCAGGGCCAGCAGCACGCCCAGCACCACGAGGGCTGCCGCGATATTCACCCCGGCCAGGCCGCGCAGCCAGCCGCGGCGCAGCGCCGCCGCCGCGTAGCCGCCCGCGTAGCAGGCGGCCACCAGCATGCTTGCGGCGGCATAGACGCGCTCGTGGGTCCAGCCGTAATCGCCGACGCGCAGGGCGAGGGCATAGATGGCCAGCAGGGTGACCGGCACCAGCAGCAGGGCCGCGACGCGGGCCGCAATGGCGACCGGCCTGGCCACCGGCAGGGCGCCGTTCTGCCAGGCCGCGTTGATCAGGACCACGAAGGCGGCGGCCGCGCCCAGCAGCACGCTGGCCGCGCTGCGGGTGGCCCAGAGCGGCTCCAGGCCGGTGAATGGCAGGCTGACGAGAAAGCCGCCGACCAGCAGCGCCAGCACCGGCAGGATCCAGGACAGCAGCACCAGCAGCAGGTTGCGGATGCCCTGCACGATGGCGGGCCGCAGGTCGGTCAGGTGCATCGCGCAGGCGAAGGCGAAGGTGGTCACGGGGATGGCGAACCACGATTCGCGGATGGCCTGCTGCAGGAAATCGAGCTTCACCAGCATGAACAGGGCGGCGCCCAGGTGCAGCACCAGCCAGGTCGCGCCGACGAAGACGGCGCTGAAGGCCAGCTGCACGCCGAGCTTCCAGGCGGTCTCGAAATAGGTGGCGTAGGCGGCGATGCGGCGGCCTTCCTCGACGGCGGCGAGCACGAGGGCATGGGCGATGAAGCAGCCTGCCGCCAGGAAGAAGCACAGCTGCGGCGAGGGCTCCACCGCCACCGGCTTGGGCGTGACCATGCGCGCGCCCTCCATGCGCCAGACGTCGTAGAAGGCCAGGGCCGCGATCACGGCGGCGGCGAGCATCACCCATTGCAGCAGGCGCCGCCGCGGCATCTGCCCGAGGCCGCTGATCGCCAGCACTGGCGTGAAGATCGACACCATCAGGAGCGGCACGAAGAGCAGCGGCATCGTCGCCGGCCACAGCAGCTCCTTGCCGGCCCGGTAGAGCAGGTAGAGAATCAGGCCCTGGACCAGGCCGATGGCAATGCGGGTGCCGGCAAGTGATTTCATCGTGGCGCTCCAGCTTGATAGAACGGCAATCTTAGCGGGGTTAAAGCTGTTGCGCTACCGGCAAGATTGCTAGTCACTCCAAGCGGTGTCAGGTATGACAAACCAAGCGGTGTCAGGTCTGACAAACGGACACGAGCTCTGCCTTAAGGACTGGCAAATGTCGAGGCCGTGTCCGAATGTCAGACCTGACACCAATGAAGTTGGACACCAATGAAGTTGTCAGCTGCCACGGTAGGTGGAGTAGGACCAGGGCGTGAGCACCAGGGGCACGTGGTAGTTCTGGGTGCTGTCATGGATGCCGAAGGCGATCGCGATGCGGTCGAGGAAGCGCGGGGAGGGCAGGGCCACGCCCTGGGCGGCGAAGTAGTCGCCGGCATGGAAGACCAGCTCGTACTGCCCGGTTAGTAAGTGCTCGCCCTCAAGCAGGGGAGCGTCGCAGCGGCCGTCGGCATTCGTGTGCGCAGTCTTGAGCAGCGTGCGGCCGCAGGCGTCGATGGCGTACAGCTCGAGCTTCACGCCGGCGCCGGGACGGCCATGGGCGGTATCGAGTACGTGCGTGGACAGTTTGGCCATGGCTGACATAATCCCCGATTGAGTTGAAGTATGCGGGCAATCATATACCGTTGTGCATCATGCAATATATAGTCAGGCTTATACCCGCTCATTCCCCGACGCCATGGACAGCTACTCGAACTACCCGCGCGACCTGGTCGGCTACGGCCGCACCCCTCCGCATGCGCGCTGGCCCGGCGGGGCCCGGATCGCCCTGCAGTTCGTGCTGAACTATGAAGAGGGCGGCGAAAACTGCGTGCTGCACGGCGATCCCGCTTCCGAGACTTTCCTGTCCGAGATCATCGGCGCGCAGGCCTTCCCGATGCGCCACATGAGCATGGAGTCGCTCTACGAATATGGTTCGCGCGCCGGCCTGTGGCGGGTGCTGCGCCTGTTCGAGGAGCGCGGCCTGCCGCTCACCGTGTTCGGCGTGGCGATGGCGCTCGAGCGCAATCCGGATGCGGTCGCCGCCTTCCGCGAACTCGGACACGAGATCGCCTGCCATGGCCTGCGCTGGATCTCCTACCAGAACGTGGACGAGGCCACCGAGCGCGCCCACATGATCGAGGCGGTCGCGATCATCCGCGAGCTCACGGGCGAAGCGCCGCTCGGCTGGTACACCGGGCGCGATTCGCCGAACACGCGCCGCCTCGTGGTCGAGCACGGTGGCTTCGCCTACGATGCCGACCACTACGGCGACGACCTGCCGTTCTGGCAGCAGGTGGAAACAGGGGAGGGGCGCCGGGTGCCGCACCTGGTCGTGCCCTATACGCTCGATACCAACGACATGCGCTTCGCCGCCATGCAGGGTTTTAACTCGGGCACCCAGTTCTTCGACTACCTGAAGGACGCCTTCGACGTGCTGTATGCGGAAGGCGATCCGGACGGACTGGACCGGCCGAAGATGCTGTCGATCGGCCTGCATTGCCGCCTGGTCGGCCGTCCCGCACGGGCGGCGGCGCTGGCGCGCTTCCTCGATTATGTGCAGGGACACGAGGGGGTCTGGATCACGCGCCGGATCGATATCGCGAATCACTGGAAAACCGTGCATCCTTTCCTGGAATGAAGGGTGTGGGCGCTCCATTTGATATACGAATATATTGATAAGCAATATAAAGATAATCTTATAAGCAGAGGGTTCGGCGGTGTTAGCCTTCCGCCCTTGCCTGAAAGCCAGCCACCATGTCCGAACCGATCCGATTCTTCTACCGAGGCGCCGTCCACGAAGTACGGGATGCGTCGCCCACGCAGACCATCCTGCAGCACCTGCGGGAGGACCTGCATTGCACCGGCACCAAGGAAGGCTGCGCCGAGGGCGACTGCGGCGCCTGCACGGTGGTGATCGGTTCGCTGGAAGACGGCAAGCTCGCGATGAAGGCCGTGAATTCCTGCATCCAGTTCACGCCGACCCTGGACGGCAAGGCCCTGTTCACGGTGGAGGACCTGCAGGCGGCGGATGGTAGCCTGCATCCGGTCCAGCAGGCCCTGGTCGAATGCCACGGTTCGCAATGCGGCTTCTGCACGCCGGGCTTTGCCATGTCGCTGTGGGGCATGTACCTGAAGCAGGAAAGCCACGGGCTTTCCGGGCGCCAGCCGTCGCGCTGCCAGATCGACGACGCGCTGTCGGGCAACCTGTGCCGCTGCACCGGCTACCGCCCCATCATCGATGCGGCCCGCCGCATGGTGGAGCTGCCGCCCGCCGCCTTCGACCGCGCCGCGCTGGCCGAACGCCTGCAGCTGCTCCGGCGCGCACATGGCTTCAGCTACGAGGCGCAAGGCCAGCGCTTCCACGTGCCGCGCTCGCTCGAAGAACTGGTGCGCCTGCGCGCCGAACGTCCCGCCGCGCTGCTGCTGGCCGGCTCGACCGACGTCGGGCTGTGGGTCACCAAGCACATGCGCGAGCTGAACGAGATCATCTACCTGGGCCAGGTCGAGGAACTCGGAAGCATGCGCGAGCTGGACGGCATGCTGGAAGTCGGCGCCGGCGTGAGCCTGAACGATGCCTATGCCGCGGTATGCCGCCACTATCCCGAGGAGCTCGGCGAGATGTGGCAGCGCTTCGCCTCACTCCCGATCCGCAATGCGGGCACCCTGGGCGGCAACGTCGCCAACGGTTCGCCGATCGGCGATTCGATGCCCTGGCTGATCGCGCTGGGCACGCAGATCGTTCTGCGCGGGGCCGCGGGCGAGCGCGTGCTGGCGCTGGAAGATTTCTATCTCGGCTACCAGCAGAAGGACCTGCAGGCGGGCGAGTTCGTGCAGGCGCTGCGCATTCCGCTGCCGCGCGCGGGTGTGCGCTTCCGTACCTATAAACTGGCCAAGCGCTTCGACCAGGACATCTCGGCGGTCTGCGCCGCCTTTGCCCTCACGCTCGACGGCGACGTGGTCGCGGATGCGCGCATCGCCTTCGGCGGCATGGCCGCCACGCCGAAGCGCGCTTCGCAAGCCGAAGCCGTCCTGATCGGCCAGGCCTGGAACGAAGAGACGATGCGCCGCGCCATGGCGGCGCTGCGCGAGGACTACGCACCGCTGAGCGATATGCGCGCCTCCAGCGCTTACCGCATGCAGGCCGCGCAGAACCTGCTGCGCCGCTTCTGGCTGGAGAGCCGTGTCGACGATCCGCTGCCGGCGCTTGCCGTCAATGCCTTTGCGCAGGCCTGAGGAGAAGGACATGAACGACACCGCCAATCCCGTACTTGCCCGTGAGCTCGACAGCAGCTGGACCGAAGTCGGCCGCGCCCGCCCGCACGAATCGGCCCTGCTGCACGTGCTCGGCCAGGCCACCTATACCGACGACATCCGCGAGACCGCGGGCACGCTGCACGCCGCCCTCGGCCTGTCCAGCCGCGCCCATGCGCGCATCCTCGGCATCGATCTCGATCCCGTGCGCGCCAGCCGCGGCGTGGTGGCGGTGCTCACGTCCCGGGATATCCCAGGCCTGAACGACTGCGGACCGATCATCCACGACGACCCGATCCTGGCCGACGGCCTGGTCCAGTACGTGGGCCAGCCGGTCTTCATCGTCGTGGCGGACAGCCACGACAATGCGCGCCGCGCGGCCAAGCTGGCGAAGATCGACTACGAGGACCTGCCGGCCATCCTGACCCCGCAGGCGGCGCGCGCCGCCGAATCGTATGTGCTGCCGCCGATGCGCCTTGCGCGCGGCGACGCCGCACGCGCCTTCGCCGGCGCGCCCTTCCGGGTGAAGGGCGAGCTGCACGTCGGCGGCCAGGAACAGTTCTACCTCGAAGGCCAGATCGCCTACGCCATCCCCGGCGAAGACCGCGGCATGCACGTCTACTGCTCGACCCAGCACCCGAGCGAGATGCAGCACGTGGTCGCCCACGCCCTCGGCCTGCATTCCCACCACGTGACGGTCGAGTGCCGCCGCATGGGCGGCGGTTTCGGTGGCAAGGAATCGCAGTCGGCGCTGTGGGCGGCCGCGGCCGCGATCGCCGCCGTGCGTACCCGCCGTCCCGTGAAGCTGCGCGCCGACCGCGACGACGACATGCTCGTCACGGGAAAACGCCACTGCTTCCACTACGAATACGAAGTCGGCTACGACCGCGAGGGCCGCATCCTGGCCGCGAAAGTCGACATGGTCTCGCGCGCCGGCTACTCGGCGGACCTCTCGGGGCCGGTGGCCACCCGCGCCGTCTGCCACTTCGACAACAGCTATTACCTGGCAGACGTCGATATCCGCGCCGCCTGCGGCAAGACCAACACCCAGTCGAACACCGCCTTCCGCGGCTTCGGCGGGCCGCAGGGCGCGATCGCCATCGAGTACGTGATCGACGAGATCGCGCGCAACCTCGGCCGCGATCCGCTCGACATCCGCCGCCTGAACTTCTACGGCAAGACGGACCGGAATGTCACGCCCTACGGCCAGGAAATCGTCGACAACGTCATCCATGAGCTGGTCGCCGAGCTGGAGCAAACGAGCGACTACCGCGCGCGCCGCGCCGCGATCATTGAATACAACCGCACCAGCCCCGTGCTGAAGAAGGGCCTGGCGCTCACGCCGGTGAAGTTCGGCATCGCCTTCAACGTCACCCACCTGAACCAGGCGGGCGCGCTGGTGCACGTCTACGTCGACGGTTCGATCCTGGTGAACCACGGCGGCACCGAGATGGGGCAGGGCATCAATACCAAGGTGATGCAGGTGGTCGCCCACGAACTGGGCGTCGACCTGGAACGCGTGCGCGCCACCGCCACCAACACGGGCAAGGTCGCCAACACCTCGGCCACCGCCGCCTCGACCGGCGCGGACCTGAACGGCAAGGCCGCCCAGGATGCCGCACGCAAGATCCGCGATCGCCTGGCCGCCTTCGTGGCCTCGCAGTTCGGCGGCGAGGCGTCCGAAGTGCGCTTTGCCGACGACACCGTCTTCGTGGCAGGGCAGGCGCTGCGCTTCGGCGAAGTGGTCGCCAAGGCCTATCTGGCGCGCGTGCAGTTGTGGTCCGACGGCTTCTACGCCACCCCAGGCCTGCACTGGGATCCGAAGACCATGAGCGGCCATCCCTTCTCCTACTACGCCTACGGCGCGGCGGTGTCGGAAGTCGTGGTGGATACCCTTACAGGCGAATGGAAGCTGCTGCGCGCCGACGCCCTGTACGACGCGGGGAACTCGCTGAACCCGGCCATCGACATCGGCCAGGTCGAAGGCGCCTTCATCCAGGGCATGGGCTGGCTCACTACCGAAGAATTGTGGTGGAACCCGGCCGGCAAGCTGATGACGCACGCCCCGTCGACCTACAAGATCCCGGGCATCTCCGACTGCCCGCAGGACTTCCGCGTGCGCCTCTTCAAGAACCGCAACGTCGAGGACAGCATCCACCGCTCCAAGGCCGTGGGCGAGCCGCCGCTGCTGCTGCCGTTCTCGGTGTTCTTCGCGATCCGCGACGCGGTGTCGAGCGTGGGCGGGCACAAGGTCAATCCGCCGCTGAACGCGCCCGCCACCTGCGAGGAGATCCTCAAGGCAGTGGCCGCCGTCGAATCCGCCGCGGGTGCCTGATGAACGACTGGTTGCCACAGGAGCTGCAGTCGCCGGCAGTGCTGGTCACGGTCGCCCGCGTCGAGGGCTCCGTGCCCCGCGAGCCGGGCGCGCGCATGCTGGTCGATGCCGAGGGATTCCGCGGCACGATCGGGGGCGGGCACCTGGAGCACCGGGCGCTGGAGATGGCGCGCGCGATGCTGGAGCAGGGCGCTGTCGAGGCCTGCCTGGAACGCTTCCCGCTCGGGCCCAAGCTGGGGCAGTGCTGCGGCGGCATCGCCTGGCTGGCCTTCGAGCCGGCGGATGCGGCGCAGCTGGCGCTGCTCGACCAACGCCGCAATGAAGACACGTGGCGCGTGGTTTCGGTAGGGTGGACGGCTCCGCCGTCCGCGCGTTCAGCTCCCGTATGTGCAGTGGCGAACGATGCGACAGACCATGCACCTGTTGAACGCGCGGACGGGAAACCCGCCTTTCGTGGCCCGGCCCACCCTACATTAATCGACGCCGCTGGCCGTCTGCTGGCAGGCGAGATCGCACCTGCCTTCGACCCGAGCGCCGGCACCCACGTGATGGAACAGGATGGCCGCCTCTGGCTCATCGACGCCGTCCTCGCACCACGTTCGCACCTGATGCTCTTCGGCGCCGGCCACGTCGGCGCCGCCATCGTGCGGGCGTTGGCCGACCTGCCCTGCCGCGTCACCTGGGTCGACGAACGCGAGGACCTGTTCCCGTCCACGGTCCCGGCCAACGTGACCGTCGAAGCCACCGACACGCCCGAAGCGCTTGTTGAAAACGCACCACAAGGCACCACCTTTCTGGTCATGACGCACAGCCATGCTCTTGACCTGCGCCTGTCGCACGCGATACTGTCCCGCCCCGGCGCCCGGGATTGGTTCGGCCTGATTGGCTCGGACACCAAGCGCCGCCAGTTCGAGCACCGCCTGCGCGAGCGCGGCGTCGCCGACGAGCGCATTGACGCCATGGTCTGCCCCATCGGCTTGCCCGGCATCGAGGGAAAAGCCCCGGCCGTGATCGCAGCCTCCGTGGCGGCGCAGCTGCTCACCGTATGGGAAGCTGCAAGCCGCCCACCAAAAGATTCAACGGAATAAGAAGATGTCCACCGCACCTCAGACCACGCAAGCCTACCGCGCGAGCTTGCTGTACTTTCACGCCGACCCGGCCTTCAGCGAACAGGCCTATGCCTGGCATGAAGACGGCCTGCTGCTCGTCGAAGACGGCAAGGTCAAGGCCGCCGGCGACTACGCCGCGCTCGCACCCACGCTGACGGCAAGCGCTTCCGTGCAGGACCTGCGCGGCCACGTGATCACCCCGGGCTTCATCGACACCCACCTGCACTACCCGCAGACGGACATGATCGCTTCGCCGAGCCCGGGCCTGCTGCCCTGGCTGGAGACCTATACCTTCCCGACCGAGCGCCGCTTCGAGGACCCGGCGCATGCGCGCGCGACCGCCGAGTTCTTCCTCGACGAGCTGCTGCGCTGCGGCACCACGACCGCCGTCGTCTACTGCACCGTGCACCCGCAATCGGTCGACGCCTTCTTCGAGGCCAGCGAAGCGCGCAACCTGCGCATGGTGGCCGGCAAGGTGCTGATGGACCGCCACTGTCCGGACTTCCTGCGCGACCTGGAGGGCGGGGTGGGCGACAGCGCGCTTCTCATCGACAAATGGCACAAGCGCGGCCGCCAGCTCTACGCGATCACGCCGCGCTTCGCCCCGACCTCGACCGACGCCCAGCTGCGCGCGACGGCCGAACTGGCGAAAGCGTATCCCGACACCTTCATCCAGACCCACGTCTCGGAAAACAGGGACGAGTGCAAGTGGGTGGGAGAGCTGCATCCGCAGGCGCGCAGCTACCTGGACGTCTACGAGCGCTTCGGCCTGATGCGCCCGCGCGCCCTGTTCGGCCACTGCATCTGGCTGGACGACGAGGACTTCGCGCGCATGGCGGCCACGGGCTCGGCGGCGGCGGTGTGCCCGACCTCCAACCTGTTCCTGGGCAGCGGCCTGTTCGACTTCGAGAAGGCCGACGGCGCGCGTACGCTGCTCTCGCTCGGCACCGACGTCGGCGCCGGCACCTCCTTCTCGATGCTGCAGACCATGAACGAAGCCTACAAGGTGGCGCGCCTGAAGGGCAGCTACCTGCCGGCCCTGCGCATGTTCTACCTGGCGACCCATGGCGCGGCGCGCGCCATGGGCCTGGAAGGCACGATCGGCAGCCTCGCGCCGGGCGCGGAAGCCGACTTCGTGGTGCTCGACCCGAAAGCGACGCCCCTGATGGCGCGCCGCACGGCGCAGCTGGAATCGCTGGAAGAACTGCTGTTCGCCTTTGCGCTGCTGGGGGACGATCGCTCGATCAAGGCAAGCTACTCGGCCGGCAAGCTGGTACATGCCCGGTAGGGTGGGCGGGGGAATTTAGTCCAGTGGACTAAATTCCCGCCCACGCGTTCAAATCCCGTGTGAGCGGATAGAGCGCGATTCATCACTGGCCAGTTGGACGCGTGGGCGGAGGACCGTCCACCCTACATGCCTTATTGCCAACGCTAACTCAAGCGTATAGAGTTGCGCGGTCACGCGGGCGCCACGCCCGCCTTCAACCGCACCAGAAAGTACCGACCCATGCAGACCAAACTGACCGCCGGCATCCTGCTCGCCCTGGCCCTTACCAGCGCCCAGGCCAAGGGCCCGGCCTCGACCGCCAACGAAACCGCCACCGCCCGCCACTACGCGAGCCTGATCGCCGGCGAGCCGAAGACCTCCGAGCTGACCCTGTTCTTCACCCGCATGCCCAAGGGCGGCGACCTGCACCACCACTATTCAGGTTCGGTCTACGCCGAGTCCTACGTCGACTTCCTCGACATGCAGGGCTACTGCGTCGACAAGCGCACTTACCGCATCGAGACCAACAAGGAAACGGTGGCGGCGGAGCGCGCCAAGCCGGCCAAGGAGCGCAACTGCCTGTCCACCGCCGAAGTCTATGCCGACGACCACACCTACCGCGAGCTGCTGCAGCGCTGGTCGAACAAGGACTTCAGCAACCACGGCGCGATCCAGCCGCCGCCGGACCGCCTGTTCTTCCAGACCTTCGGCTTCTTCGGCCCGGTCTCGAACGCCAACTTCCGCGAAGGCCTGCAGGAGCTCAAGAAGCGCGCCATCCTGGAAAACGTCAGCTACATCGAGACCATGTTCAAGATGTCGCCGTTTGTCGTGAACAAGGAGTTCGACAAGCAGGCCTGGCGCAACGTGGGCGACGACAAGGCGTTTGACGCCCAGATGGGCGCCTGGCTCGCGGTGCTGGAGCAGGATGCCGAATTCCGCAAGCAGACCGAAGACTTCGTCACCAAGATCCACGAAGCCGCCGAAGGCATCGACGACGAGCGCTTCACCATGCGCTACCAGACCTATGTGCTGCGCCTGCTCGACCCGTCCCAGGTGTTTTCGTCGATGGTCTCCGGCTTCAAGGCCGCGAAGATGAGCGACAAGATCGTGGGCGTGAACATCGTCGGCCAGGAGAGCACCATGGTCTCGATGCGCGACTACACCCTGCACATGAAGATGTTCCGCTTCCTGAAGTCGCGCTACCCGGACGTGAAGGTGGCCATGCACGCGGGCGAACTGGCGTTGGGCGACGTGCCGCCGGAAGGCCTGAAGTTCCACATCGACCAGGCCCTGGTGGTGGCCGGCGCCAACCGCATCGGCCACGGCATCGACCTCGCCCACGAGAGCAATGCGCCGGCGATCCTGGCGAAGATGCGCAAGGACGACATCCCGGTCGAGATCAACCTGACCTCGAACGCCTTCATCAGCGGCATCGAAGGCGCCAACCATCCGGTGACGATCTACCGTAAATATGGCGTGCCCTACGTGATCTCGACCGACGACGCCGGGGTCACCCGCCATACCCTGTCCAACGAGTACGTGCTGTTCGCCAGCCGCTACAAGCCGGACTATGCCGAAATGAAGAGGACCTCGTACAACAGCATCAAGTATGCTTTCCTTCCGGCAGCAGAGAAGGCGCGCCTCACCCGCCAGCTCGACGAGCGCTTCGCCAGCTTCGAGGCGGATGTTGCAAAAATGTTGAAACAGGCTGTCGGAAAATAATCCCCAGACCGGCTCGCCAGGGCCGGAAATCCTGTCAATACGGGCCGGCGAGGCAAGCTTGCCGTCCAGTTCGGTCGGCCCATCTTGCGCGACCTCAGATAGTCAGAAAATTAATTTTCATATAATTTTTGTGGTCAACTTGCCACAAAATTTCCTGACCTTTCCGCGCTTTTCCGAAAAAACACCTCTAAATATTTCATAGAAGAATGCCTTCCGTATAATCGCGCCTTGTGATTTTGCCCGGAACCATCGTCCTTCAGCCCCTTCATCCCCGTTTTTCGACCCATTTATAGGCTCTGCCTATAAATTCCCATGGAAAAACGTATTTGTCGGGCTGGTGTGGGCTCCTGCATATTTATTGTTGTTAACAAATATGCTTGAAGTTTTTCCAAGGCCGCCTGTAACAGCGATGAAAGATTTCATGTCTAAAATCGCCCGGTTTCATCTAGGCAGCCGGCGATGCCGCTTCCGGCAACCAGGGTTGCAGTACTTGTGAAGAGGGACGTCTCCCGGCGTCCAATAACTATTAAGTCTATTTTGGGGTTTTAACAATGATCACTCACAAACAGATCCGGCTGACCAAGCTGGCGCTGGCTTTGTCGATTGTGCTGTCGGCCGCTCCGGCTGTGGCACAGAACACCACCTCCGCCATCGGCGGCCGCGTCGCTGGCGCGGATGGCAAGCCGGTCGCGGGCGCGCAAGTCGTCATTCGCCACGCCGAGTCGGGTTCTGTCAGCACGGTCACGACCGATGCCGAAGGCCGTTACGTCGCACGCGGCCTGCGCGTCGGCGGTCCGTTCACGATCACCATGTCGAAGGACGGCACGACCGAGACCATCAACAACGTCTTCACCAATCTGGCGGAAACCGCGGCCGTCGACGGCACCCTGGGCCCGAAAGTGGCGGTCGTGAACGTGACCGGCCAAGCCCGTTCGAACACCTTCAACAGCGCCAGCATGGGTTCGGGCACCAGCCTGAGCCGCGCCGACCTGGCGGCTCACGCATCGATCAACCGTAACTTGGCCGACTACGCGCGTCAGGATCCGCGCCTGTCGCAGACCGACAAGGACCGCGGCGAAATCTCGGTCGGCGGTACCAACTCGCGCTTTAACTCGATCACCATCGACGGTGTGTCGATCAGCGACACCTTCGGCCTGGAATCGAACGGCCTGCCGACCAACAAGCAGCCGATCTCGATCGACTCGATCCAGTCGGTGCAGGTCAACGTCTCGAACTATGACGTGACCCAGAAGGGCTATACCGGCGCCAACATCAATGCGATCACCAAGTCGGGCACCAACGAGTGGCATGGTAGCGTGTACCACGTGTTCCGCAATGACAAGCTGGCCGGCGACCGCTACAACGCGACCGACAAGAGCTACAGCGCTCCGGCCGCGTTCAAGGAAAACACCACCGGCTTCACCCTGGGCGGTCCGCTGATCAAGGACAAGCTGTTCATCTTCGCCAGCGCCGAAAACCTGAAGAGCTCGCGTAACTCGCCGGAATACGGCCCGCTGGGCAGCGGCCTGACCAATGTCGGCATCACCCCGTCGGCCATCGCCAGCTTGCAGAACATCGCCAAGACCCGCTACGGCTTCGACGCCGGTTCGGGTGAAGTGCCGAGCGGCTTCGAACTGGACGTCGAAGACCGCCTGGTCAAGCTGGACTGGAACATCAACGACAATCACCGCGCCAGCCTGCGCTACCAGAAGACCAAGCAGTCCGAGCCGCAATTCTCGGGCTATTCGGCGACCGGTATCGCCCTGGATTCGTACCTGTGGACCGAAGGCAAGAACATCGAGTCGACCGTCGCACAGGTGTTCAGCGACTGGACCCAGGACTTCTCGACCGAGTTCAAAATCTCCAAGCGCGAATCCGGTAAGAGCAATGCCAACAACGCCGTGCTGCCGTCGATGGCGCTGAGCTTCCCTGGCCCGCTGCCGGCAGGCACCCCGAGTTCGGTACGCACCGGCACCCGCTTCATCAATTTCGGTACCGAAGCGAGCCGCCAGTTCAACACCCTCGACACCACGACCTGGGACGCCTACGCGGGCGCCACCTGGCTGCAGGGCGACCACGAGATCAAGTTCGGTGCGGACTACGTGCGCAACGAGATCTTCAATGCCTTCCTGCAGAACGTGAACGGCACCTACACCTTCGGTTGCGTGAATTCGAGCGCGACTTATACCTACACCTTCGGCGCCGTCAACTGCTCGACCTCGTCGGCTGACGTGATCGAGCGCGCTACGCTGGAAAACTTCTCGCGCGGCCGTCCGACCCAGTACATCGCGCAGATCGCTCGCCAGGGCTTCACCCTGAACGACGCGGCCGCCAATTGGACCCTGGCCAATACCGGCCTGTTCCTGCAGGATAACTGGAAGGTCAACGACCAACTGACCCTGACCTACGGCGTGCGCTATGACAAAGCCACCACCGGCGACCGTCCGCTGCGCAACAACGCAGTCGCCGCGCCGCGTGTGGCCGGTACCTACAGCGCCAACAACGCTGCGCTGGTCCGTGAAACCGGCGGCTTCGGCATGGACAACACCGTCACCATCGACGGCGACGACCTGATCCAGCCTCGCTTCGGCTTCAACTACCGCCTCGACACCAAGCGTCCGACCCAGATCCGCGGCGGCGTCGGCCTGTTCGGCGGCGCGGCACTGAACGTCTGGCTGGGCAACCCGTTCGCCAACGCCGGCATCGCGACCTACTCGGTCGGTTGCGGCCGCGACAGCTTCGCATCGTGCGGCGCCACCGACGGTATCTTCAGCCCTAACCCGGCCGCCCAGAACGCCATCGCGGGCGCAGTACCTGCGGTCGCGGTCGACATCCTGGCCCCTGGCATCAGCCAGCCGTCGGTGTGGAAGGGCAACCTGGCGATCGAGCATGAACTGCCATGGTACGGCCTGGTCCTGAGCCTGGAATACCTGCGCACCAGCGTCAACAAGGGCATCTACTTCGAGCACCTGAACCTGGGCGCCCCGACCCGTATCGGCCCGGATGGCCGCCAGATGTTCTGGACCGAGCAGGGCTACACCGCCTCGTGCGCCAACGGAACCGGCGGCTTCAACAGCACCGGCGCCTGTGCAGGCTTCCGCTCGCGCGCTCTGTCGAATGCGGCGTACACCAACGTGATCGCCGTGCGCGAAACCAAGAAGGGTGGCGGCAACCTGGCGACGGTCTCGCTGAGCAATGGCCGTTCGCGCGGCCTGCGCTGGACCGCGGCGTACACCTACACCGATGCGACCGAAGTCAGCAACCTGAGCTCGTCGACCTCGAACTCGAACTGGAGTGGCCGCGCCATCTTCAACCCGAACGAGGAAGTCGCCGGCAAGTCGGCTTACCTGATCAAGGACCGCGTGACCCTGTCGCTGGCTTGGGACAAGGCTTTCTTCGGTACCTACAAGACCAGCTTTGGTCTGTTCTATGAAGGCCGCAGCGGCAAGCCATACAGCTGGACCTTCAACAACGACATGAACGGCGATGGCGTCAGCTCGAACGACCTGATGTACATCCCGAAAGCCTTCGGTTCGGGCGAGGTCATCTTCCGTGGCGACACCGCGACCAGCAAGGTGAACGAGCAGAAGTTCTGGGACATCGTCAACAAGGACGAAATGCTCAAGGGCTCGGCAGGCGGCGTGATCGGCCGCGCCGGTTCGCGCGCACCGTGGACCAACAGCTTCGACATGCGCCTGAGCCAGGAAGTCCCGGGCCTGTTCGCAGGTCATAAAGGCGCCCTGGTGTTCGACTTCATGAACGTCGGTAACATGATCAACAAGCGCTGGGGCCGTATCAACGAAGTCAGCTTTGCAAGCGCCGGCGGTAACTCGCGCAGCTTCGTGGACTACGCGGGTATGCAAGACGGCAAGTATGTGTACCAGGTGCGTGATCAGGTCGAAGACTATGTGACCAAGCAGGCAAAGGGTGAATCGCAGTGGGCTATCCAGGTAACCGCTCGCTACGAGTTCTAAGCTTGTCCCGTCAAGGCGCCTGAAACGCTGAGACACAAGACGGCCGGTGGCGACACCGGCCGTTTTTTTTATTGGGTGGAGGCCCTGGAACCGGCCCGCCGTAAAGATGGCGGGCGCCCGGGGCAGATGCCATAATGCGGACGGGCTGAACACGCCTCCCGTCCAGAAAACCGAGAACATTCCATGAACGTTTCCCTGCGCGCCCCGGCACGCCTTTCCTGCATCGCGCTGGCGCTCGTCCTCGCCGGCTGCGCGACTGCGCCGTCAAGCCCGGTGACCATCAACATCGTCGCCATCAACGACTTCCACGGCAACCTCGAACCGAGCCGCTATGTCCCGGTCAATGCCGAGGGCGGCAAGGAGAAGGCGATCCGCGCCGGCGGCATCGAAGCTGTCGCGGCCGCGCTGCAGGCCTGGCGCAAGGAAGACAAGGACCTGATCTTCGTCTCCGCCGGCGACCTGGTCGGCGCCAGCCCGGCGATGTCCTCGCTATGGGCCGACGAGCCGACCATCGAGGCCATGAACATGCTCGACCTGCGCGTCTCCGCGGTCGGCAACCACGAATTCGACGCCGGCCGCAAGGAACTGCTGCGCCAGCAGCACGGCGGCTGCGATTCGCCGCGCCCGGCCAAGGCCTGCCAGATGGCCAAGGATTATCGCGGCGCGAAGTTCACCTACCTGGCCGGCAACGTGATCGACAGCGCCACCGGCAAGCCTTTCATCCCCGCCTACCGCATCGAGACGGTCAAGGGCATCAAGGTCGGCCTGGTCGGCGTGGTGCTGCAGGACACCCGCTCGGTGGTCATGGCCTCCGGCATCGCGGGCCTGAGCTTCGAGGATGAAGCGCAGGCGATCAACCGCGCCATTCCCCAGATGCGCAAGGACGGCGCCGACGTGATCGTGGCCCTGGTGCACCAGGGCGGCACCACCAGGGATCACCCGCTGCAGGCCGGCTGCAGCAATCTGGAGGGCCCGATCGTCGACGTCGTGAAGAAGCTCGACCCGGCCGTTCGCCTCGTCATCTCGGGCCACACCCACCAGGGCTACCTGTGCACGGTCGACGGCCGCACCGTGACCCAGGGCGCCTCCTATGGCCACCTCGCCACCCGCGTGGCCATGACGGTGCAGAAGGGCGCCGGCGTGCCCGCCGGGATCAAGGTCGAGAACGTCCTCATGCAGGCCGGCGACTATCCGGCGGACGAGAAGATGGTGGCCTTCGTTTCGAAGGTGAAGGAAAGCAGCCGCGCGGCCTTGATGCGCCCCGTGGCGCGCCTGGCTGCCGCGCCGGTGCTGCGCAAGCAGAACGAGGCCGGCGAAGCGCCGCTCGGCAACCTGATCGCGGACGCCGTGCTGGCCGCCACCCGCAACGTCGGCGCGCGCATCGGTTTCATGAACGAAGGCGGCATCCGCAAGGACCTCGAAGCGGGCGAGAACAATGTGGCGGCCTTCGGCCAGGCCCAGGCCGTGCTGCCCTTCGGGAATACCCTGGTGGTGATGGATCTCACCGGCGCGCAGATCCGCCGCATCCTGGAAAACCAGTGGAAAGAGGGATCGTCGGGTGGCTCGATGCTGCAGGTCTCGAAGGGCTTCAGCTACCGCTGGAATGAAACGAAGCCGGTCGGCAGCCGCGTGTTGGGCATGGCCCTGGATGGCCAGCCGATCGAGGACGCCAAGACTTACCGCGTCGTCGCGAACAACTTCCTGGCCGAGGGCGGCGACAACTTCCCCGACTTCGCCAAGGGGACCAATCGCCTCGAGACGGGCCTCCTCGACCTCGACGCCTTCACCGACTACCTGCGCGCCAGCGAAGGGCAGGGCGCGTCCCTGGCCCCGGAAGCGGCGCGCATCATCAAGGTTCAATAAACGTTGTTCACATCAGGAAATCACATGAAAAAACTGGCATGCGTGCTCGCGCTGACGAGCGCCTTCGCATCGTTCGACGCCGCGGCCTGGGGCCGTGACGGTCACAAGGCGGTCGGCGCCATCGCCGACAAGCTGCTCAAGGGCAGCAATGCGCAGAAGCAGATCCAGGCCTTGCTGCTGCCGGGAGAAACGCTCGAATCGATCGCCAACTGGGCCGACTGCGTCAAGGGCAGCTACTGCGGCCCGCAGACCCAGGAGATGGTCGACTACGTCAGCGGCAACCCGAAGCACAGCGAATACCACTACACCGACGTGCCGTTTCAGCTAGAAAAGTATCACGACCATGGCGTCGGCACGGCGGACGTGGACATCGTCCAGACGCTGAGGCAGTGCATCGCCGTCCTGCAAGGGAAAACCGACCCGGCGCTGAACCCGCACAAGTTCACCAAGCGCCAGGCGCTGATCCTCCTGACCCACTTCGCCGGCGACATCCACCAGCCCCTGCACGTGGGCGCGGCCTTCGTGTCGAAGGACGGCAAGTTCGTGGTGCCGAAGACCCATGCGGAAGTCGACGAGACCGCGATCTTCGACTCGCGCGGCGGCAACAACCTGCTGCTGGACGACGCCAAGGTGTCCGCGCTGGCCGACGGCCTGATCGGCCCGGGCGAACCGGTTCCGGTGCGCGAAGGCACGCCGAAGGCGCTCACGAAACCCTTCCATTCCTACTGGGACAGCACCACGGTGGATTACGCCTTCCGCCGCATCCAGACCAGGACCCCGGCGCAGTTCGCGGAAGTCGCCATCGCCGGCAACCCGCAGGTGAGCAAGGCATCGGGCGATCCGATCACCTGGCCATACCAGTGGGCGGACGACGCCCTGATCGCGGCCAAGCTGGCCTACGCCGACGTGGTGCCGGGCAAGCTGACCCAGCAGACCAGCAAGAAGGGCGACACCTACTACACCTTCTCGCTGGAAGTGCCGCAGAACTATCCTGTGCCGAGCTCGGCAGTCGCCAAGACCCAGCTGATCAAGGGCGGCTACAACCTGGCGGCCATCCTGCAGGCGATCTTCCCGGACAAGGCCTGAGTCGCCCGGCCTCGATGACGTCATCCCCGCTTCGGCGGGGTTTTCATTTGCGCGTCGCCGCTGCGGTCTTGGCATAGAATCGCGTTCACCTGAACCGATCAAGAAAAGCCCATGACCACGCTCATCAAGGCCGCCTGCGCCGCCTGCCTCCTCGCATCCACCTTCGCCCACGCGCAAAGCAATCCCGAAGCCAATCTCCCGCTATGGGAATTCGGCCTCGGCGCCGCCGGACTCTCGACACCGTCCTACCCCGGCGCGGACGAACGCGAGAACCGTGTGCTGGTCTTCCCGAACATCGTCTACCGCGGCAAGATCCTGCGCGCCGACCGTTCCGGCATCAATGCCCGCCTGTTCAGCTCCGACCGGGCGGAATTCGACATCGGCTTCGCCGGGGCCTTGCCCTCGGATTCGGATGACGTCGACGAGCGCGCCGGCATGCCGGACCTGGGACCGCTACTGGAATTCGGCCCGCGCCTGAAGCTGCGCCTGGCGGACCTGGGCAACAACCGCCGCATCCGCGCCGAGCTGCCGCTGCGCGCCGTGATCGAAGCGAAGAGCGGCCTGCATGCGCGCGGCACTACCTTCGAGCCGCGCCTGGCCTACGAAATGGCGGGAGAGCGCGGCGTGTGGACGCTGGAAACGAACCTGTCGGTGGTGCTGGGCGACCGCCGCATCAACCGCCATTTCTACGAAGTGGCGCCGCGGTATGCGACCGCGACCCGCGCGGCCTATACGGCGGAGTCGGGCCTGATCGCGACGCGCCTGGGCCTGTTCGGCTCGCGCCGCATCAACGAGGACGTGCGGCTGTTCGGCTACGTGCGGTACGAGAGTTTCAAGGGAGCGGCGAACCGCGACAGCCCGCTGCATGTGAAGGACAGCGCGGTATCGGGTGGGGTGGGTGTGATGTGGACCTTCAAGCGTTCCGCACGCCGGGCCAACGGAGGGGAAACCGTCGACCCGGCGCTGATGTAAGCCGGGGGTTACCCGGCAGGACGGTGCATTTGCAGCTTACTTGCCGCTTACTTGCCACTTACTTGCCGCTGTCCTTGCTGTCCTTGTGCGTCGACTTCTTGTCCTTCTTGGCCGGCTTGGTGTCGGTCTTGTCGACGGCGCTGGCCGGGGTTGCCGGGGTGGCCGGGGTTGCTGCGGTTGCCGGGGACGCCGCGGTTGCCGACGTGGCGCCGGTGCCGCCGCTGGTGGCCGAGGTGTCGGGGGCTGGCGCCGTGGTGTCGGTTACAGGCGGCACCGGGCTGGTCGGGGTTGCCGAAGTGGCCGGGGTTGCTGGCGTTGCCGGCGTAGCAGGCGTTGCCGGGGTGGTGGTCTGAGCGAATGCCGAAGCGGCGGACAGGGCGAGGATCAGGGTAGCAATCTGCTTCATGGGATGAATCCTTTCTGGTCAGTTTCTGGCGTACGTTATCGTGTCACCTGACTCTTCAACGAGGGGGCGTCGATGCCTGTTGACCGTCATTACAAACGCTTACGGTCGTCACATTTGCTCACAAATTGTGCAATAGTAGGTGGCTTGGAGCAAAAAAAATGGCCTGCAGAAATGCAGGCCGTTTGATTTCCACTTGGGAATGATCAGCGCGACTTTACGAAGGGCTTGCCCAGCGCTTTCGGCGCCACCGACTTGGCCATCAGACCCGCCAGCACGACCACGGTCACCACATACGGAATCATCTGGATCAGCGAGCCCGGGATGCGGCCCACGACCGGCAGGTCCACGCCTTCGATCTGGATCTGCACCGCCTGGAAGAAGGCGAACATCAGGCAGCCCAGCACGGTGTGCACCGGACGCCAGTTGCCGAAGACCAGGGCGGTCAGCGCGAGGTAGCCGGCGCCGGCCGACATATCGCGCAGGAAGAAGCCGCTCTGGACGACCGACAGGTAGGCGCCCGAGAAGGAGCACAGCACGCCGGCGATCAGCATGGCGGCGTAGCGGGTGCGCTGCACCGACACGCCGGCCGCGTCGGCCGCATGCGGGTTCTCGCCGCAGGCGCGCAGGCGCAGGCCGAAGCGGCTGTGGAACAGGACCCAGTGCACGACCGGCAGCAGCAGGAAGGCGAGGTAGACCAGCACCGAGTGGCCGCCGATCAGGTGGCCGTAGAGCCAGCCGATGAAGGGGATGTCCGCGACCGCCGCGGTGCCCGGCAGGACCACATCCAGCAGGCGCGCTTCGCCCAGGTCCGGCGTGCGGCCGCCCTGCTGGAAGAAGTACTGCGCCACCACGAAGGTCAGGCCGCTCATGGCGATGTTGATCGCGATGCCCGCGACCAGCTGGTTGCCCTTCTGGGTGATCGACACGAAGGCCTGCACCAGGGCCAGGGCCACGGACACGAGGATGCCGGCGGCGATGCCGATCCACGGGTCCTGATAGGTGTAGGCGACGCCGGCCGACACGAAGGCCGAGGCAAGGATCTTGCCCTCGAGGCCGATGTCGACCACGCCGCTGCGTTCCGCGAACAGGCCGGCCATGGCCGCGAAGATCAGCACAGGGGCATTGCGGATGGTGGAGACGATGATGCTGGCGAACTGGAAGTCTTCCATGGCTTAGCCCTTACGAGTTGCGTTGATCAGTTTGAGGACTGCCGGCGCATACATGTTTTCCATGGCGCCGCAGAACAGGATGATCAGGCCCTGGATGAAAATGAAGGTCTCCTGCGGGATGTTCGGTTTTTCCAGCGACAGGTCGAAGCCGCCCTGGATCAGCGCGCCGAACAGCACCGCGGACAGGAAGATGCCCACCGGGTTCTGGCGGCCCATCAGCGCGATCGCGATGCCGATGAAGCCGGCGCCGGCCGGGAAGTTCAGGCTCAGGTAGTGGGTCGAACCCATGATCGAGTTGACGGCGGCCAGGCCCGCGAGCGCGCCCGAGATCAGCATGGCGACGACGATCATGCGGCTGATGCGCACGCCGGCGTAGTGGGCCGCGTGCTGGTTCAGGCCGGTGGCCTGCAGCTTGTAGCCCCAGGAGGAGCGCGACATCACGACCCCGTAGACCACCAGCGCGACAATCGCGAACAGGAAGGAGATGTTGAGCGGGGTGTCGCCCAGGGCGGGGAACCAGTCCACCAGGCGCGGCATCGCGGCCGCTTCGCTGAAGGTACGGCTGGCCGGATTCTGGTCGCCTTCGGGAATCAGGAAGCCGACGATCAGCCAGTTCATCAGGTTCGCGGCGATGAAGTTGAACATGATGGTCGTGACCACCACGTGGCTGCCGCGCTTGGCCTGCAGGTAGCCGGGCAGGAAGGCCCAGCCGGCGCCGAAGACGGCGCTGGCCACCATCGCGAGCGGAATCAGGAGCCAGGGCGAGAGCGTCGCATCGAATGACAGCATGGCCAGGGTCAGGCCCAGGCCGCCGAGGTACATCTGGCCTTCGGCGCCGATGTTGAACAGGCCCGCCTTCATGGCCACCGAGACCGCAAGGCCGGTGAAGATGAAGGTCGAGGCGTAGAATAGCGTGTAGCTCAGGCCTTCCGGATTGATGACGGCGCTGTTGATCAGGATCTGCAGCGATTCCACCGGGCTTTCGCCCAGCAGGTGGATGACGAGCGCCGCGACCAGCAGCGCGGACAGCAGGTTCAGGATCGGCAGGACGAAGCCCGAGGCCCAGCGTGGGAGTTCAGTCGTTTTCATATCAGTGCTTGTGCATTCCGCCCATCAGCAGGCCGATGCGGGTGGTGTCGAATTCGTCGATGTTCAGTTCACCGGTGACGCGGCCGCTCGAGACGACCACGATGCGGTCGGCCAGGGCGCGCACTTCTTCCAGCTCGGTCGACACCAGCAGGATGGCCACGCCTTCGTCGCGCAGGCGCAGCAGCTGGGTGTGGATGCTCTCGATGGTGCCGATGTCGACGCCGCGGGTCGGCTGGCCGACCAGCATGAGTTTCGGTGCGGCCGACACTTCGCGCGCGATCACGACCTTCTGCTGGTTGCCGCCCGAGAGCAGCCCGATGCGCAGGTCCGGATTCTTGGGGCGCACGTCGAAGGCCTCGAGCAGGTGGGCGCAGCGGTCGGCGATGGCCTTGAAGTCGAACAGGCCGGCCTTGTTCTTCACCCTGTCCTGGTAGCCGAACACGGTGTTCTGCATCACCGAGAAATCCTTGATGACGCCGTCGCGCAGGCGGTCTTCCGGCACGTGGCCGATGCCGAGCTCGCGGAATTCGGCGGGCAGGCCGTCGGCATTCGAGCGGCGTGCATAGGGGAGTTCCTTGCCGAGGAATTCGACACGGCCGGAAGAGGGCAGGCGCATGCCCGACAGGATTTCCATCAGCTCGCTCTGGCCATTGCCCGACACGCCCGCAATGGCGACGATCTCGCCGGCACGCACCGTGAGGTCGATGTCGGACAGGAGCTTGACGCCCTGCTTGTCCTGCAGCTGCAGGCCGGAGACACTCAGGACCGGCGCGCCCGGATTGAAGGGCTTGCGCGGCAGGTTGCCTTCGATCGGGCGGCCGACCATCATGTTCGCCAGCTGCTCTTTCGAGGTGTCTTTGGTGGCAACGGCGCCGGCCACGCGGCCCGCGCGCATCACGGTCACCTGGTCGGTGATCTCCATGATCTCGCCCAGCTTGTGGGTGATCAGGATGATGGTCTTGCCCTGTTCCTTGAACAGCCGCAGGATCTCGAACAGCGAGGCGGTTTCCTGGGCGGTGAGGACGGCGGTCGGCTCGTCCAGGATCAGGATCTCGGCGCTGCGGTAGATCTGCTTGAGGATCTCGACGCGCTGCTGGGCGCCCACCGACAGGTCGTGGATGGTGGCCAGCGGGTCGACGTCGAGGCGGTATTTGGCGCAGATCTCGCGCAGCCTGCTTTCCGTTTCCTTGCGCTTGGCAGCCAGCTTGAATCCGCCTTCGGTGCCGAGCATGACGTTGTCGAGCACGGTCATGTTCTCGACCAGCATGAAGTGCTGGTGCACCATGCCGATGCCCATGGAAATCGCCTCGAGCGAGGTGCGGATCTGGCGCTCCTCCCCATTGATCAGGAGCTGGCCGCTGTCGGCATTGTAGTAGCCGTAGAGGATGCTCATGAGGGTGGACTTGCCCGCGCCATTCTCGCCGATCACACCGTGGATCGAGCCTTTGGCGATCGAGAAGCTGACGTCAGCGTTCGCCTGCACGGCCCCGAAGGCCTTGCTAATGTTGCGAAATTCTACGGCTGGCTGCATTGCGATCAGTATTAGTAGGTGGGTCACGCGCATCATCGATGCGCAGTAAAAATGCTATCGGCTGTATTCAAAAGCGCGCCGGACCGGAATGAACCGGCGCGGCGCGCTTCGGAATGGGGATAGGTGAATCAGACCGGGCAGCTGCTCGCGGCGCGGTAGTCGATGACCTTGATCTTGCCGTTGATGATGTCGGTGCGCACGGAATTCACGCGCTTCTCGATCTCCGGCGTGACGACCTTGCGGTTGTCCTTGTCCAGGACCCAGTCCACGCCGCCTTCCTTCAGGCCCTTATAGGTGACGCCACCCTTCCAGGTGCCGTTCTTCATGGCCATGAAGGAATCGTAGACGGCGACGTCCACGCGCTTGACCATCGAGGTCAGCATGGTGCCCGGGTGCAGGTAGTTCTGGTTCGAGTCGACGCCGATCGCCAGCTTGCCCTTTTCCTTGGCCATCTGCAGCGTGCCCATGCCGCTGCCGCCGGCCACGGCGAAGACCACGTCGACGCCGCGGTCGAACTGCGCGCGCGCCAGCTCACCGCCCTTGGCCGGGTCGTTCCAGGCCGCGGCGGTGGTGCCGACCATGTTCTGGATGATTTCCGACTTCGGATACTGGGCCTTGGCGCCTTGGGCGTAGCCGCAGGCGAAGGCGCGGATCAGGGGGATGTCCATGCCGCCGACGAAGCCGAGCTTCTTCGACTTGGAGGCCATGGCGGCGGCGACGCCGACCAGGTAGGAGCCTTCCTGTTCCTTGAACATCACCGAGTTGATGTTGTTACCCTGCGCGATGCTGTCGATCAGCACGAAGCGCACGTTCGGGAATTCCTTCGCGACCTTCTGAACTGCCTGGGTCTGCGAGAAACCGATGGCGGCGATCAGGTCCAGCTTCTTGCGGGCGAGGCCGCGCATGACCTGTTCGGCCTGGGTGTCGCTGCTGGCTTGCGCTTCGAAGACCTTGATGCCGGTCTCTTTCGAGAAGCGCTGCAGGCCCTCGAAGGCCGACTGGTTGAACGATTTGTCGAACTTGCCGCCCGCATCGTAGACCATGCCGAGCTTGGGCGCGGCAGGGGCCGCAGCGGCGCTGCCGGCGACGACGAGCGCCGCGATGGTCATGCTGAGTTGCTTAAGTTTCATGAATGAGGCTCCTGGAATTTCGATATTGTACCCGCCGCAAGCCTGAGCCTGGAACGGGCAGCGCAAGCTGCATCGTCCACGCACGAGGGAGCTGGACAATGCTTGGCGCATTGTGTCAGCCGCACGCCGTGCGTGGGGTGTCGATTTGTAACGCGGTGTTGATTCTCTCGGACAGCGCACGATGCATGTCGCTCGCCAACAACATCGGCGGCGGGCGAATCAGGCCGCGTTACTGCGCAAAGAGACGTTCCGGACCTGCGCAGCGCAACCTGTCAAATATGCATCAAGCGACATATTGATGACAAATACGATTTTACTTGGCAATTTATTCCAAGGAAATATAACTGCTGACAATTTTCAGCAATTATTTTGCAATAGCGGCCATTGTGTCGGCTGCGGCGGGCGCCGCGGCCGTCTTGACACCCGCATCATGCGCGGGGGCGGGGCCGACTTCCGGGCCGACTTCCGCCTGCAGGGCCGGCGCGTCGACCAGCGGCAGTTGCGGAGTCGCCGCCGGCTTCTTGAACTGCTTGGTGAGGAAGCTGGCGATCAGCGCCTGGGTCGCTTCCAGGTAGGGGATGTTCATGTGGTCCGAGCCCGGCACCGTGTCGTCGCCGACCAGGGTGGCGAGCTTGCCCACCAGTTGGTCGGTGTGCGAATGCGGCACCACGTCGTCCTCGAGCGCGCGCAGCACATAGGTCGGTGCCTTGAGCGAAGGCGCGTACTTGATCGACTCGAAGCGGTGGCGCAGCATGTACTCGATCGGCATCACGCGGAAGCGCCGCTTGGCGATCGCCAGGATGGAATCGTAGGGCGTGATCAGCACCACCGAGTGTACCGGACGTTCCTTGGCCACCTGCACGGCGACGCCGGAACCGAGGCTGCGGCCGACCACGGCGATGCGCGCGGCATCGACCTGGCCGAGGGCGGCGAGCCAGTCGAACAGGTGGCAGCCGTCGTCGATCATGTGGATCTCGGCCGGCACGCCGTGCGACTGGCCGTAGCCGCGGTAGTTCATGGCCAGCACCGTCATGCCGGGGAAGAGCTTGCCGGCGTCGCGCGCGACCCAGGACACTTCCTCGGAGCGGCCGCCGAAATACATGACGGCGGGACGGGGACCGGGCACCAGGGGCGTGAGCAGCCAGCCGGAGAGGCGGGTGCCATCCTTGGCGCGCAGGACGATGGGGCGGGTGCGGTGCCCGCTGCTGCGCGGGCTTTCGACTTCGGGCTTGATGCAGGGGTTGAACACGAGGCGGCGCTGGTTGGCCGCGACGGCGGCCGTCAGGGTGAGCCACAAGAAGCTTGCGAAACCCGTGATCCCCGCCGCCATTTTTTTGGATGTGTCCATGATGCCAGTCTACCCCTGGCGCTCAGCTTTGTTCTGTGCGGCACTTCGCTAAGTGGACAGGAAGACGAAAACATGGTGATTCAGTTGCTTTGTCGCAACAGTTGAGGCTGTTGTAGGGTGGGCAGATTCTGCCCACGCGTTCAAACCACGTCGCCCGGCCCGCTCCGTGGCGTCAAACCGTTCGTTGAACGGCGTGGGCGGAGGACCGCCCACCCAGCCAAATCATTCACTGCGGCGGGTGCAGGGTCGTCGCCGGCCCGGCCGCCACGTACTGCTCGACGTCCAGCGCCGTGTGGTCGATGCGCACGTCCTGCTGCGCGTTCTCCGCGCCCATTCCGGCCTGGGCGTGCTGGCCATCGCTCATGCGCATGCCGAACCAGCTCGAGGCCAGGGTGCCGGCGGCGGCGATGGCCGACAGGGCGAGCGAGCCGCCGCTGTCGTGGCGGCCTTCGCGGCGCAGGATCAGGTTGGCCGCGCCGGCCAGCATGGCGGCGCCGGTGAGGGCGGCGTGCAGCTGGCCGTCGTGCTTCGTGTCGCCCTGCGGCTTCCCGGCGGCGTAGTCGACGGCGCCGGCCACGCTGGCCACCAGGCCGCCGGCGATGCCGCCGGCCATGCTCAGGTAGGACGCCTTGGCATAGTCGTCGTCGCCGGTGGCGCTGTGCAGGGCGTCGAGGATGAAGCCGAAGGGAATGAGGACGGCGGGTGCGGCCATCAGGATCGCGTGCAGCGAATGGCCGGCGACGGTGGTCTTTTGCATGGCAATTCTCCTGGCAAGGGTGAGCTGGTCGGCACGAGTGTGACATAGGGCCGAAGAGGGAAACGCACGCTTGCGCGCCATCGGTTACCATCGACGTTCGCGCCATCCGACCGGAGACCTTCGTGCACTACCTGCTCATGTATGACCTCGCCCCCGACTACCTGGAGCGCCGCGGCGAATTCCGCGACGAACACCTGAAACTGGCCTGGGAGGCGCAGGAGCGCGGAGAGCTGGTGATCGCCGGCGCCCTGGTGGAGCCGAGCGACCACGCGGTCCTGATGTTCAGCTGCGACACGCCCGAACCGGTGCAGCTGTTCGCCGCCAAAGACCCCTACGTCACCCACGGCTTGGTGCGCGCCTTCCACGTGCGCCAGTGGAACACGGTGGTGGGCGAGGGCGCCTTCAATCCGGTGCGTCCGGGCTGAGCCGTACGTGATGAACTTGAAGTAGACTGCTCCGGCTTCCAATCCGAGCCGGAGAGTTCATGCAATCTGCCGTCAATCTGTGGCCGCTGCTGGGTGTGGCGGTCGTCGTCCTTGGTTTCCTCCTGCGTGTCAATCCGGTGCTGGTGGTGGTCGCGGCCTGCGGCGTCACCGGCCTGGCCGCCGCCATGCCCGTGGTCGCGATCCTCGAGTCGCTCGGCACGGCGTTTGTCAAGACCCGCAACCTGCCGCTGATCCTGCTGCTGCCCCTGGCCGCCATCGGCCTGCTGGAGCGCTTCGGCCTGCGCGAGCGCGCGCAGACGGCGATCGCGAAAGTACGCTCGGCGACCGCGGGACGCCTCCTGATCGTCTACCTGTTCGCCCGCGAGACCTCGGCCGCCGCGGGCCTGACCAGCCTGGGCGGCCAGGCCTCGATGGTGCGCCCGCTGGTCGCGCCGATGGCCGAAGCCGCGGCCGAGGCCCAGCACGGCAGCCTGCCCGAGAAGCTGCGCCACCGCATCCGCGCCATGTCCGCGGCCACCGACAACGTCGGCCTGTTCTTCGGCGAAGACATCTTTGTCGCTTTCGGGGCCATCGTGCTGATGCAGACCATCCTGCAGGCCGAGGGCATCGCCGTGAATCCGCTGCACATGGCGCTGTGGGGTATCCCGACGGCGGTCTGCGCCTTCATCATCCATGCGTGGAACCTGCGGCGTCTCGACGCGCACATCCTGCGCGAGGTGAACAAGGCATGATCACCCTCGACCATTTCTACCTGCTGGTCGGCCTGCTGTTCGCTTTCGTGGCCGTGATGAACCTGCTTGATGCGAGCAATCCACGCCGTTTCACGTCCGCGCTGTTCTGGGGCCTGTATGCGCTGCTTTACCTGGCGGGCGAACGGATGCCGCCGGCCTTCGCGGGCGCGCTGATGATCGGGATGGCGCTGGTGGCCGGCTTCAAGGGCGTCGCCGCCGGCAAGCCGCGCGTGCCGCCGGAAGCGGAGCGCCGCGCCGCTAGCGAGCGCCTCGGCAACCGTCTCTTCCTCCCCGCGCTGCTGCTGCCGCTCGTGACCATGCTGGGCGCCACCGTGTTCAAGGATGTCCGGCTGGGCGGCCTGCCGCTGCTGGACGACAAGCACCTGACCCTGGTGAGCCTGGGCTGCGCCTCCGTGGTGGCGGCGGCTTGCTGGCTGACCCGCTCGACACCGCTTGCCAGCATGCGCGAGGCGCGCCGCCTGGTCGATGCGATGAGCTGGGCCGTGGTGCTGCCGCACATGCTGGCGGTGCTCGGCCTGCTGTTCACCGAGGCCGGCGTGGGCAAGGCCGTGGCCCACGTGACGACGTCCTACATCAATATGGATTCGCGCTTCATCGCGGTGCTGGTCTTCTGCGCCGGCATGGCGCTGTTCACCATCGTGATGGGCAACGGCTTCGCCGCCTTCCCGGTGATGGCGGGCGGCGTCGGGATCCCGGTGCTGGTGGGGGGCTATGGGGCGAATCCCGCCGTGATGGCGGCGATCGGCATGTTCAGCGCCTATTGCGGTACATTGATGACGCCGATGGCGGCCAACTTCAATATCGTGCCGGCCGCGCTGCTCGATCTGCCGGACAAGAACGCGGTGATCCGCGCCCAGATTCCGACTGCGCTGCCGCTGCTGGGCGCTAACGTGTTCCTGCTCTACTTTTTGATGAACCAGTGATGATCAAGACCGTTTTACTGACCGGCTTCGAGCCCTTCAACGGGGCCGCCATCAATCCCGCCTGGGAGGCCGTCCGTGCCCTGGAAGGCTGGAGCGGCGAGGATTTCCGTGTCGAGGTGCGCCAGCTGCCCTGCGTGTTCGGGGAAGCCAACAGGGCGCTGGCCGGCATGGTCGACGCCCTGCACCCCGACGTGGTCATTGCCGTCGGCCAGGCCGGCGGCCGGGCGGAAATCTCGGTCGAGCGGGTGGCGATCAATGTGGACGACGCCTCCATCCTCGACAATGCGGGCCGGCAGCCGGTGGACCGGCCCATCCACGACGGCGGACCGGCGGCCTATTTCACGACCTTGCCGATCAAGGCCATGGTGGCGGCGATGCGGGAACGGGGATTGCGGGCGGGCGTGTCGCAGACGGCGGGCACCTTCGTGTGCAACCACGTGTTCTACGGCCTGATGCACCACGCGGCCGCGAGCGGGCGCAAGGTGAAGGCCGGTTTCATCCACGTGCCGTACTTGCCCGAACAGGCCGAGGGCAGGGCGGATGCGCCGCCCTCGATGGCGCTGGAAGAGATTGTCGCGGGGATCCGGATCGCGGTCGAGCTGGCGGTGCGCGTGGAGCGCGACGAGGCGCACGCAGGCGGCGCGACACACTAGGTGTGCGCGGCGCCCGCGTGGCGGTGGGACAGGCGGGGCAAGACCCCGCTTCAGGCGATTAACGCTTCTCTTGCAGCTTCTCGCCAGCGCGCTCCAGGGCGGCGCCGGTCTTGTCGCCGATCTTGTCCGATGCGGCGCGGACTTCAGCAGCGGCTTCCTTCGATTCCTGCTTGATCTCGGCGCCGGCTTCGCGCATGTTCTGGCCGGCCTTGTCGGCGGCCTGCTCGATGTTCTCGCCTGCGCGATCGGCAGCGGCGTCGACGCGTGCGGCGGCGTTTTCGGTCGCGTTTTCCACGTTCTGCGCGGCTTCGCGGGTTTCCTGGGCGGCGTTGGCAGCTGCTGCGTCGACGGCGGCGCCGGCTTCCTGGGCAGGGCCCATGTTCGGATTGTCGTCGGCTTTCTTGCAGCCGGTGGCCATCACGGCAACGGCCAGCATCAGGGCGGAGAGGGTAGCGGTGGTTTTCATCATGTGCTCCTTGTTAAGGTGGGTCTGGTTATTCATGTTTTGACAAGAGTTTGCCCCAACTCATGCATGAGAACGGTGCGCGAAGTAACGCAGAATAAAGAAAAAGTGTGTCTTGTATGAGGTTAAATCGACACACTTCTATCGATTAATCTTTCCAAAGACCTGTTGAAGTGGCAACAATGTTACGATTGCCATATGGACCGACGAAACGACTACAAGACTGCCTTGCTCATCGATGCCGCCATCCACGAGGCGGCCAGCGAAGGGCGCCCGCGCGCTGCGACCGAGCTGGCGCGCATCGGCGTGCCGCTGGAAGTGACCATGCGGGTGCTGACCCGCCCGGAAGAGCGCCGCCACCAGATCGCCTCGCTCAGCACGGTGGCGGTGGAGATCAAGCGGCAGTAGGCGCCGCCGCGTCCGGGAACAGGATGTTCAGGAAGGCGCGCACCACCGGCGCGTCGTCCAGCAGCGGATAGCTGATGTACAGGTTGGCCGAGGGCGGATTGGTCTTCACCGGCAGGAAGCGCACGCCGGGCCAGCCGATGCGGCTGGTGGTCTCGGGCAGCAGGGCCACGCCCAGGCCGGCGCCGACCATGGCGAGCAGGGTCTGGGGCTCGGCCGCTTCCTGGAAGATGGTCGGCTGGAAGCCTGCGTTCACGCAGCACTGGATCAGGTAGCGCGGCTCGGCCGACTGGTCCAGGTGCAGGGTCAGCATCGGCTCGTTCGCGATGTCGATCAGTTCGATGGACGCCTCGCGGGCCAGCGGGTGTTTCTCGCTGATCGCCACGCACACGTTCTCGCGGAAGCACAGGTCCTGGCGCATGTTCGCCTGCTTCAGCACGTCCGCCTCGATCTTCGGCTCGCGCCAGAAGCCGACGTCGATCTGGCGCGCGCGCAGCGCTTCCCACTGGTCGTTGGGGCCCAGTTCGTGGATGGTCCAGGTGACGCGCGGGTACTGGCTCTGGAACTGCTCCAGCAGGCCCGGGATCGGTCCCCACATCGCGGAGCCGACGATGCCCACCCGCAGGCGTCCCACTTCGCCGCGGTCGATCTGGCGGATGGTGTCGATCGTCATGCGCATCTTGGCCAGCAGCTCGGCCGCCTCCACCATCAGCGCCTTGCCGGCCACCGTCAGCTCGAAGCTGCGGGTGGTGCGCGTGAACAGGCGCACTCCGAGTTCGCTTTCCAGCTTCATGATCTGCTGGCTCAGCGGCGGTTGCGAGATGTGCAGGCGCTCGGCCGCGCGCGAGAAGCTTTTTTCTTCCGCCACCGCGAGGAAGTAGCGCAGCTGTTTCAGGTCGATCGACATGGCGCTGTGCGGGTTCAGGCGTTGAGGGCCACGGCCAGGCGTGCGCCGACCAGGGCGTTGTGCTTGACCAGGGCGATATTGGTCGCCAGGCTGCGGCCCCCGGTCAGTTCCTTGATGCGGGCCAGCAGGAAGGGCGTGACCGCCTTGCCTTTCACGCCCTGGGCATCCGCTTCGCCCAGCGCCCGCCGGATGATGGCGTCGATCTCTTCGGCCGGCATCGCGGATTGCTCCGGTACCGGATTGCTGACCACCACGCCGCCCTGCAGGCCCAGCTGCCACTTGGTGCGGATGAAGGAAGCCTGTTCTTCGGGCGTGTCGAGCTGGAAGTCGGCCTTGAAGCCCGATTCGCGCGTGAAGAAGGCGGGGAAGCCCGGCTGGCCGACGCTCAGCACCGGCACGCCATGGGTTTCCAGGTATTCGAGGGTGAGGCCGATGTCGAGGATGGACTTCACGCCGGCGCAGACCACGGCCACGCTGGTGTGCGCGAGTTCCTGCAGGTCGGCCGAGATGTCGAAGCTGGTCTCGGCGCCGCGGTGCACGCCGCCGATGCCGCCGGTAACGAAGACCTCGATGCCGGCCAGCCCGGCGCAGATCATGGTGGCGGCGACCGTCGTGGCGCCCAGTTTGCCCCGGCTGCCCGTATGCGTGGAGAGCACATAGGCCAGGTCGCGGCGGCTGACCTTCATCGCGTCCGGGGAAGAACCCAGCAGTTCCAGCTGATCCTCGGAGAGCCCCACGCAGATCTTGCCGCCAATGATGGCGATGGTGGCCGGCACCGCGCCGGCGTCGCGGATGATCTGCTCGACTTCGCGCGCGGTCTGCACGTTCTGCGGGTAGGGCATGCCGTGCGAGATGATGGTCGATTCCAGCGCCACGACAGGCTTGCCGCTAGCGCGCGCTGCGGCCACTTCGGGCGAGAACAGGAGGAAGGATTGCATGCTTAGTCCAATACGGTTTCGTTGAATTGATTCACGGGCCCGTCGAGCAGGCCGGGTTCGATGTCGAGGCAGACGGTCTGCGCGCAGGCCACCGTCATGGCGGACAGCTGCAGGCCGCGGCGGCAGGCCACGCCCAGGTCGAGTTCGCCCGCGTGCAGCGACCAGCACACGGCGGCGGCGAAGGCGTCGCCGGCGCCGGTGACGTCGACCACGGCGGCACGCGGCGCCCCCAGGCTTTGCAGGCCGGCGGGACTGGTATACAGCACGCCGACGGCGCCGCGCGTGACGATGAGGTCCTGCACGCCCTGGCGCTGCACCTCGGCGCAGGCGGCGGCGATCGCGTCCAGGCTGCCGAGCGGACGGCCGACGCGCACGCCGAGTTCACCCTCGTTCAGGATCAGGAGGCGCAGGCCGGGGAGTTGCGCGGGCAGGCGCGCCATCTTCGGTTCCGACACCGCCACCAGCACCAGCGGAATGCCTTCTCTGGCCGAATCCTCGACCAGGGCGGCGACCGTTTCGAGCGGGAGGTTCAGGTCGGCCACCACCAGGGCCGCGCCCAGGCGCTGCTGCTGGCGGCTGGCGATGAAGCCCGGCGTCAGGTGTTCGTTGCAGGCCATGTCGGCCAGCGCCACCACCATCTCGCCGTCGCGGTCTAGCACCGCCGTGTAGGTGCCGCTGCCGACGCTGTCCAGGTGCAGGGTGCCGCGGGTGTCGATGCCGGCATCCTCCGCATGGGCGAGCAGGGCGCGGCCCGAGGCGTCCATCCCGACCGCCGTGATCAGGGCGGCCGGCGCCCCCAGGCGGGCCAGGTTCTCCGCGATATTGCGGGCCACGCCGCCGAACGATTCGCTTTGCGTGGCCGGATTCGAGGTGGCGAGGGCCAGCTTGTCGAGCGTGCGCAGCTTGCGGTCCAGCACGGCCGCGCCGATGCACAGGATGGGCCGGCGGTCCGGCAGCACATAGGCGCGCCCCAGGATGCGGCGTTCGCGCACCAAGGTGGCGATGTAGTTGGCCACGGCCGAGCGTGAGAGGCCCAGCTGGCTTGCCAGGTCCTGCTGTGCAATGAAGGGATTCGCGCGGATCAGTTCATACAGCTGTTCTTTTTTGGGCTGCTCGCTCACCGTCGTTCCCGGGTTATAAACAAGTGTTTGCCGATACTAGACAAATGTCTCGATGGAGTCAATCACACTAGGGCGGACGCCAACGATACACCGATTGATTTATTTTTTAAACCAATAAATCGACAAGAAAAATGGTATTTGCCATACATATCGCCCCTCATGCATAGTTATAATATTCAGGCTCATATGTGCCGTTGGCAGCTGCTCATCAAGCAATACACAGCAGCAAGATCGGTGCCAGCCCCTCCTCATCTCTCCCGTACTGCACACCACAAGGACAATCATGTTCAGCAACACTCCATTCGAAGCAGCAGAAGTCATCAAGGCGCGCAAGCCCGGTTTCGCGCCGCGCGTCGCCCTCATCCTGGGTTCCGGCCTGGGCGTGCTGGCCGAGCAGATGACTGACGCGGTCTCGATCAGCTATGCCGACCTGCCGGGCTTCCCGATCAGCACCGTGCACGGCCATGCGGGCGAGCTGGTGCTGGGCACCCTGGCGGGCGTGCCGGTGGTGTGCATGAAGGGCCGCGGCCACTTCTACGAAGGCTATGGCGCCAGCGTGATGACCTCCGCCGTGCGCACCTTCAAGCTGATCGGCTGCGAACTGCTGTTCGTGACCAATGCGGCCGGCTCGCTGCGTCCTGAAGTCGACGCGGGCAGCGTCGTGGTCCTGAACGACCACATCAACCTGCTGCCGGGCAGCCCGATGGCCGGCCCGAACGACGAGCGCTTCGGCCCGCGCTTCTTCAGCATGGCCAACGCCTACGATGCCGACATCCGCGCCCTGATCAAGGAAACCGCGGCCGCCAAGGGCATCACCCTGAACGAAGGCGTGTACCTGGCCTGCCCGGGCCCGAACTTCGAGACCGCCGCCGAAATCCGCGCCTTCAAGGCGCTGGGCGCCGACGTGGTCGGCATGTCGGTGGTGCCGGAAGTGATCGCCGCGCGCCACTGCGGCCTGAAGGTCGCCGGCGTCTCGGCGATCACCAACCTCGCGGAAGGCCTGACCCCCTTCCCGCTGTCGCACGAGCAGACCCTGAAGTACGCGGCCGTCGCCGCCAAGGACCTGGTCACCCTGATCCATTCCTTCATCGAGCGCCTGGGCGCGATCCCGCGCACCGAGGCTTAACAAGAGGAGCATCCGATGTCACGCGCATTCATCCTCCTGCTGGACTCCTTCGGCCTGGGCGCGCTGCCCGACGCCGACAAATACGGCGATGCGGGCGCCAACACCTTCGGCCACATCGCCGAGTGGGCCGCGCAAGAGGGCAAGCCGATGTCGCTGCCCAACCTCGAACGCCTGGGCCTGGCCGCCGCCGCGCACAAGGCGAGCGGCGAGTGGGCGCCCGGCTTCGGCCTGCGCGACGGCTTCACGGGCGCCTGGGGCGTCGCACGCGAGCAGTCGACCGGCAAGGACACGCAGAGCGGCCACTGGGAGATCGCCGGCGTGCCGGTGCTGTTCGACTGGGGCTACTTCCCGAAGACCGTGCCGTCCTTCCCGAAAGAGCTGACCGACAAGCTGCAGGAGCTGACGGGCGTGCCGGGCTGGCTGGGCAACTGCCACGCCTCGGGCACCACCATCATCGACGAGCTGGGCGACGAACACGTCGCGAGCGGCAAACCGATCCTCTACACCTCGGCCGACTCGGTGCTGCAGATCGCCGCGCACGAAGAGCACTTCGGCCTGGAGCGCCTGTACGCCGTCTGCGAAGCGGCCTATGAACTGGTCAAGCCCTACAACATCGGCCGCGTGATCGCGCGTCCCTTCCTGGGCGAGAACGGCAAGTACAAGAGGACGAGCAACCGCCACGACTACGCCGTGCCGCCCACCAGCCCGACCCTGCTGGACCACGTCAAGAATGAAGGCGGCGAAGTCATCGCCTTGGGGAAGATCAGCGATATTTTCGCGGCCCAGGGCGTGACCCAGCTGATCAAGGGGCCGGACAATATGGCCCTGTTCGACCGCCTGGTCGAAGTGGCCGATACCGCACCAATGAAGTCGCTCACGTTTGTCAACTTCGTCGACTTCGACATGCACTTCGGCCATCGCCGCGACGTCGCCGGCTACGCGAACGCGCTGCACGAGCTGGACGCGCGCCTGCCGGAATTCATGGGCAAACTCAAGGACGGCGACCTGGTCGTCATCACCGCCGACCACGGCTGCGACCCGACCGCACCGGGCTCGGACCACACCCGCGAGCACATCCCGATGATCTTCTTCGGCCCGAACGTCGCCGCGCAGGAACTGCCGACCGCCTCCACCTTCTCCGACATCGGCGCCACGCTCGCCAAGCACCTTGGCGTCAAACCACTTTCGAACGGAACCGCACTGCTATGACCCAGCCCCTGGATTTCAAACGTAACACCGCCGTCGGCCTCGACCTCGGCCTGGTCAAGCACGTCAAGGTGAACCGCAACGCGGCCGACCGCCGCGCCGCCAGCCTGGCGAACCGCCGCACCGTCAAGAAGGAATACCAGGCCGCCTGGCTGATCCGCGCCGTCGAGTGCATGGACCTGACCACCCTGGGCGGCGACGACACCCCGGGCCGCGTCGAGCGCCTGTGCATGAAGGCCATGCGCCCGCTGCGCGCGGACCTGATGGAGGCACTGGGCCTGGAATCGCTCACCACCGGCGCCGTCTGCGTCTACCACGAGATGATCGGGCCGGCCGTGAAGGTCCTGCAGGGCCGCCTGCCGATCGCCGCCGTGTCGACCGCCTTCCCGGCCGGCCTGTCGAGCCTGGAGACCAAGCTGCGCGAGATCGAGCTGTCGGTGGCCGCCGGCGCGACCGAGATCGACATCGTGATCACCCGCCAGCACGTCCTGACCGGCAACTGGCAGGCCCTGTACGACGAAATGGTCGCCTACCGCCAGGCCTGCGGCGACGCGCACGTGAAGGCGATCCTCGCCACCGGCGACATCGTCACCCTGGACAACGTGGCCAAGGCCTCGATGGTCTGCATGATGGCCGGCGCCGATTTCATCAAGACCTCGACCGGCAAGGAAGGCGTCAACGCAACGATTCCCGTGTCGCTGGTGATGGTCCGCGCGATCCGCGATTACTACGAGCAGACCGGCTTCCAGGTCGGCTACAAGCCGGCCGGTGGCGTGTCCACCGCCAAGGCCGCGCTGCAGTACCTGACCGTCATGAAGGAAGAACTCGGCAACGATTGGCTGCAACCGCACCTGTTCCGCATCGGCGCCTCGAGCCTGATGACCGACATCGAACGCCAGCTCGAGCACTACGTGACCGGCAACTACTCGGCCGCCCATCGCCACGCGCAACCATAAACAGTAACGGATTCGTCATGCCCACTATTAAAGAGATTCTTCAGACTATGGATTACGGTCCCGCACCAGAAAGCACCAAGGAAGCGAACGCGTGGCTGGACCAGCATGGACGCCGTTTCGGCCTCTTCATCGACGGCGCCTGGAGCGAGGCGGCGACGACCTTCGCCACCAGCAACCCGGCCGACGGCAGCGAGCTGGCGCAGGTGACCCAGGCAACAGGCGACGACGTCGAGCGCGCCGTGCAGGCCGCACGCCGCGCCCAGCCGGGCTGGGTGGCGCTGGGCGGCCAGGGCCGCGCGCGTGTCATGTACTCGCTGGCGCGCCTGCTGCAGAAACATGCGCGCCTGTTCGCGGTGCTCGAGACCCTCGACAACGGCAAGACCATCCGCGAAACCCGCGACGCCGACCTGCCGCTGGCCGCCCGCCACTTCTACCACCACGCCGGCTGGGCCGCGCTGCAGGCGGAAGAATTCGCGGACTACCGCGCCGTGGGCGTGGTCGGCCAGATCGTGCCGTGGAACTTCCCGCTGCTCATGCTGGCATGGAAGATCGCACCTGCGCTGGCCGCCGGTAACACGGTCGTGTTCAAGCCGGCCGAGTTCACGCCGCTGACCGCGCTGCTGTTCGCCGAGATCTGCCAGCAGGCAGGTGTGCCGGCGGGCGTGGTCAACATCGTCACCGGCGACGGCGCCGTGGGCGAAGCCATCGTCAACCACCCGGGCATCGACAAGCTGGCCTTCACCGGCTCCACGGAAGTCGGCCGCATCATCCGCAAAGCCACCGCCGGCACGGGCAAGAAGCTGTCGCTGGAACTGGGCGGCAAGTCGCCCTTCATCGTGTTCGACGATGCGGATCTGGACGCCGCCGTCGAAGGCCTGGTCGATTCGATCTGGTTCAACCAGGGCCAGGTCTGCTGCGCCGGTTCGCGCCTGCTGGTGCAGGAGTCAAGCTACGAGCGCTTCATCGCCAAGGTGAAGGCGCGCATGCAGAATTTGCGCGTGGGTTCGCCGCTCGACAAATCGAACGACATCGGCGCGCTGGTGGATCCGATCCAGCAGCAACGCATCCACGCGCTGGTGGAATCGGCGCGTACGGAAGGCTGCGAAGTGTGGCAGCCGGCCTGCGAAGCGCCGAGCGCCGGCGCCTGGTACCTGCCGACCCTGATCACCGGCGCCTCGACCTCGGCCGCCGTGGCCCAGGCCGAGATCTTCGGCCCGGTGCTGGTGGCGATGAGCTTCCGCACCCCGTCGGAGGCCGTGCAGCTGGCGAACAACACCGTCTACGGCCTGGCCGCCTGCGTGTGGTCGGAATCGATCTCGCTGGCGCTGGACGTGGCGCCGCAGATCAAGGCCGGCGTGGTGTGGATCAACACCGCCAACCAGTTCGACGCGGCCTGCGGCTTCGGCGGCTACAAGGAATCGGGCTTCGGCCGCGAAGGCGGCAAGGAGGGCATGTACGAGTACCTGACCCCGTTGTCGGAAGATGCACGCCCGGCCGCGCCGCTCGTGGCCGACAAGGGTCGTGTGAAAGCATCGGAAGAGGCGAATCTTGCAACTGCGCCCTTCGCCATCGACCGCACCGCCAAGCTCTACATCGGCGGCAAGCAGGCGCGCCCTGACGGCGCCTACAGCCGCGCAATCAACGGCGCGAACGGCGCCTTCCTGGCCGATGTCGGCGAAGGCAACCGCAAGGACATCCGCAACGCCGTGGAAGCGGCGCACAAGGCGTCCGGCTGGTCCAGGGCCACCGCGCACAACCGCGCGCAAGTCCTGTACTACATCGCCGAGAACCTGGCGATCCGCGCCGACGAATTCGCCCAGCGCATCGCCGCCCAGACCGGCGCCAAGGAGGCCGCCCGCGAAGTCCAGGCCTCGATCGAGCGCCTGTTCTACTGGGCCGCATGGTGCGACAAGTACGACGGCGCCGCCCACCAGCCGCCGATGCACGGCATCACCGTGGCGCTGAACGAACCGGTCGGCGTGATCGGCATCGTCTGCCCGAACGAGAACCCGCTGCTGGGCTTCATCTCGCTGGTCGCTCCGGCGCTGGCCCTGGGCAACCGCGTGGTGGCGGTGCCGTCGGAAGCCCATCCGCTGTCCGCCACGGACCTGTACCAAGTGCTGGATACCTCGGACCTGCCGGGCGGCGCGCTCAATATCGTCACCGGTTCGGCATCGGAGCTGGCGCGTACGCTGGCTTCGCACGGCGACGTGGATGCCGTGTGGCGTCACGACGGTTCTGCCGAAGGTTGCGCGGAAGTGGAACGCTTATCAAGCGATTCGCTCAAGCGCACCTGGGTCGGCGGCGCCAAGGGCCGTGACTGGTTCGATGCGAAGCAGGCTTGCGGCCGCACCGTGCTGCAGCATGCCAGCCAGGTCAAGAACGTCTGGATCCCGTACGGCGTCTAAATAAGATTTTGTAGGGTGGGCGGTCCTCCGCCCACGCGTCCAACGAACGGTTCCACGCCACGAAGCTGGCCGGGATACGTGGTTTGAACGCGTGGGCGGGGAACCGCCCACCCTACGTTATAGAAAGGTTTTGGCATGTTCCTCCCCCAAGAAATCGTCCGCAAAAAGCGTGACGGCGGCGTCCTGAGCGCCGAAGAGATCCAGTTCTTCGTGCGCGGCATCCCGGACGGCAGCACCACCGAAGGCCAGATCGCGGCGCTCGCGATGGCCGTCTACTTCAACGACATGACCATGGACGAACGCGTCGCGTTCACGCTGGCGATGCGCGATTCGGGCCTGGTCATGGAGTGGAAATCGCTCGACCTGCCGGGCCCCGTGGTCGACAAGCACTCGACCGGCGGCGTCGGCGACGTGGTCTCGCTGATGCTGGGCCCGATGATCGCGGCCTGCGGCGGCTTCGTGCCGATGATCTCGGGCCGCGGCCTGGGCCACACCGGCGGCACCCTCGACAAGTTCGATTCCATCCCCGGCTACAGCACCGTGCCGGAGCCGGAAAAATTCCGCCAGGTCGTCAAGGACGTCGGCGTGGCCATCATCGGCCAGACCGCCCAGCTGGCGCCGGCCGACAAGCGTTTCTACAGCATCCGCGACACCACGGCGACCGTGGAATCGGTGGCCATGATCACCGGCTCGATCCTCTCCAAGAAGCTGGCCGCCGGCCTCGATGCGCTCGTGATGGACGTGAAGGTCGGCAGCGGCGCCTTCATGCCGAGCTATGAGAAATCGGTGGAGCTGGCCGAGAGCATCGTCACGGTCGGCAATGGCGCCGGCACCCGCACCTCGGCCATCCTGACCGGCATGAACGAGTCGCTCTGCCACGCGGCCGGCAATGCCGTCGAAGTGCGCGTCGCGATCGACTACCTGACCGGCAAATCGCGCCCCGCGCGCCTGCATGAAGTGACGATGGCGCTGTGCGCCGAGATGCTGGTCATCTCCGGCATCGCCGCGAATAACGAAGAAGCGCGCGCCAGGCTGCAGGCGGCCCTCGATTCGGGCGAAGCGGCGGAACGCTTCGCGCGCATGGTCACGGCGCTGGGCGGCCCGGCGGACCTGATGGACAAGCCGGACGCCCATTTGGAAACCGCACCGGTGATCGTGCCAGTGCCGGCGCTGCAGGCAGGCTTCGCGACTTCAGTGGATACGCGCGGCCTGGGCCTGGCCGTCGTGGCCCTGGGCGGCGGCCGCGTGCGTCCGCAGGACACGATCGACTTCGCCGTCGGCCTCACCGGTTTGGTGGAACTGGGCGACAGCATCGCCGTCGGCCAGCCGCTGGCCATGGTCCATGCGCGCACCCAGGAGGCTGCCGAGCAGGCAGTGCGCCAGGTGCAGGCTGCCTACCAGATCGGCGCTTCGATGCCCGCGGCCGAGCCGATGATCTACAAAACCATCCGTCCTTGATCATGAAATACGCGAAACTCATCGACGAAGCCCGCGCCGCGCGCGAACTGGCCTATACGCCGTACTCGAAGTTCCAGGTCGGCGCTGCACTGGAATGCAAGGACGGACGCATCTTCCGCGGCTGTAACGTGGAAAACGCCTCGTATGGCCTGTGCAACTGCGCCGAGCGCACCGCCTTCTTCAGCGCCATCGCCAGCGGTTACAAGCCGGGCGATTTCGCGGCGCTGGCCGTGATCGGCCAGACCGACGGCCCGATCGCTCCCTGCGGCGCCTGCCGCCAGGTGATCCTGGAACTGGGCGGCAACGCGCTGCCGGTGGTATTGACCAACCTGAAGGGCGACGTGTTCGAGACCACGGCTGCCGAGCAACTTCCGAACGCCTTCGGCGGTCGCGACCTGGGCTAGTCAAGCCCGCATTCGCGAGGGCTCCGGCCCTCGCATCCTCCCGGGCCTTTCCCTGGTCCCGACCCTCTGCGGCCTGCGTCTGGCACAGCAATGTTTCCATTTTGCGACATTGTGTAGCGCCGTTTTCCACCCTGTTGAGCTAATACCACTTTGCATGTGGTCTTCCTGCCTTGTCGAATAGCCAAGGGAGCGTCACATCCCATTTCCCCTGATACCACTTGCCCGCTTCCGGTTTCCTGGCCTTACCAATCCATACCAAAAACGCATACACCTATGCAAATTGGTAGTGATTTGGTATTCAAAGAATTGTATATTGGTCACACACTGGTTCTGTAGAGGGGTAAGGAAGGTTCGACAAACTGGCTGTTTAGTGGACGGCCATTCCATTTTTAGGGGACTCACATGCAGCGTGAAACAACAACAATCAACCTCACTCCATTCGCGGCCGCTGCGGCGCTGATGGTGCTGAGCCTGAACGCCAACGCCCAGCAGGACAATGCCGACGCACCGACCACGGTGGTGGTGCAGGGCATCCGGGCGTCCGTCCAGGAGTCGATCAACCAGCGCCGCAATGCCGACTCCTATGTGGAAGTGATCACCGCCGAAGACGTCGGCAAGCTGGCCGACAAGAACGTCGCCGACTCGCTGCAGCGCCTGTCGGGCGTGAGCGTGGCCGCGGCCGGCGGCTCGGAAGGCAGCTTCGGCGAGAACGACCGCGTGGCCCTGCGCGGCACCCCGTCGTCCCTGACCCTGACCACCCTGAACGGCCACTCGGTCTCGAGCGGCGACTGGTTCTCCGATAACATCATCGCGGGCGGCCGCAGCGTCAGCTTCACCCTGTTCCCGTCGGAGCTGATCGGCCGCGTGACGGTCTATAAAGGTTCGCAGGCCAGCCTGATCGACGGCGGCGCCATGGGCCTGATCGACATCGAAACCCGCAAGCCCCTGGACCTGCTGCGCAAGCAGACCATCACGGCCCAGGCCAGCGTCGGCGCCATGCATTCCGAGTACGCCAAGAAGACCGACCCGCAGCTGAGCGGCATGGTCGCCTGGCGCAACGATGCGGCCACGGTCGGCGTGCTGTTCCAGGCCTTCCACCAGAAGCGCCACCTGAGCCGCGTGGCCCAGGAAAACTCGATCTGGTGGGACAAGGTCGAAGCCGGCTCGCCGATCGCCAACGCGATCCCCGGCTCGGTCGGCGCGATCGTCAACTACCTGGGCGGCACCGCCTGGTTCGAGCAGGAGCGCACCCGCACCGGCGGCCTGGTCGACCTGCAGATCCGTCCGAACAAGGACCTGAACCTCGACCTGACGGTGTTCCATTCGAAGATGGACGCGCCGAACGTCAACCACAACTTCATGCAGACCATGGGCCGCTTCCTGGGCAATGCCTGGGCCGCGCCGTCTTTTCCGGCGTCGAACATCACGGGCACCGTCAGCAATGGCGTGATCACCTCGGTGTCGGCGACCGTCCCGGCCAACTGTACCGTGTGCGCCGACATGTCGGGCTCGATCCAGGAGATCTTCGCGCGTCCGGTGGCCGAGAGCCAGTCGCAGTTCGTCAACCTGGACGGCAAGTACCGCATCAACGAGCTGTGGCTTGTCAGCGGCAAGGTCGGCACCACCAGGGGCAAGGGCAATACCGAAAGCGGGGCGCTGAGCAACCCGATTCCCTTCGGCGCCATCAGCTACAGCCTGAACGGCCCGGACAAGGCGATCAGCTACGTGACCGCCGGCAGCGCCCAGCATGCCATCGGCGGCGGCTACGGCGGCGTGCCGGGCACCTTCGGTTCCCACGTCACCTCGAAGGACGAGGAGACCTATGCCCAGCTCGACCTCGAGCGCAGCCTGGACC
Organism: Massilia sp. BKSP1R2A-1; assembly: GCF_050586525.1. Lineage (NCBI taxonomy): Bacteria > Pseudomonadati > Pseudomonadota > Betaproteobacteria > Burkholderiales > Oxalobacteraceae > Massilia > Massilia sp. BKSP1R2A-1. Next base: position 157,350 of record NZ_JBOBRE010000002.1, on the reverse strand, counting down.
ACTCCTTCTTCCGCACCGTGAAATTCGGCGTGCGCGGCGCGAAGCATGAACGCAGCCTGTCGGTGATCGACAACGGCCCGCTGCCGGGACTGAGCGATCCGAAGAACCTGCCCCTGTACGGCCTGACCACCTTCCCGGATCACCTCAAGGACGTGGCCGGGATCGGCTCGAACTACTGGACCTTCAGCCAGGCGAGCGTGAACGACTGGGTGCGCAAGTACACCGGTTTCCTGGTGCGCCGCCGCCAGGCCGAATTCGACATCGAGGAGCCGACCGCATCGGCCTATGTGCAGGCCGACTTCGGCAACGACGCAGGCCTGTCCGGCAACTTCGGCGTGCGTTACGCGCGCACCAAGGAGGACGTGCTGAAGTACGAGATGGGTCCTTCGGGCAGCTTCGAGCCGCGCAAGTACGAGAACACCTACAAGGACGTGCTGCCCAGCCTGAACATCCGCTACGAGCTCTCGCGCGACCTGGTCCTGCGTTCCGGTCTCTCGCGTACCCTGGCGCGTCCGGAACTGGGCGCCATGGCCGGCATCGACCTGCGCGACCAGCAGCGCACCGGCACCACCGGCAACCCGAACCTGGCGCCGATCACCTCGGACAACTTCGACGTCGGCGTCGACTGGTACTTCGCACCGCGCTCGCTGCTGGCCGCGAACGTGTTCTACGCCGACATCGACGGCTATGTGTCCTACGGCGCCAGCTCGGGGATCTACTACAACCAGCAGGCCCAGGCCAATACCGAGTACCAGACCAGTTCGCCGATCAACTCGACGGCCAAGGTCAAGGGCGTGGAGCTGAACTATATCCAGACCCTGCCGCTCGGCTTCGGCTACAACGTGAACTACACCTACACCGATGCCGAAGAGACCGGACGCAAGCCCGGTTCGGCCTGCGGCGCCGTGCAGTACGCGGACTGCACGATGATCGGCGCCTCGAAGAATGCGGCCAACGTCGGCGCCTACTTCGAGAACGACCAGTTCAGCGCACGGGTGAACTACAGCTGGCGCTCGGGCTTCCTGAATGGCTTCAGCCGCAACACGGCCCAGTTCCAGGATTCCGTGGGCACGCTGTCGGCGACCTTCTCCTACCGCATCAGCGAGAACCTCAGCCTGTCCCTGGACGGCAAGGACCTGAACAACCCGACCCACCGTTCGATCGTCAAGAACCCGGGCGCGCAGAACCTGCCGGGATCGATCTATCGTAACGGCCGCCAGTGGTTCCTGGCCCTGAACGGCAAGATCTGAGTCTGATGTTGTCGGGTTAATGGGTTCGTAGGGTGGGCAATCCTTTGCCCACGCGTTCAACGAGAACAGGCGTCGCCACGGTGCAGCCATGAGTTGAACGCGTGGGCGGGGGACCGCCCACCCTACGGGTCCTGACTATAACTTTGGGAGTGCCAATCCATGAAAAGCGCTTCGGAAATCAAGCAGATCGTGATCGTCGGCGGGGGAACGGCGGGCTGGATGAGCGCCCTGATCCTGGCCGACACGCTGGCACAGTCGGCCACCATGCAAGGCGCCAGCATCACCCTGCTGGAGTCGCCCGTCGTCGGGACCATCGGCGTCGGCGAAGGCTCGACCCACGCCCTCAAGCGCTTCTTCGACACGCTGCGCATCGCCGAATCCGAGTGGATGCCGGCCTGCCACGCGACCTATAAATGCGGCATCACCTTTGACGGCTGGTCGACGCGGCCCGGCTTCACCAGCTACTTCCACCAGTTCTCGACCATGGTGGACAACCTCACCCAGCCGGTGTTCATGAACAACGTGCATTCGCGCCTGCGCGGCGTCGATGCACCAGCCTGGCCGAACGACTACTTCCTGTCCGCTCATCTCGTCAGGAACAAGCTGGCCCCGGTCACTCCGGAACACTTCCCCTTCACGGCGAATTACGGCTTCCATTTCGACGCCACCCTGCTGGCGCGCTTCCTGCGCAAGAAGGCGCTGGAGCGCGGCGTGCGCCACCGCCAGTGCCACATCGTCGCGTCGAATCTGGATGCGGCCGGCGACATCGCCAGCGTGCGTTCGCAGGAGGGGGAAGCGTTCGCGGCCGACCTGTTCGTCGACTGTTCGGGCTTCACGGGCCTGCTCATCGACAAGGCCCTGAAGACACCCTTCCACAGCTATGCCGGGGACCTGGCCAACGATGCGGCCGTGGCCATGCCGACCCCGCACGACGGCGACATCGCCCCGCATACGGTGTCGACGGCCCTGAAGCACGGCTGGGCGTGGCAGATTCCGCTCACTACGCGCTACGGCAACGGCTACGTCTACAGCAAGGCCTACTGCAGCGCCGACCAGGCGGAATACGAACTGCGCGAACGACTCGGCCTGCTCGAGTCGGATGTGCCGGCGCGCCACCTGGCGATGACGGTCGGGCGGGTGGAGCAGCACTGGAACCGCAACTGCGTCGCGATCGGCCTGTCGCAGGGATTCCTCGAGCCGCTGGAAGCGACCGCGCTGTTCCTGACCCAGACGGCGGCGGCGATCTTCGCGGCTATTCTTACAGCGGGCGACTACGGCGAACGCGCGCGCCAGGCCTACAACCGCGAGGTAAGCGGTTATTTCGACGGCCACCGCGACTACATCGTCGCCCACTACAAGACCAACAGCCGGCCCGATACCGAATACTGGCGCGACCGCGCCAAGGACCCCGGCGCGGTGTCGGATTCGCTGCGCCAGGTGTTCGACACCTGGCTCGGGGGCAGGGATTTGGCCGCGGAAATCACGCGCCAGGGCCTCGACAAGTACTACCCGATCGGCTCATGGTATGCGCTGCTGGCCGGCATGGGGGTGTTCCCGCCGCCGACGCCCGCGCAGGCCGATCCTGCCTACGGGCAGCAGGCGCGCGAGATGCAGGAATTCCTGCGCCGCTGCACGCTGAACTTCCGTAATCACATGGAGGTGCTGCGCGAGTACGACAGCGCGGCCGGCGCGCAGGCCAGGGCCGCGTGAAGCCGCGCCGCGACTTACAGCGCGTTGAGTTCGGCGACGAAGTCGTACATGTCGCCGCGGAAGAAGGAACGGCAGAACTCGACGGCGCGCCCGTCCGCGAGAAAGCCGAGCCGCTCCACGCACAGGCCCGCCGCGCCGGGTCTGGATTCCAGCAGCTCGGCCTGTTCCTGGTTCAGGACGATGGCGGACAGGCGCTGCAGGGCGCGCACCGGCCGGTGGCCGGTCTTGCCGAGCGCCTCGTACATCGAGGCGTCGACGTCGTCGATGCTGGCGAGGGCGCTCTTGACCAGGGTCGCGTATTCGATGCACATGGGGATGCCGTCGGCGCAGCGGATGCGGTTGAAGCGGTAGACCGGCGCGCCGGGCGAAAGGCGGAAACGCAGCGCCTCTTCAGGTGTGACGGAACCCTCCTGGCGCTTGAGCCAGCGGCTGCTCGGCACCTGTCCGCGCGCGCGGATGTCTTCCGAAAAGGAGGTCAGCTTGGCGAAGTTCTTTTCGACCCGCGGATGCACATTGATGTAGGTGCCGGAGCCCGGCGTGCGCGCCAGGATGCCGTCCGCCACCAGGCCGTCGATGGCCTTGCGCACGGTAATGCGCGAGATGCCCAGCTCGGTGGCCAGCTGCCGCTCGGCCGGCAAGGCCCGGTTGGGGCCGAAGAGGTGCTGCTCGATCGCCTGCCGCAGCGCGATTTCGAGCTGCTGGTAGAGAGGCAGGTTTCCGCCCGCGGCGACGGTTTGCATGATCCCCAGGAGCGGACTCATCGGATGTTTCCTTAGGTAAATTCTTGCTTGGGCAGCTGATGATCATACCAAAAAACATGCACGCCGCATTGGTGAAATGCGGCCATGCTCCGATCCGACGCCCGCAGAGGGTGTGAAAAAACCGCCATGGCAAGGCGCCGAGTCGAAGACAGTACGCTAGTACGGCGAGACGAGGCAACGCAGCCATGGCGGAATTTTTCACACCGTCGCAGGGGCGCTAACCCGCCGGACCGCCTTGCGTGGCGCCGGCCTTGCACGAGGAATGACGATGAAGCTGAAAGCTGTTTGCATCCTGCTGGCGCTTGCGGCCAGCGCCCAGGCGGCGCCCCTGATGCGCGGGCCCTACAAGCACGTGCCCCAGCACCTGGGCGAGGACCTGGTGCTCGCGGCCGCACCCGGCGGCGTGCGCGCGCCCTACGTCAACGATGGCAAAGCCATGTACGGCAACGCGACCGTGTCGCTGGCCTTCGCGACCGGCGAATGCGGCAGGGAGACCTGGGGCAAGCCGGACGCGGACGCGCTCATGCAGGCCAACGTCCCGGCCTTCGTGCAGGCGGGCGTGGCCTATGTGATCTCGACCGGCGGCGCCGAAGGCATCTTCACCTGCACCACCCGCGCCGGCATGGACCGCTTCATGGCGCGCTATATGTCGCCGATGCTGGCCGGCTTCGACTTCGACATCGAGACCGGGCAGACCGAGAAGCAGGTGGCGAGCCTGCTAAAGCAGGTGCGCTACGCCCAGCAGAAGCATCCGAAGCTGCGCTACAGCTTCACCATCGCCACCGTCGCCGCCTCGGACGGCAGCCGCCGCAGCCTCAACGAGACCGGGGAGATGGTGCTGCGGCAGCTGCGCAAGAGCGGCGTCAAGGACTACGTCATCAACCTGATGGTGATGAACCACGACACCGGCAAGCCCGCCAACTGCGTGGTGGCCGACAGCGGCAACTGCGACATGGGACGCTCCGCAATCCAGGCGGTGCGCAATGTGAACCAGCGCTACAAGGTGCCGCTGTCGCAGCTCGCCATCACCGCCATGATCGGCGAAAACGACAGGCCGAACAACCAGACCACGGTCGAGGATGCGCGCGTGATGACGGAAGCGGCCGAGCGCATGGGCCTGGCCGGCCTGCATTACTGGTCGCTCGACCGCGATACGCCCTGTACCGAGCCTGTGACCGCGGCCAGCCCGGTGTGCAGCGGACTCGATGTGGCGGCGGGCGAGTATGCCCGCGCCTTCGGTTTGAAATAAGGGCGTCGTTCAGGGGGCGAATCCCGGCACGGGAATGACGCCCTCGGCATCGAGGCGGCCTTCCAGCCAGTCGCGGACCGCCTCGAGGGCCGGCATCGCGAAGCCGTAGGTGATCAGGGCCGGCGCCGCGATGTCCAGCGCGTGATAAGGATTCCACAGCGCCAGGTGCAGGTCCGGGCGCCAGCTGCGGCGCGCGTGTTCGCCATGGCGCAGGCGCGAAGTGGAGGCGAGGATGGTGTAGCTGCCGTCGTCCGGCAGCGCATCCCAGTCGAAGCTGTCTTCGTCGACGAAGGTCACCAGCTCGACCGCGCCCATTCCGCTCAGGCAGGCGGCGATCACGTCCGCGGGCACGCCTGCTTCGGAGACGCCGTCGCTCACCACGTCGCGGCGCGCGACCAGGCGCAGCCTGGCGCCCGGTGGCGGACGCCGTGGGGCGCGATAGGCGGTGAGGCCGCGGCGCCAGCCCTCGACCATGCGCTGCCGGTCGGCGGCTTCCTCTTCGTAGGGCGCCTGGAGGCAGGGATAGCGCGCGGCCAGGGCGGTCAGCCTGGCGCGCCGCTGCGCCGCTTCCCTGGGCGGAACGGCGCTGGAAGCGAGGGCATGCGCGATCGCGGCCAAGGTCTCTTCCTGGGTTTCGCGGGTGCCGAGCGCCATCACCATGTCGGCGCCCGCCTGGAGCGCCTGCACCGCCGCCTGGCCGGCGCCGTAGCGTCCGGCGATGGCATGCATGTCCATGCCGTCGGTGATGATGACGCCGCGGTAGTCCCAGGCCCCGCGCAGCAGGCCGCTGAGGATGGGGCGCGACATGGTGGCGGGATAGTCGGGATCGAGGCTGGGGTAGACGATGTGGGCGCTCATGATGGCGGGTGCATGGGGCGCGGCCATGCGGAAGGGGAGGAACTCGAAGCGTTCCAGTTCTTCCAGCGGCTTGTTCACGACGGGCAGCTCGCGGTGCGAGTCGACGTGCGTATCGCCGTGCCCCGGGAAGTGCTTGACGCAGCAGGCCACGCCCTGCGCCTGGCTGCCTTCCATCCAGGCCAGGGCCAGCTCGGTCGCGCGGACGGGCTCGGCGCCGAAGGAGCGTTCGGCGATCACGGGATTGTCGGGATTGTTGTTCAGGTCGAGCACCGGTGCGAAGTTCCAGTTGAAGCCGAGCGACCTGACCGCGCGCGCGACGGCCGCGCCGGTCTGGCGCGCGAGTTCCAGGTCGTCGGCTGCGCCCAGGCCCATCGCCGCGGGCGGCGGCGGCAGCCAGGTCGAGCGCACCACGGCGCCGCCTTCCTGGTCGATGGCGATCAGCGCTTCGGGGCCCATCGCGTCGCGCAGGGCGGCCGTGAGCGCGCGGACCTGTTCGGCGTCGCGCATATTGCCCCTGAAGAGGCAGACGCCGCCGATGCTGTTCTCGCGCAGGAAAGCGGCTGTTGCGGCATCGAGTTCGGTGCCGGGGAAGCGGATCATCATCAGCTGTCCGGCGATTTTCCTGTATTGCGGGTCCAGGCTTGTCTGGCTCATCGGTGCTCCGTGCTTGAAGGTGTGGTTGTTCAGGGGGTTAGCGCTGCGATTCGGTCACGTAGCCGTAGTAGTCGCTGCGGAACCAGGAATGGGTCAGCTCGACGGCGGCGCCGGAGCCGAGATAGCTCACCCGGGTGATGTGCAGCATGGCGGTGTTCGGCGCCAGGTCGGTCAGGCGCGCCTGGGCGGCGCTGGCGTTGACCGCGCGGATGTGCTGCAGGGCGCGCACCGGGTGGATGCCGCGTTCGTCCAGGTAGTCGTAGAGCGAATCGCCGACCGCCTGCGGATCCGGCATGTAGACGGCCGGGATGGTGGAGGTCTCGATCGCCATCACGATGTCGTCGGCGGTGCGCAGGCGCTTGAGCCGGACCACCGGCATGTTCGGCGACAGGCCCAGCGACAGCATCTCGAGCGGCGTGGCGGCGCCGAGCTCGCGCGACAGCCAGATCGAGCCGGCCTTCGCGCCGCGCTGGCTGAGTTCCTCGGAAAAGCTGGACAGCCGCGACAGGGGTTGCTCGAGCTTGGGCGTGATGTAGGTGCCGGAACCGCGGACCCGGGTCAGGACGCCGCGCTCGCACAGGAGGTCGATCGCCTTGCGTGCGGTGACGCGCGAGATGCTCAGCATGCCGGACAGCGTGCGCTCGGACGGCAGGGCCTCGTTGGCGCGCCAGCGGCCTTTGCCGATTGCGTTCGACAGCTTGTTCGCCAGCTGGATGTACAGGGGCGTGACGTCCGCAGGATCGGGCCGGAAGGCCTGCAGTTCTTCGTCCATTGCGGGTCAGGAGGCAAGGGCGCCGCGAGCAACTGCACTGAGAAGATGCTGGGTCATCGTAGCCTTTCTTGCAATAAAGTTCGGTAAATATAGGTCGGGCCGTACCAATAAGTCAATCGGTATCTGATTGGTATTGCCATGCTTCTGCCGCGCGTGCACTGAGGATTGAAGCGCATGTGCGTGTCCTTTCATGCAGATGGAATGGGACCGGAGCTGGTCTTTGGAGAGCGCTGGCGAGCAAATTGGTAAGTACCAGTGGTTTATAACTTTTTGTTCTGGTACCATGAATTGCCGGCTTCAGTCTGCCTGCCGGCGACGGCGGTTCGAACGCTCACAGTCTCTCCTCTGTGAGTTCCCCCGAGTCTTGTTACCGGGACCCGGGGGTTTTTTACGACCAGGCGGATTGCATTCATCGTTGGGATGTCCATGAAGCGACTCGATTCAGATTCGGCCAGTGCATCGACGCGTGAAGTGGTCGTCGCCATGTGTTTTGTTGGCATGCTGTTCTTCATCCTGGGCTTCGTTACGTGGCTCAATGGCTCCCTGATTCCCTACCTGAAGATCGTCTGCGACCTCAGTAATTTCCAGGCCCTGTTCGTCACCTTTGCCTTCTACATCGCCTACACGGTGATGGCCCTGCCGTCGGCCGCGGTGCTGGACAGGGTCGGCTACAAGCACGGCATGACCATCGGCCTGGGCGTCATGGCCGCCGGCGCCTTGCTCTTCATTCCAGCGGCCCGCAGCGCCGCCTATCCGCTGTTCCTGCTGGCCCTGTTCACCCTGGCGACCGGCGCCACGCTCATGCAGACCGCCGTCAATCCCTACCTGGTCTGCATCGGTTCGCGCGAGAGCGCCGCCATGCGCATCAGCATCATGGGACTGTTCAACAAGGGCGCCGGCGTCGTCGTGCCGCTTCTGTTCGCATCGTTGATGCTCTCGGACGTCGGCAATGTCTCGGACGTGGCGCTCGAGGCCATGGGCGCGGCCCGGAAGGAAGCCCTGCGCGCCCAGCTCGCCGAGCGGCTGGTATTCCCCTACGTGGTCATGGCCGCAGGCCTGTTGCTGGTCATGGTCATCGTGCACTTCTCGACACTGCGCGAGATCACGCCGGAGAAGGATGCGGGCGACCTTGCCGTACGCCGCTTCGGTGTGCTGCAGTTTCCCCAACTGGTGCTTGGCGCGCTGGCCCTCTTCGCGTACGTCGGTGTGGAAGTCATCGCGGGGGATACCATCGGGCTCTACGGCCAGCAGCTGAACGTGCAGAACTTCGGCGTGCTGACGTCCTACACCATGGCCTTCATGGTGCTCGGCTACCTGGTGGGGACCGTCGCCATTCCGCGCCTGCTGGCGCAAAAGACCGCCCTGATGCTGTCGGCCCTGCTCGGACTCCTGTTCACTTGCGGCGTGCTGTTCGGTTCGTCCATCGATGACGGCCTGGCCCGGGTCCTGCTGGGATGGCTGGGCGTGCCCGCCGTACCGGACACGGTGCTGTACCTGGCGCTGCTGGGCTTTGCCAATGCGCTGGTGTGGCCGGCGATCTGGCCGCTGGCGCTGGAGGGATTGGGCAAGTACACGGCCGCGGGATCGGCCCTCCTGGTGATGGGCGTGGCGGGCGGTGCGCTGCTGCCCATGCTCTATGGCCACTTCTCGGATGCTGCCCATGCGCAAACGGCGTATGCCGTGATGCTGCCGTGCTATGGCCTGATCCTGTTCTATGCGCTCAAGGGGCACGGCCTGCGGCGCTGGGGATGGAGGGCGCCCCTTGTCCGGCAGCCTGGCGCATAAGGGCGGAACAGAGGTCGGCCGCGTTCGGACCACCGCGCTGGCAATCTTCGGAAATTTCCGAATGATCCTTGCTTCAATTAAATAAAGTGACGCTGGTCAAATACGCCAGAACATTTCGCCCATGTAATCATAGGAATCAGCGTTGCCTGAATGGAGGAAGCCATGCTGGACCTTGCCTGCGATACCGGTATGGAGAGCCGTGTTTTCAAGGATATAACGTCTTCGACATCCTCGATACGGCTGTTCTACTTCTTCGAGCATGGCAGCGAACCCAGTGGTATCTCGCGCAGTGGCCGCACCATGGTGATTGCCGACTGCATGCCTGTCGAGGTGCTTGAAATCGTGGCTAGACGCACAACATGCAGGGTTAATCACATCCACGATGAGGAGCATCACCATGAGCCCATCCGATACCCAAAAACTGCATGACTTCCTCGGCCAACTGGTCCAGGCCAGCGGCATCCAGAAAGACCCCGAAGCCGATTCCCTGATCCAGCGCGCCGTCGCCCAGCAGCCCGACGCCGCCTACCTGCTGGTCCAGCGCGCCCTGCTGATGGAGCAGGCCCTCGACGCCGCCAGGTCGCGCATCGCCATGCTGGAAAGCCAACTGGACAAGCAGCAACGCAGCGGCGGTGGCTTCCTCGATCCGAACAGCTGGGGCAACCGCCACCGCTCCCATGCGCCGCAACACCACCAATCCCAGCACATGTCCTGGCAGCACGCCCTCCCGAGCTTCTCCAACCGCAGCGGCAGCGGTTTCCTGCGCGGCGGTGGAGGCGGCGGCTTGCTCGGCTCGATCGCGGCAACCGCGGCCGGCGTGGCGGCAGGCAGTTTCCTCTTCCACGGCCTCGACAACCTGTTCCACGACCACGATGCCGGCGGCAACGCCAGCCACCTGCTGTCGGATAACGACCAGTCCGGCGGCGCACTGGCCGACCAGGCCGGCATCAACGACATCGGCGAGTCCAACAACCTGCTGGACGAAGGAGGAGGCCTCGACGGCCCGGGCGGCTTCTTCGACGGCGACGGTTCCGACGAGGGCCTGTTCGGCTAAGAGACACTCACATCTGCTGGAACAGGTAGCCGTGGTTCCGGCTTACCTCCAGCAGTTCCGGGTAGTTGCGCAGCTTGACCATCTGCCGTCCGCGCAGGTCGCGCGTGACCTCGAGGATGGCGTCCACCCGCACCAGGGTCGAGCGGTGGATGCGCCAGAACTCGTCCGGGTCCAGCTCGTCCGCCAGCTCCTTGAGGGTCTTGCGGATCAGGAGCTGGGTGCCGGCGGTCTGTACGCAGGTGTACTTGTCGTCGGCCTGGAAGAACAGGATTTCGCGGGTGCTGACCATGCGCAGGCTGCCACCGACCTGGGCCTGGATCCAGCGCAGGTAGTTCGGTTTGGCGGCGGCGCTGCCTCCCTTGAGCAGAGCCCCCAGCTCGGCCAGTTGCGCGCCGATGTCCTGGGGCGCCGCCGCATTGCCGGCGAGGCGCTTGCGCAGGCGCTCGCAGGTGGTCTGCAGGCGTGCCGGCGTTACCGGTTTCAACAGGTAGTCGATGGCGCCCTGCTCGAACGCGTCCAGCGCGTACTGGTCGTAGGCGGTGGCGAACACGATGTGGCAGCGGTCGTAGAGCTGGCGCGCCGCATCGATGCCGCCCATGCCGGGCATGCGGATATCCAGGAACACGATATCCGGCTTGTGCTCGGCGGCCAGGGCAACCGCTTCGGCGCCGTTGGCCGCCTCGGCCACGATGCGCAGCTCGGGCCAGGCCTCAAGCAGGCGCGTACGCAGCTGTTCGCGCAGCGGCGCCTCGTCGTCGGCGATCAGTGCGGTTAGCGTAGCAGCGGGCATCAGTCGAACTCCGTCATCCGGTAGGGCAGGCGGATCGATGCGCAGGCGCCGCCGCCAGGCGGCATCTCGATCACCAGCTCGGCATCCTTCCCGTACAGCAGGGCCAGGCGTTCGCGGATGTTGGCCAGGCCCACGCCCTCGTCGGCGTGCAGGTCGATGCCGACGCCATCGTCGCAGACGTCGACGTGCAGGGTGGCGCCGACCACATGGCCGCGCACGGTAATGGTGCCGCCCGCCACCTTCGGCTCGAGGCCATGCTTGATCGCGTTCTCGATCAGGGTCTGCAGCATCATCGGCGGGAAGGGCGCGCTGCCGAGGAAGTCCGGCACCTCGAAGCGCACCGCCAGGCGTTCCTTCATGCGCGCCTGCATGATCGCCAGGTAGGCGCGCGACAGCTCGACCTGCTTGCCGAGGGTGCCGCCGCCACCTGCGCGCATCTGCGGCAGCGAGGAGCGCAGGTATTCGATCAGGTGGGCGTGCACGCGCGCCGCCTCCTTCGGGTCGGTCTCGATCAGCTGGCCGATCAGGGCCAGGGTGTTGAACAGGAAGTGCGGTTCGACCTGGGCCTGCAGGGTCGCCATCTGCGCCTCCATCAGGCGCCGCTCGAGCGTGGCGACGTTGGCCTTGTCCGCTGCTTCCTGGGCGGTGAGTTCGGCGCGGCGCTTGCCGCCGGCCAACACCTTGACGCCGAAGGAGATCAGGATGAACCAGACGGCCGGCTCGGTCAGGTTGAGCAGGATGCCGAACACGAAGACCAGGAACCAGGTCATGTACAGCTGGCGCCACTCGACCAGGGCCAGCCAGTCGAAGAAGCGCCACCACAGGACGCTGGCTTCGTTGACGGCTTCGCGCACGAAGTCGATTGCGCGGTTGATCGGAGCGGCGGCCATGATTTACTCCACGATCTGTTGCGGACGGCGGCCGAACAGGGCGGCAGCGACGAATTTCAGCAGCAGGAAGCCGACGAACAGGGTCAGCGCCAGCGGCACGATGGTCATCAGGCAGGCCAGCACGATCGACACGGCCAGCAGGGCCGGCCAGGGCAGGGCGGCCAGGGTGCGGGCGCCCGAGCGCACGGCGCGGTTGCACTTGCGGCCGATGTCTTCCATGTCGGCCACAAAAGAGCGGAAAGCGGAACGGGTGGCGGTTTTCATGCGGTATGTCCTTTGGTAGAGGTGATGGCGCTACTGTAGGACGGTGGCGCCGCGCGCGCCACGGTCATCCGACGAATGGTCGGATTCCCGGGTTTAGCGGTCAAGAGGACGGATAGGCGGGAAGGAGCGCTTGCTTGCGCTCGTCCCAGTAGCGGCGCAGCAGGCCGTAATTGACCGTGTCGGCCATCTCGCCGTGCACGAACCAGCGCTCCGGCATATAGCCTTCCTTGCGAAAGCCCAGCCGTTCCAGCAGGGCGGCGACGCGGTATTGCGCGGGTCGATGTCGGCCTCGATGCGGTTCAGGCGCAGCTCGTGGAAGGCGTAGTCGATGCCGGTGGCCAACGCTTCGCTGGCGTAGCCCTTGCCCCAGTGCGCGCTGCCGAGGGCGTAGCCGATTTCGCAACGGCGGTTTTTCGGGAAGAAGCGGTGCAGGTTGAGGGCGCCGATCAGCTGGCCGGTGGCGGCCAGTTCGATGCCGAAGCGTACCTCGGACTGCTCGCGGTAGCTCGCAAGCGCCTGTTCGATCATGGTCTCGGCGTCGCGCACCGAGGTCCAGGGCTCGGAGCTCCAGTAATGCATCACGGCGGGGTCGGAGAACACGGCCAGCAGGTCCGGCGCATCGTCCAGGGTGAACGGGCGCAGGGTGAGGCGGTCGGTCGTCAGGATGGGAGTTGCGTAATTGGACATGGGCTGCACATGACAAGACCTGTTGTTATAAAAGCATGGTAACACCTTGCTGCCGGACTGTCCTAGGCGACGGAAGTAACAGCCCGGACCACCAGTTCGCCGACCAGTTGCTCGGCATCCTCGAAGTCCGCGCCCGTCAGTTCCGGCCGGCCCAGGACCAGGGCCATCTGGGCCGCGAAGTCGGCGTAGGACTGGGTCATGGCCCACAGCGCGAACAGCAGATGGGTCGCGTTCACGCGCGCAATGCGCCCGTCCGCCATCCAGCGCTCGAACACGGCGATGTCCCGGCGCAGCAGCGGCACCACGCGGGCGCGGATCTGCTCGCCGTAGAACTTGGCGCCGCCGATCACCTCCATCGCATACACGCGCGAGGCCCAGGGCTGTTCGCGTGAAAAGCGCAGCTTGGCGCGGACGTAGGCGCGCAGCACCTCGCCCGGCTCGCCCGCGCTGTCGGCCAGGTGCTCCATGCGGGCGAGCCAGTCGTCCAGCACGTCGTCGAGCACGCGCTGGTAGAGGCTGGGCTTGGTCGGAAAGTAGTAGAGCAGGTTCTGCTTCGAGATGCCGGCCGCTTGCGCCACCGCGGCGATGGTCGTGCCCTCGAAGCCGCATTCGGCGAACAGGCGCGTGGCGGCCTGCAGGATGGCGGTCTCGACCTTGTCGCGCTTGCTTGGGAGGGCCTGGATGTCCATATTGTTCTCCTAGCGCTGTGCGCGCAGGAAGGCCAGCAGTTGCGGGTCGGCGGCGTACGCCACGTTGAAGCGGAACCAGATGCGCTCCGGCGTGCGCTGGGTGAAGAACTCGCCGGGCGCGAGCAGGATGCCGGCCTTGAGCGCGGCGTCGGCGATGGTGCGGGCGCTGCGTCCCGGCCCTGGCGGGCCATCCCAGCCGGCGCTGACGAACATGCCGCCGCGCGGCCGGGCCAGCGGGCGCAGGCCGGCGTCGCGCAGGGCGTCCAGGGATTCGTCGCGCGCGGCGTCGAGGCGGGCCGCGAGGCGCGCCACCATGCGCCGGTAGCTGCGGGTGCTGGTGGCTTCGAATACGGCGCGCTCGTTGATCTCCGAGGTCGTCAGGCCCGCCAGCATCTTCACGCGCAGCAATTCCGGCACCAGCGAGCGGGAGGCGCACAGGGAGCCGACGCGCAGCACCGGCGACAGGGTCTTGGAAAAGCTGCCGACCCGGATCACCCGGCGCAGGCCGTCCATCGCGGCCAGCGAAGCTTCCGCAGGCAGGGCCAGCTCGCGGTAGATATCGTCCTCCACCAGCCAGAAGTCGAACTGCTCGGCCAGCGCGAGCAGGCGGTGGGCCTGGGCCTGGCTGAGCGACGTGCCGAGGGGATTCTGCAGCACCGTGTTAACGAACATGAGCTTCGGCTGGAGTACGGCGGCCTGGCGCGCCAGCTCGTCCATGTCCAGGCCCGCTTCGCCGCGGCGAATGCCGACCGGGACGCAACCGTGGTGGCGGATCAGGGACAGCAGGTTGCTGTAGCCCGGGTCTTCGACCAGCACCACGTCGCCCGGCCGCGCCAGGGTGCGCAGGATGAGGTCGAAGGCGTGGGTCGCACCGTGGGTCAGCAGCACCTGGTCCGGGTCGACGGGAAAGAGCTCCGCGCCCAGGGTGGCGGCGAGGTGCTGGCGCAGGGCGGGCAGGCCGAGCGGGTGGCCGTAACCGCGCAGGCGGCCGGCCGGGATCTTCATGGCGTGGCGCACCGCGTCCAGCAGGGTGTTGTCGCCATACCACTCCGGCGGCAGCCAGCCGGCGCCGACCGGCAGGGCGTCCGACTGGCCGGAATACAGGTCCGGTGCCAGGGCGTCGATCTCGGACTGCAGGCTGGGCGCTGCCAGGGTCGGGCAGGCTGCCTGGGGCAGGCTGCGGGCGACGAAGAAGCCGGCGCCGCGCCGCGAGGAGAGCAGGCCCAGCTGGTGCAGCCGTTCATAGGCTTCGACAACCGTGAATGTGCTGACGCCATTGCACTTTGCGAATTGTCTAACTGAAGGCATTTTCGTGCCGGAACCGAGCTGGCGCTCGTTTACCATCGTCGAGATGGCCCCGACGATCTGGTCGACCAGGCTGCCACGTTTGCTCCTGTCGATGGCGAGCAGCGGCCAGGAGTGGACGGCAGCGCTATCGGGCGCCACCGTCGGCATTTCGCAAGGAAACTCTTCTGTCAACACAGCTTGTTCCATCGTCACCGCTCCGCGCCAAAGGGCTGCAACTGTGCAGGTCGGGCTGCCTGTACGGTTGGCCTGTTTTTACTCTGGTGTATCTGTGCCGGTGTTGCCTTGCTGACTATTATTGATCAATATTTTGCCAACTGGTAAAAAATTTTCGCCGCCATGGCAAGGAGAGACGCATGAACGAATCCAGGCCCAGCTCGATGTCCGCATTCTGGATGCCTTTCACCAATAACCGGGATTTCAAGGCCAGCCCGCGCCTGCTCGTGTCCGCCGAGGGGATGTACTACAAGGACGTCGACGGCAACCGCATCCTCGATGGCACGGCCGGCCTCTGGTGCGTTCCTTGCGGCCATGCCCAGCCGCGCATCACCCAGGCGGTCAGCGAGATGGTCGGCCAGCTGGATTTCGCGCCCACCTTCCAGATGGGTCACCCGGCCGCATTCGACCTGGCCGAGCAGCTGATGGATTACACCGGCCATAAATTCGGCCACGTCTTCTATACGAACTCCGGCTCCGAAGCGGTGGACACGGCCCTCAAGATGGCGCTGGCCTACCACAGGGCGCGCGGCGAGGGCGGGCGCACCCGCCTGATCGGCCGCGAGCGCGGCTATCACGGTGTCGGCTTCGGCGGCCTGTCGGTGGGCGGCATCGGCAACAACCGCAAGAGCTTCGGCCCGCTGCTGCCGGGCGTCGACCACCTGCCGCACACGCACAACCTGCTGAAAAACGCCTTCTCGCGAGGCGAGCCGGACTTCGGCGCCGAGCTGGCCGACGAGCTGGAACGCCTCGTCACCCTGCACGACGCGTCGACGATCGCGGCGGTGATCATCGAACCGGTGTCGGGTTCCACCGGCGTGCTGGTGCCGCCCAAGGGCTACCTCAAGCGCCTGCGCGAAATCTGCGACAAGCACGGCATCCTGCTGATCTTCGACGAAGTCATCACCGGCTTCGGCCGCCTGACCACGCCTTTCGCGAGCGACTATTTCGGCGTCGAGCCGGACATGATGACCACCGCGAAGGGCCTCACCAATGGCGTGGTGCCGATGGGCGCCGTGTTCTCCAAGCGCTTCATCCACGACGCCCTCATGGACGCGCCGCCGGGCATCGAGCTGTTCCATGGCTATACCTATTCCGGCCACCCGCTGGCCTGCGCGGCCGGCATCGCCACCTTGCAGGTCTTCCGCGAACAGGGCGTCATCGAGAACGCCAGGGCGATGCAGGCCTATTTCGAGGATGCGCTGCATTCGCTGCGCGGCCTGCCGCACGTGATCGACCTGCGCTCGATCGGCCTGGTGGCCGGCATCGAACTCGAGCCCATCGCGGGCAAGCCGGGCGCGCGCGCCTACGCCGCCTTCAAGCAGGCTTTCGCCGACGGCATCCTGATCCGCGTGACGGGCGACATCATCGCCCTGTCGCCGCCGCTCATCCTCGACCGGCAGCACATCGACGAACTGTTCGGCAAACTCGCCAACGTACTGAAAAACCTGGATTGAATCAATGGAACTCATCTCGCATTTCATCAACGGCCAACTGGCGCACGCGGAAGGCACGCGCCTGGCGGACGTCTACAACCCCGCACGCGGCGAGCCCTGCGCGAAAGTCGCCCTGGCCGAGCCGCGCGACGTCGACGCGGCGGTACAAAGCGCGCTGGCCGCCTTTCCGGCCTGGGCCGCGACGCCCCCGCTGGCGCGCGCCCGCGTCCTGTTCAAATACCTGCAGCTGTGCCAGCAGCACGTCGATGAATTCGCGGCCATGGTGGTGCGCGAGCACGGCAAGACCTTCGCGGATGCCCAGGGCGAAGTCGCACGCGGCATCGAGGTGGTCGAGTTCGCGGTCGGCATCCCGCAAATGCTCAAGGGCGAATTCACCGACCAGATCGCGCGCGGCATCGACGCCTGGTCGATGCGCCAGCCGCTCGGTGTGGTGGCCGGCATCACGCCGTTCAACTTCCCGGTGATGGTGCCGATGTGGATGTTCCCGGTCGCGATCGCCTGCGGGAACACCTTCCTACTCAAACCCTCCGAGCGCGACCCGTCCGCCTCCCTCCTGCATGCGCGCCTGCTGCAGGAAGCCGGCCTGCCGGATGGCGTGTTCAATGTGGTCCAGGGCGACAAGGTGGCGGTCGACGCGCTGCTCGAACACCGCGACATCCAGGCCATCAGCTTCGTCGGCTCCACGCCGATCGCCGAAACCATCTATGCCAAGGGCTCGGCCGCGGGCAAGCGCGTGCAGGCCCTGGGCGGCGCCAAGAACCACATGGTCGTGATGCCGGACGCCGACATGGGCATGGCGGTCGACGCCCTGATCGGCGCCGCCTACGGTTCGGCCGGCGAACGCTGCATGGCGATCTCGGTGGCGGTGGCCATCGGCGATGCCGGCGACAAGCTGGTTGCCAGCCTGGCCGAACGCACCGCGACGCTCAAGATCGGCGACGGCATGGCGGCCGGCATGGAGATGGGCCCGGTGGTCACGCGCGCCGCCAAGGAGCGCATCGAGCGCCTGATCGGCCAGGGCGTGGAGCAGGGCGCCACGCTCGTCGTGGACGGGCGCGACTACCGCGTGGACGAGAGTCCGAATGGCTTCTTCGTCGGCGGCACCCTGTTCGACCACGTCACCCCCGACATGGCGATCTACCGGGAAGAGATCTTCGGCCCGGTGCTGTGCGTGGTGCGCCTGCCGGACGTGGGCCGCGCGGTGGAACTCATCAACGCCAACGAATACGGCAACGGCGTCGCCATCTTCACCCGCGACGGCGGCGTTGCGCGCGAGTTCGTGCGCCAGATCGAGGTCGGCATGGTGGGCGTGAACGTGCCGCTGCCGGTGCCGATGGCCTTCAACAGCTTCGGCGGCTGGAAGCGCAGCCTGTTCGGCGATCACCATGCCTACGGGCCGGAAGGGGTGCGTTTCTACACCCGCCACAAGGCGGTGATGGAGCGCTGGCCTGACACCGCCAGCAGCGGGCCGCAGTTCGCCTTCCCCCAGATGAAGTAGCGTTTGCGCAGCAGGTTCGTCGTCTCACAACAAGAAGGGATGCACATGATTGAGTCACTCCAGCACCTGCCGCCGGCGGCGGGTTCGAACGGCGAACTGGCCGCGCAATTCACCGACCTGGCGCCGCCCTTGACGGCGCGCCAGGCGGCGCTCGAGGCGGCGCGCTGCCTCTATTGTTATGACGCGCCCTGCATGAACGCCTGCCCGACCGGCATCGACGTGGCAGGCTTCATCCGCAACATCCAGGACCAGAACATCGACGGCGCCGCCTACGGCATCCTGAAGGCGAACATTTTTGGGGGCAGCTGCGCCCGCGTCTGTCCCACCGAGATCCTGTGCGAGCAATCCTGCGTGCGCAACAACCCGGCCGAGCGCGAGCCCGTGCGCATCGGCCTGCTGCAGCGCTATGCCATCGACAATGCACGTTTCGCAGGCCATCCTTTCGAACGCGCACCTTCCACAGGGCGGACCATCGCCGTGGTCGGCGCGGGACCGGCCGGCCTGTCCTGCGCGCACCGCCTGGCCATGCTGGGCAACGACGTGGTCGTCTACGAGGCGCGCGAAAAGGCCGGTGGCCTGAACGAATACGGCATCGCCAAGTACAAGCTGCCCGGCGACTTCGCGCAGCAGGAAGTCGACTTCCTGATGGCCATCGGCGGCATCCACATCGAGCACGGCCGCCGGCTGGGCGAGAACCTCAGCCTGGCCGAGCTGCACACCCGCTTCGACGCGGTCTTCCTGGGCATCGGCCTGGCCGCCAGCCGGGCCCTCGGCCTGACGGGCGAGGACGCGCCCGGCCTGGTGGCCGCGATCGACTACATCGCCGCGCTGCGCCAGGCCGGCGACCTGTCCCGGCTGCCGGTGCCACGGCGCGCCATCGTCATCGGCGCCGGCAACACTGCGGTCGACATGGCGGTGCAGATCAAGCGCCTGGGGGCGGAGGACGTCACCCTGGTCTACCGCCGCGGCCTGGAATCGATGAGCGCGACCGGCCACGAGATCGAGATCGCCAAGGCCAATTTTGTGCGCATCCGCACCTGGGCCGCGCCGCTCGAGGTATTGCTCGACGCGGAAGGCAGGGTGGCCGGCATGCGCTTCGAGCAGACCCGCATGGAAGAAGGGCGGCTGGTGCGTACCGGAGGCTACGTCGAGATCGCGGCCGACGCCGTGTTCAAGGCCATCGGCCAGGGCATGTGCGAGGACGGGCTCGGTGACGCCCTGGCCCGCGAGGGCGACCGGATCCGGGTCGACGCCCACTTTCGTACGGCGATCCCTGGCATCTATGCGGGCGGCGACTGCGTCGCACCGGGGCAGGACCTGACGGTGCAGGCCGTCCAGCACGGCAAGCTGGCGGCTCTCGCCATCCACGACGACATCCAGGCACGAACCGACATCAACCCGGAGGCAGCATGGCCGACCTGAGCATCGATTTCTGCGGCATCAAGAGCCCGAATCCCTTCTGGCTGGCCTCCGCGCCACCGACCGACAAGGCCTACAACGTCGTGCGCGCCTTCGAGGCGGGATGGGGCGGGGTGGTGTGGAAGACCCTTGGCGAAGACCCGCCGGCGGTAAACGTCTCCTCGCGCTACTCGGCCCACTACGGCAAGAACCGCGAGGTCATCGGCTTCAATAACATCGAGCTGATCACCGACCGCAGCCTGGAGATCAACCTGCGCGAAATCACCCAGGTCAAGAAGGACTGGCCGGACCGCGCCATGATCGTGTCCCTGATGCTGCCCTGCGAGGAAGCGCCCTGGGCGGCGATCCTGCCGCTGGTCGAGGCCACCGGCGCCGACGGCATCGAACTGAATTTCGGCTGCCCGCACGGCATGCCCGAGCGCGGCATGGGTGCGGCCGTCGGCCAGGTGCCGGAATACGTGCAAATGGTAACCAGCTGGTGCAAGAAGCACACCCGGCTGCCCGTCATCGTCAAGCTGACCCCGAACATCACCGACGTGCGCCATCCCGCGCGCGCCGCGCTCGCCGGCGGGGCGGATGCGGTCTCGCTCATCAACACGGTGAACTCGATCACCCACCTGGACCTCGACCGCATGGTGGCCCACCCCATCGTGGGCGGCGCCAGCACCCACGGCGGCTACTGCGGCTCGGCGGTCAAGCCGATCGCCCTGAACATGGTGGCCGAGATCGCACGCGATCCCACGACGTCCCGTTTGCCGATCTCCGGCATCGGCGGCATCGGCAACTGGCGCGACGCGGCCGAGTTCATCGCCCTGGGCGCCGGCTGCGTGCAGGTGTGCACGGCCGCCATGCTGCACGGTTTCCGCATCGTCGAAGAGATGAAGGACGGCCTGTCGCGCTGGATGGACACGCAGGGCTACGCCGACATCGCCGCGTTTTCCCGCAAGGCCGTGCGCAATACCACCGACTGGAAGTACCTGGACATGAATTACCAGGTGATCGCCCACATCGACCAGGACAAGTGCATCAAGTGCGGCAAGTGCTACGTGGCCTGCGAAGATACCTCGCACCAGGCCATCGCGCGCGCCGTGGACGAGGCGGGAACCCGGCGCTTCGAGGTGATCCGCGAGGAATGCGTGGGCTGCAACCTGTGCGAGATCACCTGTCCGGTGGAGAGCTGCATCACCATGGTGCCGCAGGACAGCGGCAAGCCCTACATGAACTGGACGCAGGATCCGCGCAATCCAAGAGCAGAGGTTGCCGCGTAGGGTGGGCGGTCCTCCGCCCACGCGTTCAAACTACGTGTCCTGGCCTGCTCCGTGGTTTGTAATCGTCCGTTGAACGCGTGGGCAGGGACCGCCCACCCTACGAACACCGCGCATCCGTCCATACGATTGCGCTACACTCGGTCGCACATCTTGCCACCGACGAGGAGAGTCCGACCGTGACCACCAATAACAACGCCAGCCCCGAACTCTGGAACCACGACCTGGCCCCGACCACGCTGGAGCAGCGCACCTGGCGCTGGTACCATTTCGCCGCCCTCTGGGTCGGCATGGTGATCAGCATTCCCGCCTACATGCTGGCGGCCAGCCTGATCGAAAGCGGCATGTCGGCCTGGCAGGCGGTGCTCACGGTATTCTTCGCCAACGTGATCGTGCTGGCGCCGATGCTCCTGATCGGCCACGCCGGCACCAAGTACGGCATCCCCTACGCGGTGCTGGCGCGCGCCTCCTTCGGCACCCGCGGCGCGCGCCTGCCCGCCTTCATGCGTGCGATCGTCGCCTGCGGCTGGTACGGCATCCAGACCTGGTTCGGCGGCAGCATGATCTATACGCTGCTGGGCGTCCTGCTGGGCGCCCCGATCGGCGGCGACAAGCTGCCGGGACTGGGCATCAACCTCGGCCAGCTGGCCTGCTTCCTGGGCTTCTGGGCGATCCAGATGTACTTCATCGTGCACGGCATGGAGTCGATCAGGAAGCTGGAAACCTATACCGCACCTTTGAAAATCGCGATCTGCTTCCTGCTGCTCTGGTGGGTGTACGACAAGGTCGGCGGATTCGGCCCGCTGCTGGACCAGCCCTCTCAGTTCGTCGAGGGCGGTCCGAAGGCCGGCCTGTTCTGGGCCGTGTTCTGGCCTTCGCTCACGGCCATGATCGGCTACTGGGCCACGCTGGCGCTGAACATTCCCGACTTCACCCGCTTCGCCACCACCCAGCGCGACCAGGTGGTCGGCCAGACCCTCGGCCTGCCGCTGCCCATGGCCCTGCTCGCGGCCCTGGCCGTGACGGTCACCTCGGCCACCATCGTCCTGTACGGCAAGGCGCTGTGGGACCCGGTCGACGTGGCCAGCCGCATGACCGGCATCGCCGTGCTGGTGGCGCTGATCATCCTGCTGATCGACACCGCCAGCGTCAACCTGGCCGCCAACCTGGTCGGCCCGGCCTACGACTTCTCGGCGCTGTCGCCGAAACGCATCTCCTACCGCACCGGCGGATACATCACCGCCGGCATCGCGCTGGCGATGATGCCCTGGAAGATCCTGGAGTCGACCCAGAACTACATCTTCACCTGGCTGGTCGGCTACTCCGCGCTGCTGGGGCCCATCGCCGGCATCCTGATGGTCGACTACTACCTGGTGCGCCGGACCCGGCTCGACGTCGCCCAGCTTTACCGCGACGACGGTATCTACGCCTACCGCGGCGGCTGGAACCCGGCCGCCATCGTGGCGTTCGTGGCCGGCGTGCTGCCCAACATCCCGGGCTTCATGAATGCGGCCTTCCCGTCCGCCTTCCCGGACGTTGGTGAGACCTTCAAGACCATCTACACCTACGCATGGTTCGTGGGCCTGGCCATCGCGGCCGTGATCTACGGCGCCATGATGAAAGGCCAGCGCGTAGCGGCGCTGGCGCCGAAGCATACCTAGAACCCAAGGAGAAGCTGATGACGACGATGATCCGTGGCGGCACCGTGGTGAACGCGGACCGCGCATTCCGCGCCGACGTGCTGTTCTCGAACGACAAGGTGGTGGCGGTCGGGGAAAACCTCGACGTCCCCGCCAACGCCACGATCATCGACGCCGGCGGGCAGTACGTGATGCCGGGCGGGATCGATACCCACACCCACATGCAGCTGCCCTTCATGGGCACGGTCACCATGGACGACTTCTACACCGGCACGGCGGCCGGCCTGGCGGGCGGCACCACGACCATCATGGATTTCGTCATTCCCGACCCGAAGCAGTCCCTGCTGGAGGCCTTCCACACCTGGCGCGGCTGGGCGAGGAAGTCGGCCGCCGACTATACCTTCCACGTCGCCGTCACGTGGTGGGACCAATCGGTGCATGAAGAGATGGGCGTGCTGGTGCGCGAACACGGCGTCAACAGCTTCAAGCACTTCATGGCCTATAAAAACGCCATCATGGCCGACGACGAGACGCTGGTGAACAGCTTCCGCCGCGCGCTGGAACTGGGCGCCATCCCCACCGTGCATGCGGAGAATGGCGAACTGGTCTACCAGCTGCAGCAGGAACTCCTGAAGAAGGGCATCCGCGGCGCCGAGGCGCACCCGCTCTCGCGCCCGCCGGAAGTCGAGGCGGAAGCGGCCAACCGGGCGATCGCGATTGCGGGCGTGCTGGGTACGCCGGTCTACATCGTGCACGTGTCCTGCGCCGAGTCCCTGGAGGCCATTACGCGGGCCCGGGCGAAGGGCCAGCGCGTGTACGGCGAGGCGCTGGCCGGCCACCTCGTCATCGACGACAGCGTCTACCGCCACCCGGACCCGGATGTCGCGCGCGGCCACGTCATGAGCCCGCCGTTTCGCAGCAGCCACCACCAGCAGGCGCTGTGGCAGGGCCTGCAGGGCGGGAACCTGCACACCACGGCCACCGACCACTGCACCTTCTGCGCCGAGCAGAAAGCAGCCGGCAAGGACGATTTCACGAAGATACCTAACGGCTGCGGCGGCGTGGAAGAGCGCATGGCCGTGGTCTGGGACGCCGGCGTGAACAGCGGCCTGCTCACGCCCTCGGAATTCGTGCGCGTCACCTCGACCAATGCGGCGCAGATCTTCAACATCTACCCGCGCAAGGGTGTCGTCGCGGTGGGCGCGGACGCCGACCTGGTGGTCTGGGACCCGAGCGGCACCCGCACCATCTCCGCCAGGACCCAGTTCTCGAAAGGCGGCTTCAACGTCTTCGAGGGCCGCACCGTGCGCGGCATCCCGACCCATACGGTCGCCGCCGGCAAGCTGGTGTTCGAACGCGGCGAGCTGCGCGCCGAAACCGGGGCCGGGCGCTACATCGAGCGACCCGCCTTCACCGCCACCGTTGCCTGAGGAGAGCGAGCATGAGTGACCTGCGCATCAATGGCGAGCGCCTGTGGAAGTCGCTGATGGACCTCGCCGCCATCGGCGCCACCGAGAAGGGCGGCGTCAAGCGCCTGGCCCTGACGGACCTCGACCGCCAGGGCCGCGACCTGGTGGTGCGCTGGGGACGCGAAGCGGGCATGGAGGTCACGATCGACCAGATCGGCAACGTCTTCATGCGCCGCGAAGGGCGCAATCCGGCCCTGTTCCCCATCGTCACCGGCAGCCACGTCGACACCCAGCCGACCGGCGGCAAGTTCGACGGCAACTACGGCGTGCTGGCCGGCCTGGAGGTGGTGCGGACACTGAACGACCGGGGCATCCAGACCGAGGCGCCGATCGAAGTCGCCTTCTGGACCAATGAAGAGGGTTCGCGCTTCGTGCCGGTGATGATGGGTTCCGGCGTGTTCTGCGGCGCCTTCAGCCTGGAGACGGCGTATAGCGCCCGCGACGTCGAGGGCAAGAGCGTGCGCGAGGAACTGGAGCGCATCGGCTACCTCGGCGACGAGGTGCCGGGCCGCCACCCGATCGGCGCCTACTTCGAGACCCACATCGAGCAGGGCCCCGTGCTGGAAGACGCGGACAAGGTGATCGGCGTGGTGCCGGCCGTGATGGGCCTGTCCTGGTACGACTGCACCGTCAGCGGCATGGAAGCGCATGCCGGCCCGACCCCGATGGGCCTGCGCCGCGATGCGCTGCAGGTGGCCACCACCATCATGCAGGAAGTCGTCGGGATCGCGAACCGCTATCCGCCTTACGGCCGCGGGACGGTGGGCATGGTGCAGGTGTTCCCGAACAGCCGCAACGTGATCCCGGGCCAGGTCAAGTTCAGCATCGACCTGCGCAATGTGAGCGACGCGCTCCTGAACACGATGCACGAAGAGATGCTGGCCTTCGTCGCGCAGACGCGTGAGAAAAGCGGCCTGGCCATCGAGGTGGAGCGTGTGTCCTACTACCCGCCATGCCCCTTCCACCCGGATTGCGTCAACGCCGTGCGGGCCGCCACCGAAAAGCTGGGTTACTCGAGCACGGACGTGGTGTCCGGCGCCGGCCACGACGCCATCTACGCGGCGCGCGTCGCCCCTGCTGGCATGATCTTCGTGCCCTGCAAGGACGGCATCAGCCACAACGAGATCGAGGACGCGCGGCCGGACCACCTGGAGGCCGGCTGCAACGTGCTGCTGCATGCGATGCTGGAACGGGCAGGTAGCGTGAGCTGAACTGCCGAGCGTGGCGACACCTTTCCTGTCGAAATGGCATCATCCCGAAAAACCATCGGGAGGGCGCGCAAGGTGTGGATCGAGAGGAGTTGGGCGACGATACAGCAGGAATTCGCGGACGTGGGCAGCGTCGAGGACATCACCCGCATCGTGCTGCGCCTGCTGGTGGCAGTGGCGCTGGGCGCCCTGCTCGGCTATGAACGCGAATCGGTCGGCGCTTCCGCCGGCCTGCGCACCCATATGCTGGTTTCGCTCGGTTCCGCACTCTTCGTGCTGATTCCGCTGCAGGCCGGGATGGAAATCGGCGACCTCTCGCGCGTGCTGCAGGGCGTCACCGCCGGCATCGGCTTCATCGGCGCGGGCGCCATCCTCAAGCACACCCAGAAGGACGACATCAAGGGCGTCACCACGGCCGCCAGCGTGTGGCTGACCGCGGCGATCGGCATCGCGGCCGGCATGGGGCGCGAGGCGACCGCGGTGCTCAGCGCCCTGTTCGCGCTGGCGATCCTGGCGATCCTGCGTCTCGAAACGAAAAAGGAGTGACCTGGCCCGGCTAGATCAGCGCCGGCTCGATGCCCTGAAGGACGGCGCGGACCCGCTCGCTCACCGCCACCGTGCCCTTCGCTGCCAGGTAGAGCGCCCGCCCTTGCAGGCGCGGTTCGTTGGCGGTGCCGAACAGGCGCTGGTCGAATGCATGCTTGCCGGTCGTTCCGGAGAAGCCGGCATGGCCCGTCGCCACGCCGGCGTAGAAGCGCGGAAGGGCGTCTTTTTCAGCGGCGCGTCCGCCGCATGTGCCATTCGTCATGCGTATGTCCGAATGCGGCGCAGGAGGCCGAGCAACACCTCGCCCGCCACCTCCGCGTCGTCCGCCGTCATCGTCTCGAGCGGATTGTGACTGATGCCGCCGTTACCGCAGCGGGTGAACAGCATGGCCACGTCGGTGATCTTCGCCATCTCCATCGCGTCGTGGCCGGCGCCGGACAGCAGGTCGAAGCGCGGCAGGCCGGCGTCTTCGATGGCGGCGCCCAGCATGTCCATCAGGCGCGGCGAGCAGGGGGCGGCGTCGGCCTCCACCAGCTTCCACCGCTTTTCCCCGATGCCGCGGCGCGCGCAGATGGCGGATATGCCGGCCAGGATGTCATCCACCGCGGCGAGACGCTCTTCGTCGCTGGCCGCGCGGATGTCGAGCGATAGCCGGCACTGTCCGGGGATCACGTTGACCGAGCCAAGCGGCACCTCGAGCTGGCCGACGGTGCCGACGAGCGACCCGCGTCCGCTGCAGCGCGCTTCCACCAGCAGCACGATTTCGGCGGCGGCCGCCGCCGCGTCGCGCCGCATGTCCATGGGCGTGGTGCCGGCGTGGCTGGCGACGCCGCTCAGTTCCACCAGGTAGCGCGAGCTGCCCGCGATCGCCGTGACCACGCCGACCGGCAGGCCGCGCTGCAGCAGCACCGGTCCCTGCTCGATATGGACTTCGACGAAGCCGAGGAGGGAATCCGGAGAGCGGGCAAGGGCGGGAATCGCGGACGGATCATGGCCGGCTGCTTCCAATGCCGCGCGTATGGACACGCCGTCGCTGTCGCGCTGCTCCAGGAGGGCCGAATCGAAGCGTCCGGTAATGGCGCTGCTTCCCAGGAAGGTGCTGCGAAAGCGTACGCCTTCCTCTTCCGCGAAACCGACGACTTCCAGGTGGAAGGGCAGGCGCTCGCCGCGTTCGTTCAGGTACTGCGCCAGCGCGATCGGCAGCAGGATGCCGAGCCGGCCGTCGTACTTGCCGCCGTTGCGCACGGTGTCGTAGTGCGAGCCGGTCATCAGGACCCTGGCGCCGGCCTGCGCCGCCGCGTAGCGCCCGACCACGTTGCCCACCGCGTCGATGTGGGTGTCCATGCCGGCCGCGCGCATCCACGCGGCCAGTTGAGAGGCGGTGCGCTGGTGCGCCGCTGTCATGTAGGCGCAGGTCAGGCCCTCGTCGGTGTCGCTGATGGCGCCCAGGATTTCGGCCCAGTCCATCACCTGCGGTCCGAAGCGCAGTTCCACGCCGAGCAGGACGTTCAGGCGGATCTCGGCGATGCGGTGCACCTGGCGCAGGCATTCCTGCATCTCGAGGTCGATCCCGTTTTCCAGGCGCCGCGCGAAGGTGGCGATGATGGCGCTGCGGGTCAGGCCGCGCCCGGTCGGCCCCTTCACCGCGAGGATGAAGGGGAAGCCAAATTTCTCCCCGTACTGCGCGTTCAGTTCCTGCAGCCGCGCATATTCCTCGGGACTGCAGCGGTCCAGGCCCGATGCCGCCTGTTCGCCGGTCGACTCCGCCGTGAGTTCGCCCGCGATGGCGGCCTTGCCGGCCAGCTCCGGGTGGGCGCGCAGCAGCGCCAGCTGCTCGTCTTGCGAGGCTTGCGCCACCACGGCCTGCAAGGCCTGCCTGAGGGCGGCGAGGCTGGGGAAGGGACGATAAGCGGCCGCGCGCTCGGCGATCCATGGCGAGTGCTCGTAGATGCCGCGCAGGGCGTCGGCAAAGGCGGCGGGCGGGCAGCTGTTCAGGTCCGGCAGGGTGGTCGTGTTCAAGATTGCCTCCGTGGAGTCCCGGGATGATAAATCCTGCAACCGTCCCAGCTTATACGCTCGTGGGCATAGCGGGTATTGCGCCTACTTCGCGACCAGGGCGCGCGCGGCGCTGCTGACCTGGTCGCGCAGCCATTTGTGTTCGGACGACTGGTGCACCCGCTGGTGCCACAGCTGGTAGAAACGCATCGGCGGGAACTTGACCGGCACCGTGAAGCTTTTCAGGGGCAGAGTGCGTTCGTAGAAGCGGATGAACTGGCGGCCGGTGGTCAGTACCAGGTCGCTCTGGGTCAGCATATAGGGAATCACCCCGAAGTACGGCGACTCCACGGCCACCTTGCGCTGCATGCCCTGGCGGTCCAGGAAGGCGTCGATCACGCCGTGGTAGCCGGGCAGCATCTGGGACGGCGCCACGTGCGGCAGCGAGAGGTAGTCCTCGACCGTCATGGCGTCGGCGGCGGTGCGCCGCGCATAGGGGCTGTCGGCGCGCATGGTGCAGATGATCGGGTCCTCGAAGAGCTTGGACATGTGCAGGTGGGCCGGCGGCTCGTCCCAGTTGGCGATCACCAGGTCCATCTCGCCGTCGGAGAGCATGCGCAGGTAGTCCAGGCCCGGGCCCAGGCTGTGGAACACCACCTTGCTGCCGGGCGAACCGCGGCGCAGCGCCGCCACCACATTCGGCAGGAACTGGGTGTCGAGGTAGTCGGGTGCGGCAATGTGAAAGGTGCGCGTCGCCTCCTCCGGCACGAAGGGCGACTTCTTCACGAACAGGCCCTCGGCTTCGTCGAGGATGCGCTTGGCGGGTTTGAGCAGGGTCTCGCCATGCTGGGTCGGCACCATGCCGCGCGCGCCGCGCACCAGCAGCGGATCGCCGGTCAGTTCGCGCAGCTTGCGCAGGGAGGCCGAGATCGAGGGCTGCGGCTGGTTCAGCTTGAGCGCCACGCGCGAGACGTTCTTCTCCACCAGCAGCAGGTAGAGGATGCGGATCAGGTGCAGGTCGAGGTGCTGGGGCAGGCTGGACATCGTGCTGGCTTCGCTTTGCGTATATCAATCTGGTTATGTCGAATATACGCTAGTTTTCATGTTGCAGAAATTGAAATCACGTTATCGTCGAGGGATCACCACCAAGGAAGCCGCATGGACGTATTCGGACACCTGGGCCCCTATGCCCTCGAATGGCTCAACCTGCTCGTGCGCTGGCTGCACATCATCACCGGCATCGCCTGGATCGGCGCCTCCTTCTATTTCGTCTGGCTCGACAACACCATCCGCCCGCCCGCACCCGGCTCGGAGCTGGCGAAGAAGGGCGTGGCGGGCGAGCTGTGGGCGGTGCACGGGGGCGGCTTCTACAACCCGCAGAAATACCTGGTGGCGCCCGCCGAGCTGCCCAAGGAACTCCACTGGTTCAAGTGGGAGGCCTATTCGACCTGGCTGTCCGGCTTCGCGCTGCTCGTCATCGTCTACTACCTGAACGCCCAGGCCATGATGGTCGACCGCGGCGTGGCGGACCTCTCGAGCGGGCAGGCGATCGGCATCGGCCTGGGCAGCCTGGTGGTCGGCTGGATCGTTTACGACCTGCTGTGCCGCTCGCCCCTGGGCAGGCACGACCTGGCCTTCGGGCTCACGATCTTCGCCTTCCTGGTCGCGAGCGGCTATGTGCTCACCCACCTGCTCAGCGGCCGCGCCGCCTACCTGCACGTGGGCGCGATGATCGGCACCATGATGGTGGCGAACGTCGCGATGCTGATCATCCCGGGCCAGCGCAAGATGGTGAACGCCATGCTGGCGGGCGGGAAGCCCGACCCCGTCCACGGCATCAAGGCCAAGCAACGCAGCGTCCACAACAATTACTTCACCCTGCCTGTGCTGTTCATCATGATCAGCAACCACTATGCGATGACCTACCGCCACGCCTACTCCTGGGCGGTGCTGGGCGCGATCATGGCGGCCGGCGTGCTGATCCGCCACTTCTTCAACCTGCGCCACAAGGGCCGCGTCGAATGGCGCTATCCACTTGCTGGCGTGGCGATCCTGGCCGGCGTCGCGGTGGCGATCGCACCGAAGGCGCCCGCGCCCGCGGCTGCGGCTGCGGCTGCGCCAGGGGTGGACGAGACGGCGCGTTTCGCCCAGGTCCGCACCATCATCGACCAGCGCTGCGTGTCCTGCCACGCCGCCCATCCGACCCAGCCGGGATTCGCTACCGCGCCAGCCGGCGTGATGCTGGACACGGCGGACCACGTGAGCCAGAACGCCGCGCGCATCTACCAGCAGACCGTGCAGATGAAGGCGATGCCGCTGGCGAACCTCACCAACATGACCGATGCCGAGCGGGCGCAGGTCGGCGCCTGGTTCGAAGCCGGCGCAAAAACAGGAAAACAGTGAATGGACACCTCAACGCAGGAACGCCTGCTGGCCTGGATCGACGCCCACTTCGACGAGGAGGTCGGCTTCCTGCAGCAGGTCATCCGGATCCCGACCGACACCCCGCCGGGGAACAATGCGCCGCATGCCGAGGCCGTGGCAGGCATGCTGGAGCAATACGGCTGGACAGCCGAGCGGCACGCCGTGCCAGGGCAGGCGGTGCGCGACTACGGCATGGAAAGCATCACCAACCTGATCGTGCGCCGGCCCTACGCCGAGGGCGGACCGACCGTCGCGCTCAATGCCCACGGCGACGTGGTGCCGCCGGGCGAGGGCTGGACCAGACCGCCCTATGGCGCCGAAATCCATGATGGCGCCATCTACGGCCGCGCCGCCGCCGTCTCGAAGAGCGACTTCGCCACCTATGTGTTCGCGGTGCGGGCGCTGGAAGCCCTCGGCGCGCCGCTCCGGGGCGCGCTCGAGCTGCACTTCACCTACGACGAGGAGTTCGGCGGCCTGCTCGGCCCCGGCTGGCTGCTGGAACAGAAGCTGACCCGGCCCGACTACGTGATCGCGGCCGGCTTCAGCTACAACATCGTCACCGCCCACAACGCCTGCCTGCAGCTGGAGATCACGGTGCATGGCAAGGCCGGTCACGGCGCCATGCCCGAGACGGCGGTCGACGCGCTGCAGGCCGCGACCCGCATCCTGAACGCCATCTACGGCCAGCTGCCGGAACTGAAGAAGATCAAGTCCAGGGTCCCTGGCATCGATTCTCCCACCATGCTGGTCGGTCGTATCGATGGCGGCACGAATACCAATGTGGTGCCGGGCAAGGTGGTCATGAAGATGGACCGCCGCATGATTCCCGAGGAAGACCCGGTGGCGGTGGAAGCGCAGGTGCGCAGCCTGATCGAGGAGGCGGTGGCCGGCATGCCCGGCATCCGCCTCGAGATCCGGCGCCTGCTGCTCTCGCATGCGCTGCGGCCGCTGCCGGGTTCGCAGCAGCTGGTGGAAAGCCTGCAGCGCCACGGCCGCGCCATCCTGGGAGAGGAGATCACGGCCCAGGGCACGCCGCTGTATGCGGATGCGCGCCTCTACGGCGAGCACGGCATCCCGGCGGTGCTGTATGGCGCCGGCCCGCGCACGGTGCTCGAGGCGAACGCCAAGAAGGCCGACGAACACCTTCAGCTCGAGGACCTGCGCAAGGCCACCAAGGTGGTGGCCTTAACGCTGCTCGACTTTCTCGCTGCCCCCTGACTCGGAGCGTGGAACGATGGCGAACTGTGGCCCGAGACCGTAGTCTGGCTTGACGCTGCGCGCCATGAACTGGCGCCAGGCCTTCCTGCCGGGTTCGCCGAGCGCGTCGGCAGCGTAGGCGAGAGCAGGCTGCATATTCGATGGAAAACCCGTCGCACTGTTCGAGTAGCCCGTCATCTGGCCGGACTTCACCCCGAGTGCCGTCGCCATTGCCGGGCTGTCGCAGGGCAGATCGCGCACTTCCGGCGGCATGCTGGCGCGGTAGGCCTGCGCCATGCTGCGGTAGAACGGGGCCGAGGCGTTGTCGCGCACCATCATCTTGTACATCGCGCCACTGAGCCAGCATGCGCCGTCGCCGATCATCCGCTGCACCGGGAAGGTCGCCTTCCAGCGCAGCAGTTCATGCGCCTTGCCGAATCCGAGTTCGGCGACATGGCCGACGGCCGAGGTGAAGAAGTCGTCCTGCCAGGGGGCGAGGCCGCGCTTGTCCTCGTAGGCGAGGGCGTAGCCGTTGACGAGGGCCCCGAGGACATTGGCCTGGGGATTGCGGGGGTAGGTGGCGTTGTACCAGTCCAGGTTGCTGTCGAGGATCTGCAGGAAGTGGCGCTTGAGCGGGTGCGCATCCGGCGTGATGTAGGCGGCTTCGCCCAGGCTACGCAGGGACCAGGCCTGGCCCCTCACCTGGCCGGCTGCAAGCAGGCCCTTGCGGTCCTGGCGATAGCCAGGTGGCGTCATGAACACGTTGTACATCGCCCAGAACTGCAGCTCTTCCAGATGATAGTGGTCGCCGGTGAGCAGGTAGGGGAGGTAGGAGAAGGCCGGCTGGTGCGAAGTGTCGTGCTTGTTCGGCGTCGTGCAGGCGTCCCTGGCCGCGCAGTCCGGGAACGCTTCGCGCTTGCCGGTTGCGGGATTGAGGGTATCGCCGCCGCTGCCGCGGATGGTCATGAAGGGATAGTCGACCAGGCTCACCGGCATGCCGGTGCGGCGGTCGCGGTAGTGGATCGACCAGCTACCGGCCAGGTCGGCCGTGCCCAGCGTGATCTCGCGGGCGCGCGGGTCCATGCCCAGCAGGTACATCGCCGCCCATCCCGGCAGGAGGCCGATGTCCGGGCGTCCGCCGGTGGTGGCCATGGCGCGCACGGCCATGCCGACGCCCATCGGTGCGGTTTTCTCGCCGCCCCAGGACGCGTACATCCTGGCCAGCCGCTTCTCGTCGATGCGGACCGACTGGTCGTAGTTGGGCAGGGCCTTCGAGGCGATCAGCTGGGACGTGTCGTGGCGCAGGTTCACGACGGGTTCGCCGCCCCACCAGAACAGCTTGCGCCAGCGCGCGTGGTGATAGTGGTTCAGTTTCTCCCGGCTGTAGACCTCGTCCTTCCCGACGACGATGCGGGCGTCGTAGACGAAGTTCTGTGGAGCCGGCTCGTAGGCCCAGTTGTTCTCGACCGTGACGTCGATGCGCGCCCTGGCGGCAAGCGGATACCAGCGCAGGGCGAACCGTGCGGCCAGGTGCGGGTGCGAACGGCCTCCGGCATCAAGCAGGGGCGTCGATACCAGCCATTCGCGGGCGAGCGGGCCGTCGAGCCAGAGGACCGGCTTGCCCTGTTCCAGCAGCGGGCGCAGCGAAGCGGTCCAGGTCTTGCCGTCGATGCGGGCCTCGACCCTCGCATCGAGCTCCTTGCCGGGCAGCGTCGTGGCGCGCATGCGCTCGTCCGGCGCGGCATCCGCGAAGAGCCCGACCGCCACCGGACGCGCATGCGCCAGGCGCTCGAGCACCAGCGACACGACGGCGTGCCGCACCGAGCCGTCGGGATGATGCGCCTTGACGTCGGTTTGCACCGGCAGTGTGCTGCCGTCGGCGAGCTTCGCCCGCAACTGCTGGCCCGCCTTGAACTCGCCGACGCCGAAGACCTGCCCGAAGGTGACCGGGACATCGGCCTGGTCGCGCGTGCTGCTGTTTTCGATGGAGAGCGTGGCCAGCGCGCCAGGGATCGCAGCCGGGGGGGCGGGCGTAGGCGCGGGGGCGGGGCGAACAGGGGTGCGCGGCTTGTCCGCTGTTGCGCTCGGCTCCGTCCCGTAGCGCAGTTCGATCACGCGCCCGGCATCGAGCCCGCCGCCGGCCGGCAAGCCCTTGGGGGCGTCGGCCAGGGACCGGGCGTGGGTCTCGCACAGGAGGGCAGCGGACAGGAAGAAGGGAATCAGGCGGGAAATCAGCATGGGGAAGAAAGCCGTCCAATGAAAAAGGGCGCCCTGGGGCGCCCTGGATGGTACACCTTATCCGCGAATCACCTCGCCGGCTTGAGCGTGCGCTCGAACAGCTGCCAGATGCGGCGGTACTGGTCGTACCAGGCTTCCGGCTGCACGTAGCCGTGGCGCTCCAGCGGATAGCTGGCCAGTTCCCAGTGGTCTTTCTTCAGTTCGATCAGGCGCTGGGCCATGCGCACCGAGTCCTGGTAGAACACGTTATCGTCGATCATGCCGTGGGCGATCAGCAGATGGCCCTGCAGCTTGTCGGCGTACTCGATCGGCGACGAGATCTTGTAGGCCACCGGGTCGATGTCCGGCGTATTCAGGATGTTGGCCGTGTACTCGTGGTTGTAGGTCACCCAGTCGGTCACCGGACGCAGGGCGGCGCCGGCCTTGAAGGTTTCCGGTGCGCGCAGCAGGGCCATGAAGGTCATGAAGCCGCCGTAGCTGCCGCCGTAGACGCCCACGTTCTTCGCGTCGCCCTGGTGCTGCGCGACCATGTAGTTCACGCCGTCGATGTAGTCGACCAGTTCCGGGTGGCCCATCTGGCGGTAGATCGCAGTGCGCCACTTGGCGCCATAGCCCTTCGAGGCGCGGTAGTCCATGTCGAGCACGATGTAGCCGTTCTGGACCAGCAGGTTGTGGAACATCTGCTCGCGGAAGTAGTTCGGATAGCGGCGGCTGACGTTCTGCAGGTAGCCGGCGCCGTGAACGAACATCACGACCGGGTACTTCTTGCCCGGCTCGAGCTGTGCCGGGCGATACAGCTTGGACCAGACCGGGTCGCCGCCGGCGCTCGACGGCACCGCCACGTACTGCGGCTCGATCCAGCTGCGCGCTTTATAAGCCTCGCTGCGTGTATCGGTCAGCTTCACGGCCGCGCCGCCCTTGGCCGGCACGGTGGCTACCTGCACCGGGGTGTAGCTGGCGGAGTAGTGGACCAGCAGCTTGCGCTCGTCCGGCGACAGGCGGAAGCGCTCCACGCCGTCCAGGCTGGTGACTTCCTTCACGCCGCCCTTGGCATCGACGGCGCAGACTTCGTAGTCGCCCGGGTTGGTGCGGTTGCACATCACCCAGGCCATGCCGCCGTCCTGCGACCAGCGCACGTCCGAGGCTTCCCATTTGCCGCTGGTGAGTGCACGTGGCGCGCCGCCATCGGCGTCCTGCGTGTACAGGTGCGAGTAGCCGCTCTCCTCGGACAGGTACCACAGGGTACGGTTGTCCGGCAGCCAGCCGAATTCGTTGTTGTCGTAGTTGACCCAGGCCTGGTCGGTGAGGCGGTGCAGGGGCTTCAGTTTTGCGCCCTGCAGGTCGACGGTGGCGATCCAGCGGTCCTTGTTGTCGACCGAGCGCAGCATGACGGCGACGCTGGCGCCGTTCGCGGTCCACTCGATGGCGTCGGCGCCGTCGATCACGCGCACGGCGCGCTTGCCTTTCAGCGGCTCCTTCTTCGCCGCGGCGCGCAGCTCGGCCAGCGGGTCGGTGTCGACGCCCGGCAGCACGTCGAAGGACAGGTCCTGCACCCGGTTGGTGCGCAGGTCGACCAGTTTCAGGGCATGGGCCGGCGGCATGGCGCGGCCGACGCGGGTGCGCACGTCCTCGAATTCCTCGTAGCCCGATTCGGTCACGTAGCGCGGCATCTTGCCGGCCTTGCCCTTGTCCACGCCTTTCGGCTCGGTGACCACCAGCAGCCAGCGGCCGTCGGGCGACAGCACGCTGCTCTCGATGCTCACCTTGTCGCCCAGGTAGACCGGGCCAGGCGGCAGGCTCGCATCGCTGCGGCGCTGCTCGTTCATGCGTTCGCGCAGCGCGTCGCGATCACTCTTCTGGCGCTTCAGGTGCTCACTCAGGCGCAGCTGCTGCTCGCGCAGCGGGTCGTCGTCGCCGGCAGCCGGGTCCTTCGCTGCGCGCGGCAGGGCGGCAGGGCCGACCACCTTGCTGGCGCGGTCCCACAGATACCAGTCGTTGCCGATGCGGTAGTGGACGCCGCGCTCGTCGGCGGTGAACTGCATGGCGTCCAGCTTGGCGGCGCCGCGCGTGATCTGCAGCAGGGCGCCGTTCTTCAGGTCGCGTTCGAACAGGTCGCCGTTACGCAGCATCAGGGCGCGGCTGCGATCGCGGTTGTAGACGACGTCGGCGCCGTCGATCTTCGCCAGCTCGGCATCGGCCACCTGCTTCGGCTTGGCGCCCTGGGTGACCGCCCAGGTGTCGCGGATCGGGGAACCGGTGCGCTTCTGCTTGTAGTACACCTGTTTGCCGTCCCAGCTGAACCAGGCGGTCTCCACCGGGGTGCCGATCCAGTCGGGATGGGACATGGCCTGGTCGAGGGTGATGGGCGTGGATGCCGCCGCCGGCAGTGCCAGGGCGAGTGCCGCCGCGAAGAGGGACAGGGAAGGTGTGCGCATTGTCATCAGATCTGAGTGGAAGGGACTTTCTTGCCAGAAAAACGCGCTTGCATTCTAGCTCAGCAGACAATGTTGCGGTGAAGCGAAACAGGCGTGAGGGACGCCCAAAAAAACAGCGCCGCCGTACGTACGTACAGGCGGCGCATGCCTATATGGGGCACTGCTGCGGCGCAGCGTGCGCCGCCTGGGTCAGCCGCGGACGGCCGGCGCCCAGCCGCCGTGGGCAGCGTAGAGTTCGATCGAAAAGCTGCGCACGGCGGCGACGGCGCTGGCGAAAAGACGGCGGGTGGATGCGGCCATGGTGTTCTCCTTGAATACAGTAAAGTGTGATGCGATGTTGCGTTGCAGTATAAGGACATCCGCGTCATAAATAAACTTTCGGTTTGTGATCTCGGCGATAGATGCCGCGAATAATTGTCGACTTCTCTCGGCTGCAGATATTTACGTCGCGAATGTCTCATTGCCGCCACTGTGAATAAAAAAGGGCTGACGAACTCGGCTGCTTTGAAGGTGGTGCGAATCTTGCATGTCCTTCCGGCATGAAATCGCCAGGCAGTGCTTCACCCTCCTTACGCATCGTTGTCGTCAATCCCCCACTCGTGACGGGGGAGCAGGACGGCATTGGCGCCGAACAGGCGCGCCGCAGCGCCGCGCTGCGCATCGGCCTCCTCGAATGCGGCTACGACCTGGTGGCCTCGCTGCCGGCCGATGCGTATCTCGCGGAGCGCATCGGCCAGCTGCAGCCGGACATGATCATCGTCGACAGCGCCTCCAGCGCGCGCGACATCCTCGAGCACATCGTCATCGCCACCATGGATGCGCGCCGCCCGATCGTGCTGTTCACCGAAGACGACGCGCCGAGCAGCATGGACGCGGCCCTGGACGCCGGCGTCTCGGCGTACATCGTGGCCGGCCTGCAGGCGGAGCGGGTCAAGCCGGTGCTGGACGTGGCGCTGGCGCGCTTCCGGCGCGAGCAGAAGCTGCTCGATGAACTGGAGGGCACGCGCCAGAAGCTGCTTGATCGCAAGCTGGTCGACCGCGCCAAGGGCCTCCTGATGGCGCGCTACCGCCTGAGCGAAGACCAGGCTTACCAGCGCCTGCGCAGCATGGCGATGAACAAGAACATGAAGCTGGCCGAGATCGCGCAGCGGCTGATCGACGTGGAAGACCTGCTCGGCTAGCGCCGGCAGACGTAGAAAGGATCACTATGGCAGTCCTGGAGAATGGCAGCGGCAGCGGCGCATGGGTCGCCGGCTCGGACAAACCGGAAGTCGACACCCTGCGGATCGGCTTCATGCCGCTCGCGGACTGCGCACCGCTGGTGATGGCCTCGGTGCTCGGCTTCGACGCGAAGCACGGGCTGCGTTTTCAACTCAGCCGCGAACTGTCCTGGACCGGCATGCGCGACCGCCTGCTGGCAGGAGAGCTCGATGCGGCCCACGTGCTGCTTGGCCTGCTGGCCGGCCTGCAGATGGGGATCGGCACCCGGCCGCGCCAGATGGCGGTCCTGATGAACCTGAACCAGAACGGGCAGGGCATCACGCTCTCGCGCCTGCTTTCCCAGCAGGGCCTGAAGAATCGTGAGCGGCGCCTGCGCTTCGCCCATACCTTCCCGACGGGGAACCATGCGATGTTCCTGTATTACTGGCTGGCCGCGCAGGGCATCGACCCGCTGGCGGACTGCGACATGGTGACGGTGCCGCCGGGCCAGATGGCGGCCAGCCTGGGCGCAGGCCACATCGACGGCTTCTGTGCCGGCGAGCCCTGGGGCCAACGCGCCGTGCGCGAGGGACTGGGCGCACTGGCGGCCTCCAGCGACGCCATCTGGCCCGATCACCCGGGCAAGGTGCTCGGTACGAGCGCGGACTTCGCGGCCGCGCATCCGAACACCTGCCGCGCCATGATCGCGGCCCTGCTGGAGACGGCGCGCTGGCTGGATGCCGCGCGCCTGAACCGCGAGGCGGCCGCCGAGGTGCTGTCCAGTCCCGGCTACGTGAACGCGGACCGTGAGCTGCTCCAGTTCTGCCTGGCCGGCCGCGGCAGCGACCCTGTGCACTTCCGCGGCCACAACGGCCTGCGCTTCTTCGGCGGCGGCGAGGCCACTTTCCCCTGGCTGTCCGACAGCATGTGGTTCCTGACGCAGCAGCGCCGCTGGGGCCTGCTGCGCACCGATCCGCACTGGCGCGCGGTAGCCGCGGAACTCAATCGCATCGACCTCTATCGCGATGCCGCCAGCCAGGCGGGTGTCGACGTCCCCGATGCCGATATGCGCAGCTCGACCCTGCTCGACGGCCGCGTGTGGGACGGCAGCGATCCCGCTGGCTACCTTGCCTCATTCGGGGGCGCGGCTTGAAGCGGTGCGCCCGCATGCATCATTCCCGGGCATGTTGCACCGCAATGTAGCGCGCCGCAGGCGATCGAACCTGTGCTTCCCTCTGGCGCTTGCGTGGCACGGCTCTTGCTCATAGAGGGTACAGGGTCAATGGCGATCCTCTTCATACTTTCGCCGGTCTAACGAAGGACCGGCAACCAGGACAACGGCGTCCGCGGCTCCCTGCCTCATTCACGAGCAGGAGCGCGGACGCCGTTTTGTTTTCCAAAGGAAGAAACATGGCCAGCAAAGCAGACAGCATCAAGCTTCTCTCTTTCGACACGGCGCCGATGCGCGCATTCCACCTCACCTGGGTGGCCTTCTTCATCTGCTTCTTCGCCTGGTTCGCCTGCGCACCGCTCATGCCGGTGATCAAAGGCGAGTTCGGCCTCTCGATGGAGCAGATCGCCAACATCAATATCGCGGCCGTCGCCATCACCATCTTCGTGCGCCTGATCGTCGGCCCGCTGTGCGACCGCTACGGCCCGCGCAAGACCTATACCGGCCTGCTGCTGCTCGGCGCCATTCCGGTGCTGGGCGTGGCCATGGCGCAGAGCTACGAAAGCTTCCTGCTGTTCCGCCTCGGGATCGGGGCGGTGGGTGCGAGCTTCGTCATCACCCAGTACCACACCTCGGTGATGTTCGGCCCGAAGGTGGTCGGCACCGCCAACGCGGCGGCGGCCGGCTGGGGCAACAGCGGCGGCGGCGCGGCGCAGGCCCTGATGCCGCTGCTGCTCACCGCGGTCACCATGCTGGGCGTCTCGCAGGCCCTGAGCTGGCGCGTGGCCCTGGTGGTGCCGGGCCTGATGATGATCGTGATGGCCTTCTTCTACTGGCGCTATACCCAGGATTGCCCGGCCGGTAACTACGACGACCTGCGCGCGCAAGGCGAACTCCCCCAGGGAGGCAAGGGCGGCTGGGCGAGCTTCCGCGAGGCCTGCCGCAACCACCGCGCCTGGCTGCTCTTCGTCACCTACGGCGCCTGCTTCGGCATCGAGATCTTCATCCACAACATCGCGGCCGTGTACTACGTCGACAAGTACGGCCTCTCGCTGGGCGCCGCGGGCCTGGCCGCCGGCAGCTTCGGCCTGCTGGCCCTGTTCGCCCGTGCCCTGGGCGGCTGGCTGTCGGACCGCAGCGCACGCAAGGGAAGCCTGAACAGCCGCGTCACCGTGCTCTTCGTCCTGATGATCGGCGAGGGCCTGGGCCTGCTGTGGTTCGCCCAGGCCGACGGCGTCGCCTATGCCGTGATCGCCATGCTGTGCTTCGGCCTGTTCACCCACATGGCCTGCGGCGCCACCTATGCGCTGGTGCCCTTCGTGGCGCCGAAGGCGCTGGGCGGCGTGGCAGGCATCGTCGGCGCGGGCGGCAACGTCGGTGCAGTGCTGGCCGGCTTCCTGATGAAGGGGACCGGCGACATCGCTCAGACCCTCACCATCCTGAGCGTGCTGGTGCTGGTCTCGAGCCTGTGCGCCATCGCCACCCGTTTCACCATCACCGCGGCGCAGGACGCCCCGCTCGCATCCGCCGCATAAGGAGTACGCAATGCATATCGTCGTCGTCGGCCACGGCATGGTGGGCCACAAATTTGTCGAGACCCTGCTGGCAGCGGGCACGCCCGGGCTGCGGGTCACCATCCTCGGGGAGGAGCCGCGTCCCGCCTACGA
This sequence comes from Massilia sp. BKSP1R2A-1, assembly GCF_050586525.1. Taxonomy (NCBI): domain Bacteria; kingdom Pseudomonadati; phylum Pseudomonadota; class Betaproteobacteria; order Burkholderiales; family Oxalobacteraceae; genus Massilia; species Massilia sp. BKSP1R2A-1. The sequence continues at coordinate 117,587 of NZ_JBOBRE010000002.1, read as the reverse complement.
CCGGGTGCACCTGTCCGAGTTCTTCAGCGGGAAGAGCGCCGAAGATCTCTCGCTCGTCACGCCCGGTTTCTTCGAGCGCGAGGACGCCGTCCTGCGGCTGAACGCCCGCGTGACCGGCATCGACCGCGCGGCGCGCAGCGTCACCCTGGGCGACGGCGAAAGCGTCGCCTATGACAGGCTGGTGCTGGCCACCGGTTCCTATCCCTTCGTGCCGGCGGTTCCGGGCGCCGATCGCAAGGATTGCTTCGTCTACCGCACCATCGAAGACCTGGAGGCGATGCGTGAGTGCGGGGCGCGTTCGCGCACCGGCGTCGTGGTCGGCGGCGGCCTGCTGGGGCTCGAATGCGCCAAGGCGCTGCGCGACCTCGGCCTGCAGACCCACGTCGTCGAGTTCGCGCCGCGCCTGATGGCGGTGCAGGTCGACGAACCGGGAGCGCGCGTGCTGCGCAACAAGATCGAAGAGCTGGGCGTGCAGGTGCACACGCAAAAGAACACGCTGGCCATCGTCGACGGCGAAGCGGGTACGCACCGCATGCAGTTCGCGGACGGCGCGCATCTGGATGTCGACATGATCGTGTTCTCGGCCGGCATCCGTCCGCGCGACGAGCTGGCCCGCTACAGCGGCCTGGCGCTGGGCCAGCGGGGCGGCATCGTGATCGACGACCGTTGCCTGACGTCCGACCCGCATATCTACGCCATCGGCGAATGCGCGCTCTGGAATGGGCAGCTCTTCGGCCTGGTGGCGCCGGGCTACGATATGGCGCGCACCGCGGCGTGCCACATCCTGGCGGAAGAGGGCGCATTCACCGGCGCCGACATGAGCACCAAGCTCAAACTCATGGGCGTGGATGTGGCGAGCATCGGCGACGCGCATGGCGCGACGAAGGGCGCGCGCAGCTACCAGTTCCTGGACGAGCGCAAGCAGGTCTACCGCAAGATCGTGACCTCCGATTGCGGCCGGTACCTGCTCGGCGCCGTGCTGGTGGGCGACGCCTCGCCCTATGGCGAGCTGCTGCAGATGATGCTGAACCGGATCGCGCTGCCGGCCTCGCCGGAAGTCCTGATCCTGCCGCAGCTCGACGGCGCGGCGCGTCCGGCGCTCGGCGTGGGCGCGCTGCCGGCCGGCGCCCAGATCTGCTCCTGCAACGACGTGTCCAAGGGCGCGCTGTGCGAGGCTGTGGCGGGCGGCGCCAGTTCGATCGGCGCCCTGAAGAGCTGTACCAAGGCCGGCACCGCCTGCGGCGGCTGCGTGCCCTTGATGACGCAGGTGATGAATGCCGAGCTGTCGCGCCTGGGCGTGGCGGTCAACGACCACCTGTGCGAACACTTCGCCTGCTCGCGCCAGGAGCTCTACCACATCGTGCGCGTGGAAGGCATCCGCAGCTTCGGCGAACTGCTGGCGAAGCACGGCAAGGGACTGGGCTGCGACATCTGCAAGCCGGTGGCGGCGAATATCCTTGCGTCCGCCTGGAACGATTTCGTCCTGAAACCCGAGCACGCCAGCCTGCAGGACTCGAACGACTACTTCCTCGGCAACATCCAGAAGGACGGGACCTATTCCGTGGTGCCGCGCATGCCCGGTGGCGAAGTGTCGGCCGACGGCCTGATCGCGGTGGGGCAGGTGGCGAAGAAGCATGGCCTGTACACGAAGATCACGGGCGGCCAGCGGGTCGACCTGTTCGGCGCGCGCCTGGAGCAGCTGCCGCAGATCTGGGAAGAGCTGATCGCCGCCGGCTTCGAGTCCGGCCATGCCTACGGCAAGTCGCTGCGCACGGTGAAATCCTGCGTGGGCTCGACCTGGTGCCGCTATGGCGTGGGTGACAGCGTGGGCTTCGCGATCGCGCTGGAGAACCGCTACAAGGGCTTGCGCGCGCCGCACAAGATCAAGTTCGGCGTGTCCGGCTGCACCCGCGAATGCGCCGAGGCCCAGGGCAAGGACGTGGGCCTGATCGCGACCGAGAAGGGCTGGAACCTCTACGTCTGCGGCAACGGCGGCATGAAGCCGCGCCATGCGGAACTGATCGCCTCCAGCCTCGACGAAGCGGCGGTGGTGAAGCTGGTCGACCGCTTCCTGATGTTCTACGTGCGCACCGCCGGCCGCCTGCAGCGCACCAGCGTGTGGCGCGAGAACTTGGAGGGCGGGCTGGAATACCTGAAGCAGGTGGTGGTCGAGGACAAGCTGGGCATCGCCGCCGAACTGGAGGCGCAGATGCAGCACGTGGTCGATACCTATGCCTGCGAGTGGAAGGAAGCCGTCAGCAATCCCGAGGTACGGCGCCGCTTCCGCCACTTCGTCAACAGCGAAGCGGTGGACAGCAACGTCGTCTTCGTGCCGGAGCGCGGCCAGATCCGCCCGGCCAGTCTTGAAGAGCGACGCGGTCGCGTCATCCCGATTGCCGCCAGCGCGGCCTGAACAGGAGCCCATCATGCAACGAGACCTGCAACTTCAACACTGGACCGCCGTCTGCGCCATCGACGAGATCGTACCCGACACCGGCGTCTGCGCGCTGCTGAACGACCGCCAGGTGGCCATCTTCCGCGTTGGCGTGGAAGAGCCGCGCGTGTTCGCCATCGACAACTTCGACCCCAACGCCGGAGCGGCCGTCCTGTCGCGCGGCCTGGTCGGCAGCATCGGCGAGCGCATCGTGGTCGCGTCGCCCATCTACAAGCAGCACTTCGACCTGCACAGCGGCGAATGCCTGGAAGCCCCCGAGCATTCGGTGGCCAGCTACCCGGCCCGCGTGGAAGGAGGCAAGGTATGGATCGCCCCGTGAAACAGCGGCTGGTCGTGGTCGGCAACGGCATGGCCGGCATGCGCACCGTCGAAGAGCTGCTCAAGCTCGACGCCGGCATGTACGACATCACCGTGTTCGGCGCCGAACCCCGCGTGAACTACAACCGCATCCTGCTGTCTCCCGTGCTGGCGGGCGAGAAGCAGCCGGAAGACATCGTGCTGCACCCGCGCGCCTGGTACGAGGAACACGGCATCACCCTGCATGCGGGCGATCCCGTGGTGGCGATCGACCGCCGCCGCCGCGTGGTGCGTGCGCGATCGGGGCTGGAAGTGGGCTACGACCGCCTGCTGCTGGCGACCGGCTCCAGCCCTTTCATCGTCCCGGTGCCGGGGTCGAAGCTGGCCGGGGTGATCGGTTTCCGCGACCTCGACGACGTCGACACCATGCTGGCGGCAGCCGGTCGCGGCGGCCACGCGGTCGTCATCGGCGGCGGCCTGCTTGGGCTGGAGGCGGCGAACGGCCTGCTGCGGCGCGGCATGGCGGTGACGGTCGTCCACCTGACCGACAGCCTGATGAACCAGCAGCTCGACCCGCAGGCCGCGCTGCTGCTCAAGGCAGCGCTGGAGCGGCGCGGCCTGCGCATCCTGCTGGGCGCGCAGACGGAAAGCATCCTCGGCGACGACAAGGTGGAAGCGGTGCGCTTCGCCGACGGTCTCGAAGTGCCGGCCGACCTGGTCGTCATGGCGGCCGGCGTGCGGCCGAACATCGCCCTGGCGCGCGAGGCAGGCCTGTACTGCGAGCGCGCCATCGTCGTCGACGACACCCTGCAGACCTATGACCCGCGCGTGTACGCGGTGGGCGAATGCGTCCAGCACCGCAAGGCGACCTTCGGCCTGGTGGCGCCGATCTGGGAGCAGGCGCGCGTCTGCGCGGCCCACCTGGCCGGCCGGGGCCACCGCCGCTACGTGCAGCAGGCGACCGCCACCAAGCTGAAGGTCACCGGCATCGACCTGTATTCGGCCGGCGACTTCAATGGGCTGGAGGGCAGCGAAGACCTGGTGCTGCGCGACCGCCATGCCGGCGTGTACAAGCGCCTGGTGCTGGCCGGGAACCGCGTCGCCGGCGCCGTCCTGTACGGCGACGTGGCGGACGGGCCCTGGTATTTCGACCTGATCCAGAGCGGCGCCGACATCTCCGCCATCCGCGACCGGTTGCTGTTCGGCCCGGCCCTGTGCGAGGCGGCGTGATGGGGGCGCCCATCATTCCCATCGCCGCGGCGGTGCGCACCACCTGCCCCTATTGCGGCGTGGGTTGCGGGGTCAAGGCCAGCTTCACGCCGGACGGCGCCCTGATCGAGGGCGACCCGGAGCACATGGCGAGCCGGGGGCGCCTGTGCGTCAAGGGCTCGGCGCTGGGCGAGACCCTCGGCCTGGACGGACGCCTGCTGGCGCCCGCGATCCGCGAAGAGGGCAGGCTGCGCACGGCAGGCTGGGACGAGGCGCTCGGCAAGGTCGCGTCGACCTTCGCTTCCATCGTCGCCGAACACGGCCCGGACGCGGTGGCGCTCTACGTCTCCGGCCAGCTGCTCACCGAGGATTACTACGTCGCCAACAAGTTCATGAAGGGTTTTGTCGGCAGCGCCAACATCGACACCAATTCGCGCCTGTGCATGTCGTCGAGCGTCGCCGGCCACAAGCGCGCCTTCGGCGAAGACCTGGTGCCCGGCTGCTACGAGGACTTCGAGCTGGCCGACCTGATCGTGCTGGTCGGCTCGAACACGGCCTGGTGCCACCCGACCCTGTTCCAACGCATCCTCAAGGCGCGGGAAGCACGCCCTGGCCTGCGCATCGTCGCCATCGACCCACGCCGCACGGCCACCTGCGAGCTGGCCGACCTGCACCTGCCCATCAAGGCCGGCAGCGATGTCTGGCTGTTCAACGGCCTGCTGGCCTACCTGGCGCAAACCGGCGCCTTTGACGCGGATTTCGTGGCGGCGCACACGCAAGGATCGGAGGCCGCCCTGGCGGCAGCCGGAGAGTGCGAGAGCATCGAATGCGTGGCGCGCCACTGCGGCATCGATGCGCGCCTCGTGGCCGAGTTCTACGAGGCCTTCGCCGCGACGGGCAAGGTCGTCACTGCCTATTCGCAAGGCGTGAACCAGTCCTCCAGCGGGACCGACAAGGTCAACGCCATCATCAACTGCCACCTGCTCACGGGCCGCATCGGCAGGCCGGGCATGGGCCCGTTCTCGCTGACAGGCCAGCCCAATGCCATGGGCGGGCGTGAAGTCGGTGGCCTGGCGAACATGCTCGCCAGCCACCTCGAACTCGACCGGAGCGCGCACCGCGAGCTGGTGCGCGCGTTCTGGGATGCGCCGCGGATCGCCGCGAAACCCGGCCTGAAGGCGGTCGACCTGTTCCGCGCCATCGAGGAGGGCAAGGTCAAGGCGGTCTGGATCATGGCCACCAATCCGGTGGTCAGCCTGCCCGACGCCGACCAGGTGCGGCGTGCGCTCGCGCGCTGCGAGCTGGTGGTGGTGTCGGACATGACCGCCGCCACCGACACCGCCGAACTGGCCGATGTGCTGCTGCCGGCCCTGGGCTGGGGCGAGAAGGACGGCACGGTCACCAATTCGGAACGCTGCATCTCGCGCCAGCGCGCCTTCCTGCCGGCGCCGGGCGAGGCGCGCGCCGACTGGTGGGCGCTGTGCGAGGTGGCCCGGCGCATGGGCTACCGCGGATTCGATTACCCGGACACCCACGCCATCTTCGACGAGCATGCGCGCCTGTCCGGCTGGCGCAACGACGCTGCCGGGCTGCCGCGCGCCTTCCGCATCGATGGCCTGGCAGGCCTGGACCGCGCGGCCTACGACGCCCTCGCGCCGATCCAGTGGCCGGTGCCGGCAAGCGGCGAGGGCACGGCGAGGCTGTTCGCCGACGGCCGTTTTGCCCACGGCGACGGCAAGGCGCGCTTCATCGCCACCAGCCCGCGCCTGCCGGCCAATGCGGCCGGCGCAGAGTATCCCTTGATCCTGAATACCGGCCGCCTGCGCGACCAGTGGCACACCATGACGCGCACCGGCAAGTCGCCCCGCCTGGCCGGCCACGCGCCCGAGCCTTTCGTCGACATGCACCCGCACGACGCGCTGCTGGCCGGCGTGTGCGAGGGGGAGCTGGCGCGCGTGAGCAGCCGCTGGGGCACGCTGGTGGCGCGGGTCAGCCACGGCGGCGGCATCGCCCGCGGCAGCGCCTACGTTCCGATCCACTGGACCGGCCAGAACGCCTCCGACGCGCGGGTGGGGGCGGTGGTCAATCCCGCCGTCGATCCCGTCTCGGGCGAGCCGGAATTCAAGCACACGCCGGTGCGGGTCGAACCTTTCGCCGTGGCCTGGCACGGCTTCATCCTCAGCCGCGCGCCGCTCGACCTGGCGCGCGTCGCCAACTGGACGCGGATCTGCGGCAGCGGTTTCCTGCGCTACGAACTGGGCGGCCGCGAAGCCGTCTCGCCGGAGTGGGCGAGGACGCTGCTGGGCGCGGGAGCCGATGCGGACTGGATCGACTACGAGGACCGCACCGACGGCATGCTGCGCTGCGCCCTGCTGGTCGACGGCCGCCTGCAGGCCTGCCTGTTCGTCTCGCGCAGGCCGGACCTCCCGGCACGCAGCTGGCTGGGCGGTCTGTTCACCCAGGGCGAACTGTCCGCCCGCGACCGCGCCACCCTGCTGGCCGGGCGCGCCGCGGTCCAGGGCAGCGATCCCGGACCGACGGTCTGCGCCTGCTTCGGCGTCGGCCGCAATACCATCCGCAGCGCCATCGTGCAGCACAAGCTGGAGGATGCCTGCGCCGTCACCGCCTGCCTGCGCGCGGGCGGCAACTGCGGTTCCTGCCTGCCGGAGATCCGGCAGTTGCTGGCGCAGGAAAACAGCAGGGCAGGCTAGCGCAGCTCATCGCGACAGTGCCCGCCGGCGTCGAGGCGTGCGCGTGCCGCCAGCTGGTCAGTGCCGAACAGCGGCAGTTCCTGGTAGACGCGTTCGGTGGCCGGCACGGCGAACACATAGCCCTGCCGCTCGAGCTTGTGGCGGATCTCGACCTGGGCCACGTACACGGGCGCCAGCACCCGCTGGGCCTTGCGCTTGCCGAGGTCGAGGTAGCCGAAGCGCATGGGATGGACGTGGATGGCGTCCGCCGGCAGCCTTTCCCTGGCGTTGCCCAGTATGCTGGCCAGCCTGCGCGCGATCTCCCGTGCCCCGTCCTCCGGCGCCAGCACCACGGTGCTGTCCAGCGTCTCGGCGACGCCGGGGCGGATCCGGATCGACAGCGCGTCGATCGCACCTTCGCCCGCCAGCGTGAGGGCCACCGAGGCCGCGCCCAGCACCAGGACGCCGTCGATGGCATGGCGCCAGGCGCCGGTGGCGCGCAGCAGCACCGGCTCGGACAGGCGCTGCTCGCGGTCGGCGCCCTGGGCCTTCGACAGCCAGAGGCGCTCGAAGTCGAGGGTGTCGCCGTCGCCCGCCCATTCGCGCAGCTTGAGCTGCTGGGCCAGGGCCTGCAGCTGGCGGGTCAGCACCTCGCGTTCCGCGACGCGTGCGAATGCGCCTTCCAGCGGCGCCAGGCCGGAGCTGAACTGCAGCGCGCCCGAGGCGTGGTGGAGGGTAGCGCGCGCGCCGCCGGTCAAGCGCACCACGGTGCGTTCGGCGCCGGTGACGAAATTCGCGTGGTCGCGCGAGCAGGCGTCGCTTTCCCTCAGCAGGGAGACGAAACGGTTGGCGCGGGTGCGTGCTTCGTCCTGGCTCAGGCCGCGCAGCACCAGCACGTCGGCGCGGCCCGGCACCTTGTCCGCGCAGGAGGCGGCCAGGCTGTCGATCAAGGCTTGTTCGTTCATCGCTAGCATGTTCATGGCTCAGCCCTCCGTCCAGTACCACAGGATGCAGGCCTGCTGGGCCGGCGCCAGGTCGGCATCGACGTTGCCGTGTCCCCAGAGATGGTCGCGGTTCAGGTAGGAGCGGTCCCAGCGGATGTTCCCGTTGTTCCATGTGGCGGCGTCGCCCACGCAGACGGTGATCGGATGGTTGTCGACCCACCAGTCGGACACGCCGTTGTGCCAGGCCGCGTGCACGGTGTCGCCATCGACGAGATTGTCGGCCACGTCCTCGCCGCATTCGTCGGTGGTGATCCCGTCCCACATGGTTTCCCAGGCGCCGCAGTAGATATGCATGCGCGCGAAGATGTTCCACAGGCCGGTGACGCGCTCGCGCCGGACGGTCTCGCAGGAGTAGGCCATCACCCATTCGCTGTTCCAGTCCTCGCCCAGTTGCCAGCGGTTCGAATAGGTGCGCCACTCGCTGTGCGGCGTGTCGTACAGCAAGCGTGCGCGCCCGTCCTCTTCGTGGCCGCCGTGGGTCTCGATCCAGAACAGGTCGACGTTGTCGACCCAGTTGCGGTCGCCGCCGCCCTGGTCGCTGTCGCGGATGTCGGTTTCCCAGCAGTCGGTATTGGCCCAGTAGAAAGCGCGGGTGTGTCCGGCCGCGCGCAGTTTTGCGTCGAAGCCGTTACTTCGGTTGAAGGTAAAGCTGAGGTCTCCAGCCGTGCTCACGCCTGCGGCGCGGGCATGACTGAAGTAGCGGATCGCCTCGATTCCGAAACTTGCCATGGCTTGCTCCTTTCCAGATCGGACACCTCGCCGCCGTTCCCCGACGGGATCGGCAGAGGTGCAAGCGCTACGGTAGTCGCGCCCTTGGCGGACGCTTCTACGCTGGATCAGACAATGCGCCGCTTGGCGCCGCCGGAAGACGGTCGCGCCGTTCGCGCTTGCGATGCGGCAGACCGGGGATTGCCTGCCGGAGATCCATGCAGGCCGGACACAACGCCCCGGCATTTGCCGCCTCTTATGCGTGACAAATGACCGGCCCATGTCATGCCTCCATCTTCCCTATGTAAACACGGGAAACTGTGGCAAAACTGCCACAAACATGTTTAGGAAAACGCGGCTAAACTGCGCAGCTTTTTTGAAACTCAGTTGAGTTCCTCAAACCAACTTTGTATAACTGCCACAACCGAAGTGCCATACCCAGAGACGCAGAGCTACCAGCATCACCGTTTAGTAAATGATGCCAAACGCACCTGCTGGCGCCGGTCCAAGTGTGCCGCGAGCTGGGAGTGTCCCCCGGTTCCGACAGATAAAGAGCCCATCCACAGGGCACAATAAGGAGATGTGAAATGATGTTCAGCAAAGTTCTTGCATCGCGCCCCGCCGTGCGCCCCGCAGTGCGTTTGAGCGCCACGCCGATCGCTTCCGCGGTCGCCATGGCGGTCTTGAGCATGAGCGCCCAGGCCCAGACCACCACCGATGCGGCCGCAAGCGGCCAGGCGGCGGACGCCAGCAAGGCGACCACCGTGGTCGTGACCGGCTACCGCTACGCGATCGAGAAGAGCCTCGACCAGAAGCGCGACGCGAATGCGATCGTCGAGGTCGTCACTGCCGAAGACGTCGGCAAGTTCCCGGACAAGAACGTCGCGGACGCGCTGCAGCGCGTGCCGGGCGTGGTCGTCACCCGCAGCGGCGGCGAAGGCAAGAACGTCAGCGTGCGCGGCCTGTCCTCGGAACTGACGCTGACCCAGCTGAACGGCAACTACATCGCCACCGCCGAATCGAACGGCGATCCGACCCGTTCCTTCAACTACACCCTGATGCCCTCGAACATGCTGGGCAGCGCCGAGCTGTACAAGACGCCGGAAGCGCGCCTCGACGAAGGCGGCATCGGCGGCACCGTCATCCTGCGCACCCGCCGTCCGCTGGACGTCGAGTCGGGCAGCGGCTTCGTCAACATGGAAGGCACCTGGGCCGACACCACCAAGAAGACCGATCCGCAGATCTCCGGCCAGTACGCCTGGCACGACAAGAGCAACCGCTTCGGCGTGCTGGTCGGCTTCACCCAGCAGAAGCGCACCGTGCGCACCATGAGCGCGACCACCGAGAACTGGCAGTGGTACGGCGACGACTACGACGGCCACCCGGCGACCGACGTCAACGGCAAGCCTTCGGGCCTGAATTCCTACTGGTGGGGCGAGTCGGGCTTCAATGACCAGAACGGCAAGTACTACACCAACTTCATGATGCCGACCTCGGTCAACTTCAACGTCCGCGAAGAAGAGCGCGAGCGCAAGGGCGGCCAGGTGACCCTGCAGTTCAAGCCGCTGCGCAACCTGAACATGACGGCGAACTACTTCCGCTTCGACCTGAAGCAGAACTCGCAGACGAATACCCTCAAAGTTCCGGAATGGAACATCGCGCGCTACAGCGGCGACGGCAACTGGCGCGGCGGCCGCCTGCTCGACGGCCTCACCTTCGATCCGAGCGGCACCATCGTCACCGGCGCCAACTACAGCATCCATCCGGGCAAGGCCTACTATTGCAGCGAGGCCCAGGCGGCCGCTGCCGGCCAGAAGCCGGGCGGCTGGGGCCCTGACGACTGCACCGTGCCGACCCCGCAGATCACCGGCAGCTACAACCGCGAGAAATCGCTGTCGCAGGCCTTCGACCTCGAAGTCGAATGGAAGGGCGAGTCGATCGACGCCACCTTCAAGGGCGGCCGTACCTGGGCCAAGGGCGGCCCGGAACTGCAGTTCTCGGCGCCGATGAAGCCGCGCATGCAGAACGCCAACGGCAGCTGGTCGCTGGGTAACACCGCCACCTCCTGGAGCCTGGCGGGTACCCCGAGCATGACCTTCTCGCCCCAGCTGATGCAAAACCTGAAGAACGGCATCGCCGAGATCGACCTCGGTTCGACCGCGTCTTCCTGGACCAAGAACAGCACCGAGCAGAACTACGCCCAGGCCGACTTCACCTGGCACACCGACAGCAGCTGGCTGGATTCGGTGCAGTTCGGCGCCAAGTACCGCGATGGCGGCATCAGCCGCAGCACCGGCAACAACTACTGGACCTGCAAGGGCCTGACCGGCTACGACAACCGCTACCAGAACGGCTGCGACAACAACGCCAACAAGTTCCGTCCGGAGTTCATGTACAGCGAGTCGCTGCCGAACATCGTCGGCGCCATCAATGCCAGCGCTTTCCCGGGCATTAACTTCCCGGCCTACATCAGCTACCTGAACAACACCTACGGTGCGATGCAGACCCGTAACGAAGACAACTTCGTGTACAACGTCGACGAGAAGATCTCGGCCCTGTACTTCCAGGCCAACATCAAGACCGAGCGCCTGCGCGGTAACGTCGGCCTGCGCTACGTCCGTACCAAGCAGCATGCGGATTCGACGGACCAGGTCGACTACTACAACGACTACTTCTTCAACGGTCCTGACGGCAAACCGGCGCCTTGCCTCGCGGGCGGCGCACCGGCCACCGGCGCACCGAGCGGCTCGGGTTGCATCAGCGGCTTCACCGTCCTCCCGGACAGCAACACCAACCCGGCAACCCGCCACATCTCGACCTTCGAGATCAGCGCGCTGGACCGCACCTACAACGACCTGCTGCCGAGCTTCAACCTGGCGTACGACCTGAGCGACACCCTGCTGCTGCGCGCCGCCGCATCGAAGGTGATCGCACGTCCGAGCTATGGCGACATCGGCTCGCCGGGCAGCCTGCGCTACTTCAGCCAGGAATACGTCAACGACCGCCGCCTGATCGGTGGCGGCGACCAGCAGGGCTGGTATGGTTCGGGCAGCAACAAGAGCCTGGAACCGTACCAGGCCGACCAGTATGACCTGGGCCTGGAGTGGTACTTCCAGCGCGGCTCGGTGCTGGGTGGCGGCCTGTTCCGCAAGAACGTGAAGAACTTCTCGGTGCCCGTGGTCCGTGACATCCAGCTGAGCATCGCCGGCCAGAACGTGACCGTGCAGAACTACGCCACCAGCGCGGGCGGCCGCGACGCGGTGTCGCAGGGTGTCGAGCTGTACACGCAGCACACCTTCAGCAACGGCATCGGCTTCCAGCTGAACTACACGTACAACGATACCAACCAGGCTGCCATCACCCTGGAAGACGGCACCGAGATCGGCAAGTCGCCGCTGGTCGGCAGCGCCAAGAACCAGACCAACCTGACCGTGTTCTACTCGAACGACAAGATGCTGCTGCGCGCTTCGTACAACCGCCGCGGCGAGGTCGTGAACGGACTGGTCAACGGCCTGAACGTGTATGAAGAGCCGTACAGCCAGATCGACCTGAACGCGGCCTACAACTTCACCAAGCAGCTCAGCCTGACCGCATCGATCCTGAACCTGACGAAGGAAGAAACCCGCGCCTATCTGGGCAACGACACCAAGGACCGCTTCTACTCGAACGGCTACACCGGACGTGTCGCCTACGTGGGCCTGAACTACAAGTTCTGAGCGTTTCCGTTTCCTCCCCGGTGCATCCTGCCGGGGAGTCTTTTTCCCGGGCTTTGCCGTTCCCTCGGCAAGGCCGTCTTCGTTTGGGTCGAGCATGGAAAAGCAGGACCGCATCCGTTCCATCACGGTCGTCGGTGGCGGCAGCGCCGGCTGGATGGCAGCCGCCGCCCTCGTCACCTATCTCGGCAAGGGCGCCACCGTGCGCCTGGTCGAGTCCGAGGAAATCGGCATCGTCGGCGTGGGGGAGGCAAGTGTCCCCCATATCCGCATGTTCAACAGCCAGTGGCTGGGCATCGATGAAGCCGACTTCGTCAAGCGCACCCACGCCACCGTCAAGCTGGGCATCGAATTCAATGACTGGGCCAGGATCGGCGACAGCTATCTGCACGGCTTCGGCACCATCGGCCGCGCCGTGGGGCCGCTGCCTTTCCACCAGTTCTGGCTCAAGCTGCACAAGCAGGGGCGCGCAGCGCCGATCGGCGCCTATTCGGCGCAGACGGTGATGGCGCCGCAAGGCAGGTTCGCGCCGGGCGACCGGAACGCTCCACCGGGCTCGCCGCTCGCCGACATCGCCTACGCCTACCACTTCGACGCGACCCTGTATGCGCGCTTCCTGCGCGAGCTGGCCGAAGAGCGCGGGGTGCAGCGCATCGAAGGCAAGATCGTCAAGGTCAAGCAGCGCGGGTCGGATGGCTTCATCGAGTCGCTGGTGCTGGAGAATGGCCAGCGCGTCGAGGGCGAACTGTTCATCGACTGCTCGGGCTTCCGCGGGCTGCTCATCGAAGACACCCTGAAGACCGGCTACGTCGACTGGTCGCATTGGCTGCCTTGCGACCGCGCGATGGCCGTGCCCAGCGAGAAGGTCGATCCGATCACGCCGTACACGAAGTCCACCGCGCGCGCGGCGGGCTGGCAGTGGCGCATTCCGCTGCAGCACCGCACCGGCAACGGCTACGTCTATTCGAGCAAGTACATCAGCGACGACGAGGCGGCAAGCACGCTGCTCGCGAACCTGGACGGCAAGGCCCTGGCCGATCCGCGCCCGCTGCGTTTCACCACCGGCATGCGCAACCAATTCTGGAACAGGAACGTCGTGGCGCTGGGCCTGGCCAGCGGCTTCCTGGAGCCGCTCGAGTCGACCAGTATCTACCTCGCGCAATCGGGCATCACGCGTTTGCTGAGCCTCTTCCCGACGCGCGACATGAGCCCCTTGCTGATCGACCGCTACAACCGCGAATCGGCCTTCGAGTACGAGCGCGTGCGCGACTTCCTGATCCTGCACTACCACGCCACCGAGCGCAACGACACGCCCTTCTGGGACTACTGCCGCACCATGGAGGTGCCGGACAGCCTGCGCGAGGCGATGGAGCTGTTCCGCTACGACGGGCGCTACTTCCGCAACGGCGAGGATTTCTTCGCGCTGCCGAGCTGGGTGCAGGTGATGCTGGGCCAGCGCATCGTTCCGCAGAACTACCACCCCATCGTCGACGAGATGCCGGAAGAAAAGCTCGTCGAGCACGTCGAGGGCATCCGCACGATGCTGGCGCGTGCCGTGTCCACCATGCCGACCCACCAGGAGTGGATCGACCGTTACTGGAAAGCGAACACGCCATGAACAAGCGTCCATTGCTGGGTCCTGTCGCGCGCCTGCTGCTGGGCGCCGTGCTGGCCATTGCCACCGCCTCGGCCATGGCGGCCTCGCCGGGCCAGATCCTCATCGACAAGGGCTGGACCTTCCGCCTGCTGCCGGGCAGCGCCCAGGCGGGCGCCCATCCGGAAGCGGCGCCCTGGCGCGCGGCGTCCGTGCCGGGCACCGTGCATACCGACCTGTTCGCGCACAAGGTCATCGCCGACCCCTATGTCGGCGCTCCCGAAGCCGGCCTGCAGTGGATCGGCCTGGCGGACTGGGAATACCGGACCCGCTTCGATGCGCCGCGCGAGGTCCTGGGGCGGGCACGCAGCGACCTGGTGTTCAAGGGCCTCGATACCTATGCCGAAGTCTGGCTCAATGGCGAGCAGCTGCTGAAGGCCGACAACGCCCACCGCACCTGGCGCTTGCCGGTGCAGGGCAGGCTGCGCGCGAAGGCCAACGAGCTGCGCATCGTGTTCCGCTCGCCGATCGCGACCCTGCTGCCGCAGGTGCAGGCGATGCCGAACAAGATCGCCGGTAACTATCCATCCCCCTATGGCGACGAGCCGAAGGATGCGATGACGGGGAATTTCGCGCGCAAGCCCGCCTATCACTATGGCTGGGACTGGGGGCCGCGCTACGTGACCGCGGGTATCAGCAAGCCTGTCGTGCTGCAGAGCTGGGATGCGGTCCGCATCGACGACCTGCAGCTGCGCCAGGACCACGTGGACGCGGCGCGCGCCGACGTCGCCGCGATCGCCAGCCTGGATGCGGTACGCAATGGCGCGGTGTCGCTGCGCCTGTGGCAGACGGCGCCCGGCGGCAAGCGCACCCTGGCGGCCGAGCAGGGGGCGAACCTGCGTGCGGGCGCCAACCGTATCGAATTGCCGGTCCGGATCGATCAGCCCCAGCGCTGGTTCCCGACCGGCTATGGCGCCCAGCCGCTGTACCGCTACGAGCTCGAGGTGGTCGACGGCAAGGCGACCGTGGCGAAACTGGCCGCGCGCACCGGCCTGCGCAGCGTGGTGCTGCGCCGCGACCCGGACGAGAAGGGCAAGCGTTTCTACTTCCTCGTCAACGGCATCCCGGTCTTCGCCAAGGGCGCGAACACCATCCCCTTCGACATGTTCCAGCCAAGAGTGACGAGGGCGCAGCTGCGCCGCGTGCTGGAGTCGGCGCGCGATGCCAACATGAACATGCTGCGCAGCTGGGGCGGCGGCTATTACGAGAACGACGATTTCTTCGAGCTGGCCGACGAGCTGGGCCTGATGGTCTGGCAGGACTTCATGTTCGGCGGCGGCATGCAGCCGGCCTACGACGATGGTTTCCGCGCCAGCGTGGTGGCGGAGGCGCGCGACCAGGTGCGGCGCCTGCGCAACCATCCGAGCGTCGTCCTCTGGTGCGGCAACAACGAGGAAGAGATCGCGTGGAAGTACTGGGGGCACGGCAAGGACCTCAAGAAGGCCGATCCCGCTTTTGCCGACAAGGTCTGGAAGGGCTATGTCCAGCTCTTCGGCGGCGATCTGCGCCAGGTCGTGGCCGAAGAAGGCGGCGGCATCGGCTACTGGTCCAGTTCCCCGGGCGACGACCTGGCGGAAGTGGCCAACACGCCGGCCAGCGGCGACATGCACTACTGGGAAGTCTGGGGCAACCCGGCGCATCCGGTCACGAAATACCTGGAGATCACGCCGCGCTTCATGTCCGAGTACGGCTTGCAGGCCTGGCCGGTGCAGCGCACGGTCGACGCTTTCGCGAAACGCGCGGAGCAGGGCGTGGCGACCCCGGTCATCGAGGCGCACCAGAAGTTCCTGGCGGGTAAAGGCAACGAACGCTTGATGAAGTACGTGAAGGAGGAATTCGGCGAGCCGAAGGATTTCGGCCGCTTCATCTACCTGAGCCAGGTGATGCAGGCCGAGGGCATCGAGCTGGCGGCCCTGCACCACCGTGCTAGCCGTCCCTTCACCATGGGTTCCCTCTACTGGCAGCTGAATGACGTGTGGCCGGGCGCCTCCTGGTCGAGCGTGGACTGGTTCGGGCGCTGGAAGGCGCTGCAGTTCCACGCGCGCCGCTTCTTCGCGCCGGTCGCGGTGTCCGCGCTGCGCAATGCGGCCGGCCAGACGCAGGTACACCTGCTGAACGACCGTACCCAGGCCGTGCGCGGCGAGCTGCGCCTGCGCGTGATGACCCTCGACGGCGCGGTCCTGCGCGACGAGCGCAAGCCGGTCGAGATGGCGCCGCTGTCGGCGACCAAGCTTGCCGACTACGTAGACGCCGACCTGCTCGGCCGGGCCGACCCGGCATCCACCGTGGCGGTCTTCGAACTGCGCGCGGAGGGCGAACCGGCGTCGCGCCGTGTGGTGTACTTCAAGGCGGCCAAGGACATGGCGTGGCTGGAGCCGGGCGTGCAGGCGCAGTGGCGCCGCGACGGCAGTGCGTATGTGCTCGAGCTGCAGGCGGCGACCCTGGTGCGCGGCCTGTGGATCGATGCGGGCGAGGCCGAGGTGTCGGATAACGCCCTGACCCTGCTGCCGGGCGAGCGCGTCAGCCTGCGCGTGTCCTCGAAGGCCGGCCTGGCCGCCTTGCGCAAGGCCTTGCGCCTGCAAACCCTGTCAAAAGACACCGCCTATTAACAAAAGTTTGTTTACTAAAAATGCGCTAAAAATGCCGTGCTTTACGCAACTGCGGTTGACGCTGCCAAAACGCGGCTGATATAAAAACCGACTATGAAAAGGAGGGGCGCGAAGCAGCCCTCCCACGGCAGGAAGACGCGTTGCGAAACGCGTTTAATAAAACAAAGACTGGAGACCTTTCATGCACGTCATTTCGCTGCATGGCCTGCGCCTGGAGGCGCGGCCATGAGCCAGGTAACCCTGCGCGACATCGCGGAAACCACCGGCCTGTCGATCGGGACGGTCTCGCGCGCGCTGAAGAACCAGGCCGGCATGACCGAAGTCACCCGCGACAAGGTGCGCGAAGCGGCCCTGCGCCTGGGCTATGACTTCTCGCAGCTGAAGAAGGGCCGCATCCGCCGCATCGCCTTCCTGCTCCACAGCCAGCACAACACGCTGGCCTCCAGCCCCTTCTTCTCGCCCGTGCTGCACGGGGCCGAAGAAGCCTGCCGCCGCGAAGGCGTGGCCCTGTCCTTCATTGCGGTCGGCCCGGCCGAGCCGGTGCTGGGCCAGATCCGCCTGCACCAGCCCGACGCCATCATCTGCGCCGGCTTCTTCGAACCCGAGGTGCTGGCCGCCCTGCAGCAGGTCGGCAAGCCCATGGTGCTGGTCGACATGCACCGCCGCGGCTTCACCTCGGTCAACCCGGACAACCTGCGCGGCGGCTACCTCGCCACCCAGCACCTGCTGCGCACCGGCCGCAAGCGCATCGCCATGCTTTCCGGCTCGCTGGCCCACTACAGCATCCAGCAGCGCAACCGGGGCTTCCGCCAGGCCCTGTTCGACGCCAAGGTGCACGCCGATCCCGACCTCGAAGTCATCGTGCCCTCGATGGGCGAGGGCGACGAGGCGGTGGCCGAAGCCATGCGCAGCCTGCTCAGCCTCCCGAAGCGCGCCGACGCGGTGTTCTGCTACAACGACAGCACGGCGCTGGCCGCCATGAAGTTCTGCCTGAACGAAGGCCTGAAGGTCCCCTACGACATCGCGATCGTCGGCTTCGACGACATCGCCGCGGCGGCTGCCGCGATTCCCCCATTGAGCACGGTACGCGTCGACAAGGAAGCGCTGGGCCGGGCCGGGGTCGATCTCCTGCTGCACAAGCCGGACGAACAGCCATCCCAGATTACCGTGCCGGTCGAGATGATCGTGCGCGAGAGCAGTTACGACGACTAGTCTCCACCCGCCCAACCACGACAATATGACCACTCTCCCGAACTTCCGCAGCCCGGACGTCCTGCTCGACCACGCGCGCCACACGATGCGCTTCTACCATCCGCGCGCGATCGACCCCGCGGGCGGCATGTACCACTACTTCAAGGACGACGGCGCGGTCTACGACGCCACCCACCGCCACCTGGTGAGCAGCACGCGTTTCGTGTTCACCTATGCGATGGCCTACCGCCACTTCCAGGACCCGGGCTACCTCGAGGGCCTGAAGCACGCGGTGCGTTTCGTGCGTGAGGCCCATCGTGCCCCGGACGGCGACGGCTACGCCTGGATGCTCGACGGGGGCAGGATCGAAGACGGCACCCAGCACGCCTACGGCGAAGCCTTCGTGCTGCTGGCCTATTCGCACGCCGTCATGGCGGGCGTGGAGGAGGCGCGTCCCTGGATCGGCGAAGCCTTCGAACTGATGGAGCGCCGCTTCTGGGTTGACGCCGATGGCCTGTATGCGGACGAAGCGAGCCAGGACTGGAGCACGCTGTCGACCTACCGCGGCCAGAACGCGAACATGCACTCGGTCGAAGCCCTGCTGGCGGCCCACCAGGCCACCGGTGAAGCGCGCTACCTCGAGCGGGCCTACACGGTCGCCTACAACATCACCCAGCGCCAGGCCCAGCGTTGCGGCGGCCTGATTTGGGAACACTACGACCAGCAGTGGCAGCCGGACTGGAAGTTCAACATCGACGACCCGGAAAACCTGTTCCGCCCCTGGGGCTACCAGCCGGGCCACTTCACCGAGTGGGCCAAGCTGCTCCTGTTGCTGGAATCCCGTGCGAAAGGCGTCCTGCAGCAGGACCTCGCGTGGCTGCTGCCGACCGCCGAGCGCCTGTTCAAGGTGGCGGTGGAGCAGGGCTGGGACCAGGAACACGGCGGCCTGTGCTACTCGCTGGCCCCCAGCCTCGAGATCTGCGACTGGCACAAGTACTTCTGGGTGCAGGCCGAGAGCGCGGCAGCCGCCGCCATGCTGGCCGAGCGCACCGGCAATGCCTACTACTGGGAATGGTACGACCGCATCTGGGCCTACAGCTGGGCCCATATGGTCGACCACCAGCACGGCGCCTGGTACCGCATCCTCGACCGCGAGAACCGCAAGCTGAGCGACGAGAAGAGCCCGGCCGGCAAGGTCGACTACCACACCATGGGCGCCGTCTACGACATCGTGGCCGTGCTGCCGAAAGCGTGACATGGACAACGCTCCCGTGATGCTGTGCGCCGGCGAGGCGCTCACCGACATGATCGACCAGGGCCAGGACACCTGGGTCGCCCGCGTGGGCGGCTCGACCTGGAACGTGGCGCGCGCACTGGCTGGCCTGGGCGAGAAGACCGCCTTTGCCGGCGCCATCAGCCAGGACCGCTTCGGCGACGCCCTGTGGGCGGCCAGCGAGGAAGTCGGCCTGGACCTGCGCCTGCTGCAGCGCGTGCCGCGTTCGCCGCTCCTGGCGATCGTCGAGAAGAGCGAGCCGCCACACTACTTCTTCATCGGCGACGACAGCGCCGACCTGCATTTCGACCCGCGCCAGTACCCGGCCGGCTGGACCGAGGCTCTGGAATGGGCCCACTTCGGCGGGATCAGCCTGGCGCGCCAGCCGCTGGCGTCCACGCTGGTGGCGCTGGCGCAGCGATTGAAGGCCCAGGGCGTGTCGATCAGCTACGACCCGAACTACCGCAACCTGATGGACGAGCGCTATACGCCGACCCTGGAAGCGCTGGCGTCGATCGCCGACGTGATCAAGGTGTCGGACGACGACCTGCGTGGCCTGTTCCCGGGCCTGGGCGTGGACGTGGCTTTTTCCCGCCTGCGCGCGATGAATCCTGCGGCGCTGTTCCTGCTGACGCGCGGCGGCCAGGGCGCGAGCCTGTTCCGTGGTGAAGAACGCGTCCATGCGATGGCGCCAAAAGTTGCCGTGGTCGACACCGTCGGCGCCGGCGACGCCAGCATCGCGGGCCTCTTGCACAGCCTGTCGCGCCAGCCGGCGCGCAGCCTGCAATCCCACCTGCACGCCGCGCTGGCTGCCGGTTCCGCCGCCTGCCTGCAAGCGGGCGCCACGCCGCCGACCCCCGCGGCCATGCACCAGTTGTTCGAACTGCTCGAAGGAGAAGTATCGTGATGCGTCAAACCCGTTTTGCTCCCGCCCTGGGCCTCGCCCTGGTGGTCCTGGCCCTACCTCTGCCCCTGTCGGCGGCAACCGCCAACACCACGCCCGTGAACACCTTCATCGGCACCCAGGACGAAGGCAATACCTTCCCGGGCGCCTCGGCGCCCTTCGGCAAGATCCAGGTCAGCCCGATCGCCGACCACTACGCCGGCTACCGCTACAGCGACAAGCGTATCCGCGGCTTCGGCCACTCCTTCGTGTCCGGCGCCGGCTGCTGGGAGCAGGGCGGCCAGCTGTCGGTACTGCCGGTGACCGGCAGCATCAAGCCGGGCGGCGATTTCGATACAGCCAAGCCGGGCAGCTTCGACCACAAGAAGTACGCCGCCGAATACACCCATGACGGCGAAGTCGGCCAGGCCGGCTACTACAAGGTCAAGCTGACCAGCTACGGCGGCATCACCGCCGAATCGACCGCGCTGACCCGCGCCGCGGCCGAGCGCTATACCTTTTCAGACCAGACCGCGACCGGCCACGTGCTGCTCAACCTGGGCCAGGCCAACGAGCGCCATTCCGTCATCGGCAGCCAGGTGAAGATCGTCGACGACCGCAGCGTCGAAGGCCAGATCGTCACCAAGAGCTTCTGCGGCGGCGCCAAGTACACCACCTGGTTCCGCATCCAGTTCGACCAGCCCTTCGTCGCCAAGGGCATCTGGGACGACCGCGGCGGCTGGCCCGGCGTGGACGGACCGAGCCAGAACGGCGAAGCCAAGCCGCACGGCGTGTGGCTGAGCTTCGACCTCAAGAACGGCAAGGCCGTCACCGCGGTGAGCGCGATCTCGCACGTCGATGCGGAAGGCGCCCGCATCAACCTGAAGGCCGACGGCATCGTGAACGGCCAGCCGATCTCTTTTGAAGCGATGAAAGCCAAATCGCAGGCCGAGTGGCAGCGCGAACTGGGCAGTGTGCGCATCGAGGGCGGCAGTAACGACGACCGCACCGTGTTCTACACCGCGCTCTACCACGCCCTGCTGCAGCCGATGACCGGCAACGACGCCGACGGCCGCTACCGCGGCTACGACGACAAGATTCATACTGCCAAGGACTGGACCTACTACGAGTACTTCTCGCTGTGGGACACCTACCGCGCCCAGAACCAGCTGATCGCCCTGCTGCGCCCGCAGCGCGCACGCGACATCGCGAATTCCGTGCTGAAGATCCGCGAGCAGGGCGGCTGGCTGCCGCGCTGGGGCTATGCCAACTTCGAAACCAACATCATGACCGGCGACCCGGTGACCCCGTTCATGGTCGACCTGTGGCGCTACGGCGCCCTGAAGGGCCGCGAGAAGGAAGCCTATGCCGCGCTGCGCGAGAACGCCTTCGGCGTGCCGGCCTTTGCAATCCGCCCGCAGGGCCGTTCGGGCAATCCGAGCTACCTGCGCCAGGGCTTCGTCCAGTATGACCGCAGCTTCATCTCGAAGGGCATGGACACCGACCCGCACCATGGCGCCTCGGCGACCCTGGAATACGCCCTGGCCGACAGCGCGCTCGCCGAAATGGCGAAGAAGCTGGGCCACACGAAGGATGCGCAGATCCTGTCGCAGCGCGCCCTGAACTGGAAGAAGATCTGGGACCCGAGCGTGGTCGATGCGCCGACCGGCCAGAAGGGCTTCCCGCGTCCACGCCTGGAAGATGGCAGCTGGTTCGCGGACGTCGGCAGCGGCTTCGATCCGCGCGGCGACCATGGCTTCCATGAAGGCACCGCCTGGCAGTACCAGTGGCTGGTGCAGCAGGACGTGCCGGGTCTTACCGCCGCGATGGGCGGCAACCAACAGGCCCTGGGCCGCCTCGACCAGTTCTTCGACATCGACGCCATCACGGCCGACCCGAATGCGGTGCGCAAGTCCTGGGTCGTGGGTCCGTACAGCTACTACGCCCAGTTCCGCTACAACCCGAACAACGAGCCCGACCTGCATGCGCCCTGGATGTACACCCTGATGGGCCAGCCCTGGAAGACCACCACGGTGCTGCGCGCGGCCGAGACCCTGTTCACCAACGGCGCCGGCGGCGTGACCGGCAACGACGACCTCGGCACCATGTCGGCCTGGTACCTGTTCAGCGCCCTGGGCATCTACCCGGACACCCCGGGCAGCGGCCGCTTCCTGCTGCATGCGCCGCGCTTTGCCAAGGCCGAGATCGACCTGCCGAAGGGCGGCGTGCTGCGCATCGAGGCGCCGGGCGCCAAGCCGGGCGTGCGCCAGTTCGTCAAGTCCGTGAACTATGCCGGCAAGCCGGTACAGCGCGTGTGGCTGGACTGGGAGCAGCTGCAACAGGCCGGCACCCTGCAGTACGGGCTGTCGGCGCAGCCGGATACCGCCGGCTGGGGCACCCGTGCCAGGGACCTGCCGAACCCGCCCGCGGGCATCGCGCAGTAATCGTTCGCTTCAAGACCATCGCCCCGGCCCGCGCCGGGGCGATGTGCATGCTGTACGTATAAATAATCAGGAGACTTCACATGGCAAACATTCCGCAGCCGACGACGACGACGCTGCCCCACCCGACCACGCAGGCCGGCACCACGGGCCCGCTCGTCATCATCACCATCCTGTTCTTCATGTGGGGTCTCCTGACGGCGCTGAACGACGTCCTGATTCCGCACCTGAAGGAGCTCTACACCCTGACCTATGTGCAGGCCATGATGGTGCAGTTCTGCTTCTTCGGCGCCTACTTCATCGTGTCGCTGCCGGCCGGCGCGCTCATCAAGCGCATCGGCTACCAGAACGGCGCCGTCGCCGGCCTGGTGGTCGCGGCCATCGGCTGTGGACTGTTCTACCCGGCCGCCAACAGCGGCTATGCGCTGTTCCTGTTCGGCTTCTTCGTGTTGGCGGCCGGCATCACCATCCTGCAGGTGGCGGCCAATCCCTTCGTGACGGTGCTGGGCGACGCCCGCAATGCCTCGAGCCGCCTGACGCTCACCCAGGCCTTCAATTCCCTGGGCACGACCGTGGCGCCGGCCCTGGGCGGCATCCTGATCCTCTCCGGCAGCGTGATGGGCGTGGAAGAACTGGCCAGGCTGCCGGCCGTGGAGCAGGCCGCCTACCGGGCGGCCCAGGCGGCCAGCGTGCAGGGTCCTTACCTGGTGCTGGCCGGCGCGCTGCTGGTGCTGGCCGTGCTGTTCGCCCTCGTGCGCCTGCCGAAGATCGTGCATGCGGACGACCCGGTGCAGAACGTGGGTGAGGAGGCCAAGGGCTCGGTGCTGGCCCACCGCCACCTGCTGCTGGGTGCCATCGGCATCTTCGTCTACGTCGGCGCCGAAGTGAGCATCGGCAGCTTCCTGATCAACTTCTTCGCCGAGCCGAGCATCGCCGGCCTGTCCCATGCGGACGCGGCCCACTACGTCAGCTTCTACTGGGGCGGCGCCATGATCGGCCGCTTCATCGGCTTCGCCGCCATGCGCTACGTCAGCCCGGGCAAGGCGCTGGCCTTCAATTCGGCTGCCTCGATCGCGCTGATCCTGTTCGCCGTCTTCGGCCAGGGCCAGGCGGCCATGTGGGCGATCATCGCGGTGGGCCTGTTCAATTCGATCATGTTCCCGACCATCTTCAGCATGGCCCTGTTCAAGCTCGGCAAGTTCACCGGCCAGGCATCGGGCATCCTGTGCATGGCCATCGTCGGCGGCGCCATCGTGCCCTTCGTGCAGGGCTTCTTCGCGGACGGCATCAGCGTCCAGACCTCCTTCCTGGTGCCGGCCGCCTGCTATGCCTTCATCCTGTACTTCGGCCTGAAGTACGCGAACCTGTACGGCAAGGGCGCGACGGTCTGATGTAAGGAAGAAGGAGATGTCCGCGATGCGGTCCACCCTGCGTTTTCCCGTCGCGGCCTGCGCCGCACTCGTTCTCCTTCTTTCCACCCCGGCCGGCGCCGCCCTGCGCGGCGTCGGCAAGGTGGTCGGGAGCCGCGCGCTCGACGACGGTCTCGAACTGAAGTTGTCCAGCGGCGCGCGCGTGCGCGTCGGCTTTGTCACCCCGGATGTGGTGCGCGTGCGCATGACGCCGACCGGCCGTTTCGACGCGGACGTCTCGTACGCCATCGAAGGCGCCCCGCCACGCAGCAAGGCGACCAGGACGAAGCAGGGCGCGGCCACGCAGCTGCGCTCCGCAAGCGGTACGCGCATCGTCGTCCAGCATGCGCCGGAACTCGCCATCTCGGTCTTCGACAGCGCCGGCCGGCTGGTCGTCGCTGACGACCCCGCCCGTCCTATGGCCTTCAACGCCGCCGACGGCTCGGTCGAAACCTCGATGCGCCGCGACGACTACGAGCTGTATTACGGCTTCGGCGAAAAGACCTTCCCGATGTCGCGCCACCAGCAGGCCATGGTGATGTGGAACGCCGACGTGCCGGACTACCCCGCCGGCCACGATCCCTCCTACCAGGCGATTCCCTTCTTCATCGCCCTGCACGAAGGCCGCAGCTATGGCCTCTTCTTCAACAATACCTGGCGCAGCTGGTTCGACATGGGCAAGCTGGACCCCCACCGCTACAGCTTCGGCGCAAAGGGTGGGGAACTGGATTACTACGTGTTCACGGGCGGCGCCGAACGCACCCCTGCGGGCGTGCTGCGCGACTACACGGCCCTGACCGGACGCGGTGCGCTGCCGCCCCAGTGGTCGCTAGGCTACCACCAGTCGCGCTGGTCGTATATGAACCAGGAAAAGGTGCTGGACGTCGCGCAGCAGTTCCGCCGGCGCCGCATTCCGGCCGACGTGCTCTACCTCGACATCGACCACATGGACGGCTTCAGGGTCTTCACCTGGAATGCCGGGACCTTCCCCGCGCCGAAGACCATGCTGGACAGCCTGCACGAGCAAGGCTTCCGGGCCGTGACCATCGTCGACCCGGGGATCAAGCTGGACCCGAACTTCCCGATCTACCAGAGCGGCCGGGCAGGGGACCACTTCGTGAAAAGGCCGGACGGCAGCGAGCTGCACGAGAAAGTCTGGCCCGGCATCTGCGCCTTCCCGGATTTCACCTCAAAGGCGGCGCGTGACTGGTTCGGCAGCCTCTATCGATCGGCCCTCGACCTGGGTGTGGACGGCTTCTGGAACGACATGAACGAGCCGGGCGTCTTCCCGCCGGACGACTTCAAGGGGCCCGAGATTCCGCTCGGCCCGCACCGCACCTTTCCGCTCGACGTACGCCATGACGGCGACGGCCGGCCGGGGAACCACGCGCAGTACCACAACGTCTACGGCATGCAGATGGCGCGCGCCAGTTTCGAGGGCCTGAAGAAGCTGCGCCCCGAAAAGCGCCCGATGGTGCTCACCCGCGCCGGTTTTGCCGGCGTGCAGCGCTACGCCGCGGTCTGGACCGGGGACAATTCGCCGACCTGGGGCAGCCTCGCGCTGACCATTCCGATGCTGGCCAACCTGTCGGTGTCGGGCGTGCCTTTTGTGGGCGCCGACGTTGGCGGCTTCATGGGCAGTCCGAGCGCCGAGCTGCACGCGCGCTGGATGCAGGCTGCAAGCCTGACGCCTTATTTCCGCACCCACTCGAACGACGTCTCGGCGCCGCGCGAACCCTGGGCCTTCGGGCCGGAATACGAGCGCATCAACCGCGCCGCCATCGAGCTGCGCTACCAGCTCCTGCCTTACCTGTACACGCTGTTCGAGGAAAACGAGCGCACGGGCAGGCCGCCCATGCGTCCGCTGTGGTTCGAGTACCCGGCGGATCCGCGCGCCGGCCTGGTGGAGGACCAGTACCTGCTAGGCGCGGACCTGCTGGCGGCCCCGGTCCTGAAGGAAGGGCAGACGAGCCGCGAAGTCTACTTCCCGAAGGGCGCCGCATGGATCAACTGGTGGACGGGGAAGCGCCATGAAGGGGGCGCGACGGCGAAGGTCGCGGCGCCGCTGGACCGGCTGCCGCTCTTCATCCGCGCCGGCGCCATCGTGCCCGTTTCCGCGGTGACGCAGCATACCGGCGAGATGCGTGACGCACCCCTGACCCTGCTGGTGGCAAGGGGCGCCGATGGCAGCGGCCGGGTCTTCCAGGATGCCGGTGACGGTTATGGCTACCTCCAGGGGCAATCGCGCACGATCACCGCGCGCCAGCAAGGGCAGAGCCTGCGGCTGGAGATGCCGGAAAACCGGGGCTACCAGCGTGTGAGCGCGATCGAGTTCATCGGCCTGCAGGCGCGGCCGCCCGCCGTCAGGATCGATGGACAGGAGGTGGAGGGCGCCTTCGATGCGGCCACCAGGCGCCTGCGCGTCGCGCTACCGGGCGAGCACGTGAAGCAGGTGCTGCTGGCCGACTAGGCAGCGGGCGCCTATTTCGTCTCGAACTTCCAGCGCATGTCGACCTCGACCACCTGCTCGCCCTTCTGGCCAAGCAGGTCGAGGGGCACGCGCAGGGTGGTCTTGCGGCTGCCGCTCTGCTGCACCTTGCCGCGCAGCTGATCGAACACCCAGGCCATCGCTTCCTTGTGCAGCTGGACGCCGTCGACCGGCGTATCGGTCCGGCGGTCCGCGCCGTAGTGGCGCGTGACCTTGCCCTTGGGCGCGGGCGGCTGGGTGGCCACCCACAGGCTGCCGGTCTTCGTATCCAGCGTCACCATGCTCTGGCAGACGAAGACGGCCTCGCGCTCGCCGCCCTGGTAGTCGACTTCCTTCCTCTCGAGGTAGGGCCTGGGGCCGCCCACGTCGTCGATGGCGCCATCCACGCTGTCCTGGATCCGCGCGCGGTACGCCATCCGGCAGGCTTCCGGCTGCAGGCCGCTGAAGTTCAGGTAGCGGCCGTCCTGCGGCTGCGGCACGGAGGGCGTGCCCGTCCAGGCCATGGTCATGCGGCTGGCCTCTTCGCCGACGCGCTGCAGGCAGGCGACGTTGTTGCCGCAGGCGGCCGCCTTCTTCTGCATCTGTTCCGCCACGCGCTGCGCCTCGGCTTCGGAAGGCATGCGGGCCTGCACCGGCGCATTCTGCTGCGCCAACATCTGCTGCGTGCCGGCTTCGTCCAGGCGATTGACGGCCTCCAGGCCGGCGACCGGGTGCACGGTGAAGGCCAGGTGCGCCGCCTGGGCGGTCTTGAAGATCGACTTGCCCTGGGTGCCGCGGGTCTGTCCGCTCCCGTCGATCTTCACGTCGAGGACCAGGCGGCCTGACTCGGGGACGGCGGCATGGCAGGTAGCGGCAAAGGCGAGGAGGGCAGGCGCGAGGAAGGTTTTTTTCATGGCCGGATGAACGATAATGTCGAAAGGCGTGAGGCTAATCGTTCGCTTTGCGCGCGTCGCCCACCACCACAGGGGGGAATCGCTACGTGCCATGGACGAAAAAAAACAGCGAGCCTTGGATGAAGGACTCGCTGCTTTTCTGGAATTCGTGGTCGGGGTGAGAGGATTCGAACCTCCGGCCTCTACGTCCCGAACGTAGCGCTCTACCGGGCTAAGCTACACCCCGACGGTTTGAGATCTCGTTTCCGAAATCTCGGGAAGGCATTACTATAATTTGCTCAATGGTTCCTGTCAACAGCGAAACTGCAGAGCTGGAGCAGGCTCGACTTGTAGATACTGTCCGGCAGGCCGCTGATGGCCTCGGCCGCGCGGCGGGCGGCGCTTTCCGCCTGGGCGCGGGTGTAATCCAGGGCGCCGCTGGAGGTAACGGCCGCCAGCACCGCGTCGAACTGCTCTTCGTCGCCGTGCTCGATGCAGCTGCGCACCAGCTGGCGCTGCTCCGGGGTACCGTTTTCCATCAGCCAGATCAGGGGCAGGGTGGGCTTGCCTTCACGCAGGTCGTCGCCCAGGTTCTTGCCGATTTCGGCGGCGTCACCGGCGTAGTCCAGCACATCGTCAATTAACTGGAACGCCGTGCCCAGCGAGCGGCCGTATTCGCCGGCCGCGTCGATCTGCGCGTCGCTCGCGCCGCCGACCAGGGCGCCCAGCTCGGCGGCCGCCTCGAACAGCTTGGCGGTCTTCGAGCGGATCACCTTCAGGTAGCTCTCGTGGGTCACGTCCGGATCGTGCATGTTCAGCAGCTGCAGCACTTCGCCTTCCGCGATCACGTTGGTGGCGTCGGACAGGATGCGCATCACGCGCATATTGTCGAGGCTGACCATCATCTGGAACGAGCGCGAATATAAAAAGTCGCCGACCAGCACCGAGGCCGCGTTGCCGAACAGGGCGTTCGCCGTCTGGCGGCCGCGGCGCATCGAAGATTCGTCGACGACGTCGTCGTGCAGCAGGGTCGCGGTGTGGATGAACTCGACCACCGCCGCCAGCTCGTGGTGGGCGCTGCCCTTGTATCCATAGGCATTGGCCAGCAGCAGCACCAGTACCGGCCGGATCCGTTTGCCGCCCGCGCTGATGATGTACTCGGCGATCTGGTTCACCAGGCTCACTTCCGAGTGCAGGCGCTGTCGGATCACCGTATTCACGGACTCCATGTCGGCGGCGATCGATTGGGCAATGGTGTTCTGGGCGGTTTGGGTAGCGGCTGACAAGGCGAACCTGCGGTAACAGTAAGTAAAGACAGTGGCGTTTTGGTCAAGTGCGGCGATTATACGACATGCAAGGGGAGGCCGTCCCGCGCCTGGCTGAGAGAGCGCTACAGCGAAGGGCTGTCGATCGCGCCGTTGGCTTTGCGCTACGCCCGTTTAGGCGCTTGCCCGCGAAACGTGAAGCCCTTTTGACCGCTTGCCACGAGTTATGTATAATCCCCTGTTCCCCGGCATCCGAACAGCTCAGCGTCTCTGACGCCGGCGGGATTCTTTTAACATTTGATGAGGTTTCAATCATGTACGCGGTCATAAAAACCGGTGGCAAGCAATACAAAGTTGTCGCTGGCGAAAAACTCAAAGTAGAACAGATACCTGCTGACATTGGTTCCGAACTCACCATCGATCAAGTTCTCGCGCTCGGCGCGGGCGACAGCATCAAGTTTGGTGCTCCGCTGGTCGAAGGTGCCTCGGTCCTGGTGAAAGTTGTTTCCCACGGTCGCCACGACAAGGTCCGCATCTTCAAGATGCGCCGTCGTAAGCACTACCAGAAGCGTCAGGGCCATCGCCAGAACTTCACCGAAATCCAGGTGGTGTCGATCAACGGCTAATCCCCGTTCGATTCACCAAGTTCATTCATCAAGGAGCAAATAAATGGCACACAAAAAAGGTGGCGGTACTACCCGCAACGGCCGTGACTCAGAAAGCAAACGCCTTGGCGTGAAAGTCTACGGCGGCCAGGCGATCAACGCCGGCGGCATCATCATCCGTCAACGCGGCACCCCGGTGCGCGCTGGCGCCAACGTCGGCACCGGCAAGGACCACACCCTGTTCGCGCTGGTCGACGGTACCGTCAAGTTCGTCAAGCAAGGCGTGGGCTCGAAGCAGTTCGTGACCGTCGTTGCTAACGAAGCAGTCGCTGCTTAATAAAGCACTCGCGCCGCATTTCGCGGCGCTTCTTTGCAAGGCGTAAGCCTTCCATCGAAAGGCTCTGCCCACGGTAGGGCCTTTTTAGTTTTTATCGGTCACCATCATGAAGTTTATCGACGAAGCAAGAATTGAAGTCATCGCCGGCGACGGCGGCAACGGGTGCGCCTCGTTCCGCCGCGAGAAGTTCCGCCCATTCGGCGGCCCGGACGGCGGCGACGGAGGCAAGGGCGGCTCGATCTTCGTGGTGGCCGACCGTAACATCAACACCCTGGTGGACTTCCGCTATTCGAAGACCCACCACGCGCGCAACGGCGAACCGGGCCGCGGCTCGGACTGCTACGGCAAGGGCGCGGAAGATGTCTACCTGCGCATGCCGGTCGGCACCCTGATCGTGGACGACGTCAACGGCGAGATCATCGCCGACCTGATGGAACACGGCCAGACCGAACTGCTGGCCAAGGGCGGCGAGGGCGGCTGGGGCAATATCCACTTCAAGACCTCGACCAACCGCGCGCCGCGCCAGAAGACCGAAGGCAAGGCCGGCGAACGCCGCACCCTGCGCCTCGAGCTGAAGGTGCTGGCCGACGTGGGCCTGCTGGGCATGCCGAACGCCGGCAAGTCGACCTTCATTACCGCCGTCTCGAACGCCAAGCCGAAGATCGCCGACTACCCGTTCACGACCCTGCATCCGAACCTGGGCGTGGTGCGCGTCTCGCACGAAAAGAGCTTCGTGATCGCCGACATCCCGGGCCTGATCGAGGGTGCGGCCGAAGGCGCGGGCCTGGGGCACCAGTTCCTGCGCCACCTGGCGCGCACGGGCCTGCTGCTGCACATCGTCGACCTGTCGGGCTTCGATGCCAAGGCCGACCCTGTGAAGGAAGCCAAGGCCCTGGTCAAGGAACTCGAGAAGTACGACGAAGAACTGCTGAACAAGCCGCGCTGGCTGGTGCTCAACAAGCTCGACGTGGTGGAGGAATCCGAGCGCAAGAAGGTCGTTAAGGACTTCATCAAGCGCATGGCCTGGAAAGGGCCTATGTTCGAGATCTCGGCCCTGAACCGCGAAGGCTGCCAGGACCTGGTCAATGCGATCTACCTGCACCTGGAAGAGAAGCGCACCAGCGAGCAGCGCGCCGAAGAGACTTCGATGACCGAGGAAGCCCGCGGCATCAACTCGATCGATCCCGACGATCCCCGCTTCAAGATCCTCGAAGACTAAGTTGGCCGCAGTCCTGCCCCATCGCGGCCGGCTGCGCAGCCGGTTGTTGCACCTCGTCGCCACCGCCAGTTCCCTGGCGGCGCTGGCGGCATTGCTCGATCCCGACGGTATCGCGTCGGCGATGGGCCTGTTTCTCGTGGGCGTGAACGGCTACAGCCAGTTCTACGCCATCTACGTGGGTGTCCGCCTCGCAACCGCGATGCTGGCCTACCTGGCAGCCAGGCAGGGCGACCAGCCCATCCTCGGCGACCTCACCGCCTTGTTCCTCCTGGCCCAGCCGGCCGGGCGCCTCGTCGCCGCATTCGCGATCGGGCTGCCGAAGGGGGTATTATTAGCTGTCTGCGCGGTCGAGCTGTTGGCAGGACTTTCCCTGCTGGCCTTACGGCCGCGAGGAAAATTCCTGTCGCCATGACTCAATTCCTCCATTCCGTCCTCCAGCAAGCCTCCAGAATCATCGTCAAGGTCGGTTCCTCCCTCGTCACGGACGAGGGCAGGGGCCTGGACCACGCCGCCATCGCCCGCTGGGCGTCCCAGATCGCCGCCTTGCGCGGCCTCGGCAAGGAAGTCGTGCTGGTCTCTTCCGGCGCCATCGCCGAAGGCATGCTGCGCCTCGGCTTCACCGCCCGCCCGACCGACATCCACGAACTCCAGGCCTGCGCCGCCGTCGGCCAGATGGGCCTGGCGCAGATCTACGAGACGAGCTTCCGCGGCCACGGCATCGGCACCGCCCAGGTGCTGCTGACCCACGCCGACCTGGCCGACCGCGAGCGCTACCTGAACGCGCGCTCGACCCTCACGACCCTGCTGCGCCTGGGCGTGGTCCCGATCATCAACGAGAACGACACCGTCGTTACCGACGAGATCAAGTTCGGCGACAACGACACCCTCGGCGCCCTGGTTGCCAACCTGATCGAAGCCGACGCCCTGGTGATCCTCACCGACCAGCGCGGCCTGTTCTCCGCCGATCCGCGCAAGGATCCGCAGGCCAAACTCATCGGGGAAGCCCAGGCCGGCGACCTCCAGCTCGAAGCGATGGCGGGCGGCGCCGGCTCCAGCCTGGGGCGCGGCGGCATGCTGACCAAGGTGCTGGCCGCCAAGCGCGCCGCGCGTTCGGGCGCCCACACCATCATCGCCTGGGGCCGCGAAGAGAATGTGCTCACCCGCCTGGCGGGCGGCGAAGCGATCGGCACCCAGCTGACCGCACCGACCGGCCGGCTGACGGCGCGCCGCCAGTGGATGATCGACCACCTGCACACGACGGGCGAAGTAGTGATCGATGCGGGCGCCGCGCAGAAGCTCACCCGCGAAGGCAAGTCGCTGCTGCCGATCGGCGTGATCGGCGTGCGCGGCGAGTTCGGGCGCGGGCAGGTGATCACCTGCCTCGACGAAGCCGGCACGCCGCTGGCGCGCGGGCTCACCAACTACACCAGCAGCGAAGTGCGGCGCATCATGCGCCATTCGTCGGCCGAGATCGAAGGCATCCTTGGGTATGTCGAAGGGCCGGAGCTGGTGCATCGCGATAACCTGGTCCTGCTCTGACAGGCGCCAAGGCTGGGATGTTGCCGCGTAGATACAGGTAAGGATCGTCAAATCAGTTAGATTTTGCCTGGCGGATACAAAGGACGTAGACTGGTCATGCGTGGCGAATAGCCCTACCGTTCACCTCCTTCAAGGCCCACATGAAACTCAGCCGCAAACTCCCGATCGGCTTCGCCGCCGTCACCCTGGTCGTCGCCTGCGCCGGCTTCTTCGGCATGAGCCGCATGAACCAGGCGCTCGACACCTATAACGAGGCCGTGACCCAGTCCGGCCACGCCCAGCGCGTCGAAGGACTGCTCTCGCACTTCCGCCTGCAGACGCAGGAATGGAAGAACACCCTCCTGCGCGGCAAGGACGAGGCGCAGCGCGGCAAGTACTGGGACGCTTTCCAGAAGACCGAAACCGCAGTTGCGCAGGAAGCGAAGGCGCTGGTCGCCATCCTGCCGGCCGGCGAGGTGCGCGATCTCCTGAGCCGCTTCGACGGCGCGCATGCCAAGATGGGCGAGGGCTATCGCCGCGGCTACGCCGACTACACCTCGTCCGGCTTCGATGCCGCCGCCGGCGACACCGCCGTCAAGGGCATGGACCGTGCGCCCGCGGAACTGCTGGCCCAGGCCCAGGAGGCGATGTCGAAACAGGCCGTGGCGACGGTCGCCTCGGCCGAAGCGGTGGGCAAGCAGGCCACCATTCTGAGCTACAGCCTGATGCTGCTGGGCGCCGTCGCGGCGGTCGTCGCCGGCGTGCTGGTGTCGCGTTCGATCACCCGCCCGATCGAAGACGCCGTCGAAGTGGCCCAGAGCGTCGCCGCGGGCGACCTGCGCGCCACCATCGAGGTGCGCGGCAACGACGAAACCGGCCAGCTGCTGCAGGCGCTGAAGGACATGACCGGCAGCCTGCAGACCATCGTGGCCCAGGTGCGCAACGGTACCGAGACGATCGCCGTGGCGTCCGACGAGATCGCGCAGGGCAATGCCGACCTGTCGGCCCGTACCGAGCAGCAGGCCGGTGCGATCGAGGAAACCGCCTCGTCGATGGAAGAGATGACTGCCACCGTGAACCGCAATGCCGAGAACGCCCAGCACGCCAGCATGCTCGCGATCTCCGCCTGCGACGTGGCGAGCAAGGGTGGCCAGATGGTCGAGCAGGTGGTCGGCACCATGGCCTCGATCAGTGAATCCTCGAAGAAGATCGTCGACATCATCAGCGTCATCGACGGCATCGCCTTCCAGACCAATATCCTCGCGCTGAACGCGGCGGTCGAAGCTGCGCGCGCCGGCGAGCAGGGCCGCGGCTTCGCGGTGGTGGCCGGCGAAGTGCGCAATCTGGCGCAGCGCTCGGCCACGGCTGCCAGGGAGATCAAGGAACTGATCAACGACTCGGTCGCCCGCGTCGATGTTGGCAACCAGCTGGTGGGCCAGGCCGGCGCCACCATGGGCGAGATCGTCAGCAGCGTGCGCAGCGTGATGGACATCATCGCGGAGATCAGCACTGCCAGCGCGGAGCAGGGCGCGGGCATCGCGCAGATCAATATGGCGGTCGGCGAGATGGACACGACCACCCAGCAAAACGCGGCGCTGGTCGAAGAGGCGGCGGCTGCGGCGCAGTCGCTGCGTGACCAGACCGCGGCGTTGAACGACGTGGTTGCCGTGTTCAAGCTCGAAGATGCGCGCAAGCCGATCGGCGTGCATTCACCAAAGAGGCTTGCCGCGTAGGGTGGGCCTAGGCGGCCCCGCGAGTCCCCCGCCCACGCGTTCAAACAAAGCATCCCTGGCCACTGCGCATCCTTGAGTTGAACGCGCGTTCGGCGAAGCGTGATCCAG
Organism: Massilia sp. BKSP1R2A-1; assembly: GCF_050586525.1. Lineage (NCBI taxonomy): Bacteria > Pseudomonadati > Pseudomonadota > Betaproteobacteria > Burkholderiales > Oxalobacteraceae > Massilia > Massilia sp. BKSP1R2A-1. The sequence goes on along the minus strand of NZ_JBOBRE010000002.1, from coordinate 83,906 downwards.
TCCACCGGACTGGATCACCCCTACGTTAAGATGGAAAACGCGCCAGTTCCTGGCGCGTTTTTTTATTTAGCGATGGAGCGTATGAACACCACTTCCCCTCTCGCCGTCGTCCAGGCCCAGCTCGATGCCTACAACGCCAAGGACCTCGACGCCCTGATGGCGACCTACGCGCCGGACGCGCAGCAGTTCGCGCTGCACGGCGCCCTGCTGGCGCAGGGCCTTGAGGCGATTCGCCCGCGCTACCAGGAACGTTTCGCCGAACCGGACCTGCACGCGCGCCTGGTCAGCCGCTCGGTGATCGGCAACTTCGTCACCGACGTCGAGGTCGTGACCCGCAATTTCCCCGAAGGGCGCGGCACGGTGGAGATGCTGTGCGTGTACGAGGTGGTCGACGGGCGTATCGCGCGCGCCTCGTTCGCCACCGGCGAAAAGCGGATGGGCTGAGGCTTACTTGAGGCCAGCCGCTTCGGCGGCTTCCACCGCCGGGTCGAGCGTGCCCGGCGGCGCCGGCGTCTTGTCCTTGAACTCGCACAGGTCCGCGATCAGGCAGTTCCAGCACTTCGGCTTGCGCGCCACGCAGGTGTAGCGGCCGTGCAGGATCAGCCAGTGGTGGGCGTCGATGAGAAAATCCTTCGGCACGAACTTCAGCAGCTTCTGTTCGACGATGTCGACGTTCTTGCCCGGCGCGATCTTCGTGCGGTTCGAGACCCGGAAGATGTGGGTATCGACCGCCATGGCCGGCTCGCCGAAGGCGGTATTCAGCACCACGTTGGCGGTCTTGCGGCCCACGCCGGGCAGGGCTTCCAGCGCTTCGCGCGAATGCGGCACCTCGCCGCCATGCTGCTCCACCAGGATGCGGCAGGTCGCCATGACGTTCGCCGCCTTTGTGTTGTAGAGGCCAATGGTCGAGATATAGGACTTGAGTTCGTCCAGCCCCAGGTCGAGGATGGCCTGCGGGGTGTTGGCCACCGGGTAGAGCTTGCGCGTGGCCTTGTTCACGCCCACGTCGGTCGACTGCGCCGACAGCAGCACCGCGATCAGCAGTTCGAAGGGCGTGGTGAATTCGAGTTCGGTGGTCGGCTTGGGGTTGGCCGCGCGAAAGCGCGTGAAGATCTCGAGGCGTTTGGCTGGGTTCATCTCATTCCTTGTCGGATGGAGGTGTGCCTGCGGCTTTCAGGCGCGCGCGTTCCATCGCGGCGGCGATGATGGCGCGCTTGCGTTCCTTCTCCGCCAGCTCTTCCGGCGTGTTCGTGACTTCCGCCGTCACCGCGCGCATCTTCTCCAGCGCCTTGGCGGCCAGGCGCGCATCGTTCTCTTCCTTCTCGCGACGCAGGCGCTCGCTGCGGAAGTCGTGGCGGCTGCGCGCCGCATCCGCGGCTTCCTGCGACCAGGCGGCCCAGCCGGTCCGCTCGCCCGTCACCGGCACCATCGAGATGCAGTCGACCGGGCAGGGCGCCACGCACAGGTCGCAGCCCGTGCACAGGCTCGGCAGGATGGTGTGCATCTGCTTGGCGGCGCCCGTGATCGCGTCCACCGGGCAGGCCTGGATGCACAGGGTGCAGCCGATGCAGAGCGACTCGTCGATGAAGGCGACCGGGCGCGGGCGTTCGATGCCGTTGGCCGGATTGATCGGGATGACCGGCCGGCCGGTGACGTTTGACAAGCGGCGCACGCCTTCGATGCCGCCCGGCGGGCACTGGTTGATCTCCGCTTCGCCGCGCGCGATCGCCTCCGCATACGGCCGGCAGGCGGGGTAGCCGCACTTGGTGCATTGCGTCTGCGGCAGCTGGTCTTCGATCAGGTCGGCGAGCGTTTTGGTCACGGTAGATAGGCATTAGCGCGTGGCGTGCGCGAAAGCCGACATTATCCGCCAAAACCAGGGCCTGCGCGACCTGCGTGCTGGAGCGAACAGACCGGGCCGTGTGCGCATGGTGTACTGGAGCCAATCGACAAACAGGGAGCCGAGATGAACAAGATGATCGTTTCAGCCCTGGTCGCCATGGCGCTGGCCTGTGGGGCCGCGGCCCAGGCGCACCAGCGTAACGTGGAGGACGCACGCCAGCAGCAGGCCAGGGCCGTCAAGGCCGGGCCCTACCGCAGCGTGGAAGCGAGCGGACAGCTCAAGCGCGGCGAGCAGCTGCCGCCGCGCTATCGCACCCATCACTACGTGGTGGAGAACTGGAAGGCGCATCGCCTGACGCAGCCGCCGGCGGGGCACCAGTGGGTGCAGGCGGGAAGCGACTATGCGCTGGTGTCGATCGCGACCGGGGTCGTCACGGAGGTATTGGTGGGGAAGTGAATTTGGCGCGAGCGCCAAACGAAACGCCGGAGCGAGCTCCGGCGTTTTCACATGGTTCAGGCATTCGCCTTGATGAACTCCGTGATCTTCGGACAGATGATCTCGCGCCAGCGGCGGCCCGAGAAGATGCCGTAGTGGCCGCACTTGGGCGCCACGAATTCCAGGTGCTTTTCCTTCGGGATGCCGCTGCACAGGTCGTGCGCCGCGCGGGTCTGGCCCAGGCCCGAGATGTCGTCCAGCTCGCCCTCGACGGTGAACAGGGCGACGGTGGTGATGTCCTGCGGACGCACCAGCTGGCCGCCGACTTCCCAGGTGCCCTTGGGCAGGGCGTGTTCCTGGAACACGGTCTTGATGGTGTCGAGGTAGTACTCGGCCGGCATGTCGAGCACGGCGTTGTACTCGTCGTAGAACTGGCGGTGCGCCTCGGCCGAGTCGTCGTCGCCCTGCACCAGGTGCTGGTAGAACTCGCGGTGGCTCTGGGCGTGGCGGCCCGGGTTCATGGCGATGAAGCCGGCGTGCTGCAGGAAGCCCGGGTACACCTTGCGCCCATAGCCGGGATAGTTGCCCGGCACAGAATAGATCACGGTGTTCTCGAACCACGAGAAAGGCTTCTCGATCGCCAGGTCGTTGACCGCGGTCGGCGACTTGCGCGGGTCGATCGGGCCGCCCATCATGGTCATGGTCTTGGGCAGCTTCGGGTCCTTGTTGGTCGCCATCAGCGAGATCGCGGCCAACACCGGCACGGTCGGCTGGCACACCGAGATGACGTGCACGTCCGGGCCGAGGTGGCGGATGAAGTCCTGCACGTAATAGATGTAGTCGTCCAGGTGGAAGGGACCATTGGACAGGGGCACCATGCGGGCGTCGGTCCAGTCGGTGATGTAGACGTCGTGCTCGACCAGCAGGGCGCGCACGGTATCGCGCAGCAGGGTCGCATGGTGGCCGGACAGCGGCGCCACCACCAGCACGGTCGGCTGCTTCAGCCCGGCGAAGGCCTTGTCGCTCAGGTCTTTCTTGAAGTGCAGGAGCTTGCAGAAGGGCTTCTCGACGACGGTGCGCTCGATGATGCCGACGTCGGCATCCTGGATCGAGACGGTCTTGATGCCGAAGGCAGGCTTTTCGTAGTCCTTGCCCAGGCGGTACATGAGTTCGTAGCCGGCGGCGATACGCTGCGAGAACGGCGTGTGCGCGAACGGGGAAACGGGATTGGAAAAGAGTTTCGAGGACGCATCGGCCCACTGCATGAGCGGGGTCAGGAAGGAGCGTTGCATCTCGTGCAGTTGATAAAGCATAAATAATTCCTTCGTTTGGTGCGCTTCGCAATCGTTTGCGCTTGGATTCAATCAATTATAGGGGATAGTCATTTACTTGTGGAAACAGCCGTTTTCACTCCCCGGAACCCATGGCTCACTTGTAGCATATTTGTGCAAGACGCTTCGGTGAGGCGTCCCACATAAGAGGAAAGCGCGGTGCGATTGCCGGACTTCGTCGCTTCGCACTTACTCAACAAGACCTCCAGGCAACAAAAAAGCCGCCCGGCTTGCGCGGGGCGGCTTGTTCGGGAATCGCTCGGGAATCAGTCGAAGACCGGAGTCTCGACGCCGAGGATCTTGTGCAGCTTCGGCGAGGTCGTCGTGTACTGCATGTGGATCTTCTTGTCCGGGAAGATGTAGGGCGCGGCGCCGAAGGCGGCCAGCGCGGCTTCGTGGAAGCCCGACAGGATCAGCTTCTTCTTGCCCGGGTAGGTGTTGATGTCGCCCACGGCGAAGATGCCCGGGACGTTGGTCTCGAACTTCTCGGTGTCCATGACTTTCAGCTGCTTGCGCTCGATGTCCAGGCCCCATTCGGCGATCGGACCCAGCTTCGGCGACAGGCCGAAGAAGACCAGCAGCATGTCCAGCGGCACGCGGCGGGTGACGCCGTCGGCGCCGGTGACCTTCACTTCGGAAAGCTGGCCGGCCTTCTCTTCGAAGCCGGTGACCTGGCCGATGATCAGCTGCATCTCGTACTCGTCGCACAGGGCCTTCATCTTGGCGACCGAAGCCGGGGCGGCGCGGAAGTCCTCGCGACGGTGCAGCAGCACGACCGACTCGGCCTTGCCGACGAAGTTCAGGGCCCAGTCCAGGGCGGAGTCGCCGCCGCCGCAGATGACCAGGTTCTTGCCTTCGAACAGGACCGGATCCTTGACGCGGTAGAACAGCTGGGTGTTCTCGAACTTCTCGATGCCGTCGACCTTCATGGTGCGGGCCTGGAAGGAACCCACGCCGGCGGCGATGAAGATGGTCTTGGTGATGAACTGCGTGCCGGTCGAGGTCTCGACGTTGAAGCGGCCGTCTTCGCGGCGCTGCACGGTGGTGACTTCCTGGCCCAGGTGGAAGGTCGGCTCGAAAGGCTCGATCTGCTTGAGCAGGTTGTCGGTCAGTTCCTGGCCGGTGCACACCGGCACTGCCGGGATGTCGTAGATCGGCTTGTCAGGGTAGAGTTCCACGCACTGGCCGCCGACGGCCGGCAGCGAGTCGATGACGTGGGCCTTGATCTCGAGGAGGCCCAGTTCGAAGACCTGGAACAGGCCGACCGGACCGGCGCCGATGATGACGGCGTCGGCATCGATCGCGCCGGCGAAGGAGCTGTTCGGAGCGATGCTGCCCGCTTCGTGGGAGGCACTGATAGTCATGCGCTTGTCTTTCTTTGGAATGGGGTAGGAGTGGGACGGTGGCCGCTAGTGTGCCACGATTGACGAACGGCCGCAGACGCCGGCCCGGCGGGCCGGGCGTCTGGCACGTTCAGCGGGCCAGCTGGTCCAGCTTGTCCTTGACGTCTTTCCACTCTTCGGCGTCTGGCAGCGCCGGCTTGGTCTTGGTGATCGACGGCCAGAAGCGCGACAGGTCCGCGTTGATCTTGATGAATTGCTGCTGGTCCGACGGCACGTCTTCTTCCGCGTAGATCGCGTTCACCGGGCACTCGGCCACGCAGACGGCGCAGTCGATGCACTCGTCAGGGTCGATGGCGAGGAAATTCGGGCCTTCCCGGAAACAATCTACCGGGCATACATCGACGCAGTCGGTGTAACGACAACGGATGCACGATTCGGTGACAACGTGGGTCATAACAGTCCTATTAGTTTATTGGGTCGCGTCGCCGGGCGCTGACTGGGCCGGCCGGACATGCAAAGCACTGTATTTTAGGGCAATTCGGCGTTTCCTTCTAGTGGCCTTCATACACAATATATATAAGCAAATGCGTCGGGCGGCGCGCGCCTGGCGCCGCCAGCACCGGCAGAAACCCTCAGGCGCTGGCGCGCAGGCGGTCGAGCAGGGTCTGCCAGTCGCCGCCGCTGCCGTCCTCGCGCAGGAAGACCGTGTGGCAGCGCTGCCCGTCCTCGACCGTGATCTCCCAGCGCGGCAGGTCGGCGCCGACCGGGCAGGCGGGCGCCGCCGAGAAGAAGTCGAGCCGCCCCAGGAGGACTTCGAGCTCGCCGCCGTCCGGGTGGGCGGCGGTGTCGAGGTCGTAGGCCTGGGCGAGCCCGGCGAAACCGCCGCAGGCGCGTGCGCTGATCTTCATGGCTGTTCCGGGGCCAGCGCCACCGGCGGCGCCAAGCACCCGGCCAGGCGCCCGTTCGCGCCGCACCAGAGCGCCAGCGCGCGCGCCTCGGCGTCCAGCACCCGGTCCATCCGGTAGTACTCGGGCAGGTTCATGGTGCCGCAGCAGGCGCGCCGGTCCTGGCGGGCGCCCGCCTTGTCGCAGACCTTCGGCGCCAGCTTGTCGACGCCCGGGACCGCCGTCGCAGCCGAGGCCTGGCCAGGCGCCTCGACCACGTCGCGGCGCGCGAACTGGTTGTGGATGAAGCCGGCATAGGCGGCCGGCTTGCCGTCCTCGACCACCAGGCGCAGCATCTCGTTGACCACGTCGGCATAGCTGGCGGCGCTGTCGGGCGCGGCGATCAGGGCGCGCAGCAGCAGGCCGCGCAGGTAGGCCGCCACCCGGTGCAGCACGGCGGCGCAGTCGTCCAGCACGGGATTGCGCTCGTAGGCGAACATATCGGCCAGCACGTCGTAGACGGCGCCGGTGAAGACCTGGGAGATTGCGTGCACCTGGGTGCCGGCCTGGCCGAGCGTCAGGTCGTTGTCGGCGTTGCGCAGGCCGACGGTAGAGCCCAGCGCCAGCCCGAACTGCTCGGCGACGTCGGACAGGAAGCTCTTGTCGTGCAGCTGGGCCCGGGTCTGGGCGATCACGGCTTCGCACAGGTCGAGCTGCGACAGGGCCAGGAAGATCGCGGTCAGGTCGCCGAAGGCTTCGTGCAGGCCGCCGGTCTGGGGCGGGGCGTCGGCCAGCAGCCACTGGGGCTTGAGACCGTCCAGTACCGCGTGGGCGGTCTCGTGGGCCACGATGTCGAAGGAGCGGCAGGTATAGACCCGTTCCGGCTCCGTGGCGCCGGCGCCGGTTCCGGCCGGCTCCAGGCTGGGCACGAAGTCGCCGAACTTCAGGCAGCCCTGGGTGCGGCTGTAGAAGGCGTTCATCACGTTCGGCAGGCCGTGCGGGAAGAGCATCAGGGGACGGGTGTCCATGCTGGTGTTCCACTGCCAGGGCAGGGGCATGTCCAGGCCCACGGCCAGCAGGGCGCGCTGGTACATGGTCAGGGTCTGGCGCACCACCGCATAAGTGTGCACCGCATCGAACTGCGGGGTGTCGGGTTGCGTGACGAAGTCGCCGAAGGCGTTCGGCTCGACCGGGTCGATGCCGGGTGCGCCCGGCGCGATGCGGGCGTCGCGCGGGCCGGCCAGCACCGGGCCGGGCAGCCAGGCGCGCCGGGTGCCGATGTCGCCCACCGTGGGATCCTGCTTCCACATCAGCACGCGGGCGCCGAAGGCCTGGGGCAGGGCGGGCGGCTCGGCCGCGGCATCGTCCTCGCCGGCGCCGGCCTCCATGTTCGCCGCGGTGCCGGAGGCCGGCTGCGGCCCGGTGTCCGGCAGCAGGGGCTGCTCGAGCAGGCGGGCGGCGCGGTGCTGCTGCAGGTAGGGGGCGCTGGGCGTGGGGATGGGGCGGGCCGGCGGCTGGTCACGGTCGGGCGTGGCCAGTGCGTCGGGCAGGAGGGGACCTGGTTCCATGACGGCTCCTTGCGAAATATCGGGCGGCATGACCATGGTCGCGCGCCGGGCGGCGTGGACATTGACGAAAGTCAATTGAGCTATATTGAAGAGCAGACAGCACCGTTGGACTGGCTTAGTCCGCTTCCAGGTGGCATCATTGCGGATTGTCTCGCAACAGATTGAAGGAAACAGACTCCATGTCGGAAATCAGCATCGTCCAGGAACATAACCTGAGCCCGGAACAGGCGCGCGACGCGGCCCAGCAGGTGGCCCAGCGCATCGCCACGGAATATGGCCTGGCATGCAAATGGGATGGCGACGTCCTGCGCTTCGAACGCAGCGGGGTGGAGGGCGCCCTGACCCTGGAAGACCAGCGCGCCGCGATGCGCATCCGCCTGGGCTTCTTCATGGGGGCATTCGCCCCGGCCATCGAGGCCAAGGTGGCGGAGAAGATGCGGAAGGTCTTCGTTCCGGGGTGAGCAGCGAGAACCGTAGGGTGGTGCGGCTCCACCGGGTGCCTTGATCAGCCAGTGGCGTGGATGCCGCCCGCGCGTTCAAACAGCCTGTGAATTGCCGCGCGGTCTGTTCCAAGGGGAGTTGAACGCGTGGGCGGGGGACCGTCCACCCTACAAAAACGGCCACCCGCAGGTGGCCGTCAACGAGGGGAGCTATGAAGCTCAGCCCTTCAGTTCCTCGATCAGGTCGATGTACTGCTGCATCGCGTCTTCCTGGGAGGTGCCCTTCAGGGCGGCCCAGGCGTCGAACTTGGCGCGGTTGACGAAGTCGGTCATGCCGGGGCGCTCGCCGGTGGCGTCGCCGCTCGCGCCCTGCTTGTACAGCGCGTAAATCTTCAGCAAGGTCATGTTGTCCGGGCGTTCCGGCAGATTCTTGGATTCGGCCTGGGCCTGGGCGAACTGTTCTTGCAAGCTCATGAGTACTCCTCTAGTTGGTTGCGTTGGCAATATATTATGCGCAGGCATCTTAGCCCAGGAGGAGGGCGTACGCCGGGAATCCGGGCGCATTTTAGAGGGGATGCTCAGGCGGCGCCGACAGGACGCCGCCTGGGGAGTCTTAGACGGCGAGCAGTTCGACGTCGAAGATCAGGGTGGCGTTCGGCGGAATCACGCCGCCGGCGCCGCGCGCGCCGTAGCCGAGGCTTGCCGGGATGGTCAGGCGGCGCTGGCCGCCGACCTTCATGCCCTGCACGCCTTCGTCCCAGCCGCGGATCACGTGGCCGGCGCCCAGCGCGAACTCGAAGGGGTCGTTGCGGTCCTTGCTCGAATCGAACTTGGCGCCCTGGCTGCCGTCGTCGTTGCGCAGCCAGCCGGTGTAGTGGACGGTGACGTGCTGGCCGGCTTTCGCCTCGGCGCCGCTGCCGACGACGGTGTCTTCGTATTGCAGGCCGGAATCAGTGGTAATGGTGGACATGGTATTCCCTGTTGTTCAAGTTGAAGGGCGATTGTAGTGCATCGCACAAGGCTTTGCGTAGAATGGCCATATTGAAAAGACGACAAGGAGCCGCGATGCCGACCAACAGCGCCCGTGCAGACCACCACTGGAAGGATATGCCATGAAGGGCGTCGGCCTGGCTTACCGGCGCGCCCTCGGCGCCCAGTTCTCGCGCCGCATGCTGGTCCTGTCGACCGCGCCGCTGGCGCTGTCGCTGCTGCTGTGGGGCTTCGTGCTGTGGACCGGCCTGCAGCCCCTGCTCGACTGGCTGCAGGAAACCTTCGCGCAATACGAGATCTTCCAGGCCAGCGGCAGCATGCTGTCCATGCTCGGCCTGGGCGTGCTGAAAGTGATGGTGATCCCGCTGCTGGCGATCGCGCTGCTGCTGCCCCTGATGATTGCCTCGGCCCTGCTGTTCATGGGCGTGATCGCCATGCCGGCGATCGAGCGCCACGTCGGCAATAGCCAGTACCCGAAGCTGGAGAAGAAGCAGGGCGGTTCCTTCATCGGCAGCGTCGGCATCAATCTCGGCAGCACGGCGGTGTTCGCGATGCTGTGGCTCCTCACCCTGCCGCTGTACGCGGTCCCGCCGCTTGCCTGGCTGGTGCAGGCCTGCCTGTGGGCCTGGGTGACCTCGCGCGTGATGAGCTACGACGCGCTGGCGGCCCACGCCAGCCCCGAGGAAAGGCGGGAGCTGATGCGCCGCCACCGCGGCGCGCTGCTGGCGATCGGCTTCGCCTCCGGCCTGGCCGGGGCGCTGCCCGGCATCGCCTGGATGGGCGGAGCCCTGATCTCGATCGTGCTGTTCCCGGTCCTGGCCATGCTGTCGCTGTGGCTCTACATCATGATCTTCCTGTTCGCCGGGCTGTGGTTCCAGTATTACTGCCTGGGCGCCCTGGACGAGCTGCGCGCGGGGACGGCGCCGGCCTGACGTCCCCTAGCGCAGGTGCTTGCGCGCTTCGCGGACCGTGAGCGGAGACAGCAGGTCTTCGTGCGCATCGACGAAGCGCCTGACGTTCTGCGGCGCCCATTTGGCATAGTCGCGCAGCGCCCAGCCGATCGCCTTGCGGATGAAGAATTCGCGCTCGGGCGCCAGGCGCAGCGCATAGCCGAACAGACGCGCTTCATCGGTCTCGCGGCGCCAGCCCAGCTGGTGGGTCATGGCGATGCGGCGGATCCAGAAGGATTCGTCGAGCAGGGCGGCATCCATGGCCTCCTGCGCGCCGGCGGTTCGGTGCGCACGAAGCAGCCTGCCGATCACGCCCGCCATGCCGTCGACCGTCTCCCACCAGGGCTTGCGGCGCGCCAGCGCAAGCAGGGGACCGATGGCGCCGACGGGCAGCTCCTTGCGGCGCAGGTCGAGCAGGTCGATGGCCGCGTACTGGAATTCGCGCAGGGGTTCGTCCCACAGGCGCCCGGCCAGTTCCAGCAGCGCGGGCCAGGGCATGCGTGGCGCCCATTCCCTCACGGCCGCACGCCGTGCGGGCGTCGCCACACCGAGAAAATCGAACTGGTCGCGCTGGTAGGCGCGCATGGACAGCGCCCGCGCGGGGTCGGCAAGCAGCGCCAGGCGTGTCTTCAAACTGTCGAGCGGATCGGGTGTCGTCATGTTTCTTGTCAAATTTCCGCGTCAACCGGACCGGTGGCTGCGCCGTTCAAGAAGGATAGGCATGGGGAGAACGCATGGGATTCGGCTTGATCGTCGTGGGCGACGAAATCCTGTCCGGCAGGCGCCAGGACAAGCATTTCAGCAAGGTGGTCGAGCTGCTCGGCGCGCGCGGCCTGCAGCTCGACTGGGCGGAATTCGTCGGCGACGATCCGCCGCGCCTCACCGCCACCCTGCAGCGCAGCTTCGCCGGCAAGGACATCGTGTTCAGCTGCGGCGGCATCGGCGCCACGCCGGACGACCATACGCGCCAGTGCGCGGCGGCCGCGCTCGGCCTGCCCCTGGTCCTGCATCCGGAAGGGCGGCGCAACATCGAAGAGCGGATCCGCGAGACGGCGCGCGAAGCAGGGGGCGAGCCCGACTTCGCTGCGCCCGACAATCTGCAGCGCCTCAAGATGGCCGAATTCCCGCAAGGCGCCGAACTGATCCCGAATCCCTACAACCGCATCGCCGGTTTCACGGTCGCCGACCATCACTTCGTGCCGGGCTTCCCGGTAATGGCCTGGCCGATGATAGCCTGGGTGCTCGAGACCCGCTATGCCCATCTGTTTCACGCCAGCGCCTTCGAGGAACGTTCGCTGCTGGTGTTCGAGGCCGCCGAGGCCGCGCTGACGCCGCTGATGGAAGCGCTGCAGCGGGACTATCCCGGCGTCCGGGTCTTCAGCCTGCCCAGCGTGGGCGACGACGGCAAGCGCCGCCACATCGAACTGGGCGTGAAAGGCGAGCCCGCGCGAGTGGCGGCGGCGTTCGCCGCGATGCGCTCGGAACTGGAGCGCCGCGGCGCCGACATCGGCCCTGTGTAGGACTCGATGCCGTCCAGCTAACTCTGCCGTTGTTTTTTTGCGAAAATGCTTCGTGCGCATCAAATTTGTTAAACCGTGTCTCGCGCGTGTCGTATTGATGTGGTGGAATGATACCTGTGGAGGTGCAATCCTGAGTGAGCTTGCACCGCGCGTTTTGCGACCTGACGCGAGCAATCACTCGATCGAACCAGCAGCACGGATGGCAGGCAGGTTGGCGGGGATTGCGCGCGTTTTTGATTCAAACCAGTTGAGCCATCATGGAAAGTAATCGCCGTTTCAAACGGCCCAGTCTTCTCTCCCGCGTTCTCTCCAGCTTGCGCGGACGATTCACCTTCGGCGTGGCCGGCGGCGCACCCGTGCTCGCGTCCGCGGGCGGCAACGACGTTCCCCTGTACGAAGCCTATCCCCACCTGGCCAGCGGCGCTGCGCCCGGCCGCAGCCGCGTGCCGCCGGCCGAGCCGCCGGAAGGCGAGGGGCCCGAAGGCGCGCCTGACAACAAGCCCACCGGGGCGCCGCGCAAGCGCCGCTTCAAGACCTGGTTCTACGTTGCGCTCCTGATCCTGCTGGTGCTGCTGGGCGGCTGGGGCGCGCTCGAGATCCGCACCTCGCGCCTGCAGGCCAGGATCTTCGCCGGCATGGCGCAAGACCTGACGTATCGCATGGACAAGGGGCCGAGCAAATCGATCCGCTTCCCGGCCGCCAGCCCCTACGACACGCGCCTGGGCTACGCCAACATGCCGTCCTACCTGGACAAGCTGCAGTCGCGCGGCTATCACATCGACGCCCAGGCCCGCATCTCGCCCAAGATGATCGAGATGGCCGACCGCGGCCTCTACGCCACCTATCACGAGAAGACCAAGGTCGGCCTCGAGATCCTCGACTGCCGCGCCCAGCCCCTGTTCGCCTCGCGCTTCCCCGAGCGCTTCTACCACGAGTTCAAGGACGCGCCGCCGCTGCTGGTGCAAAGCCTGCTGTTCATCGAGAACCGCGAGCTGCTCGACCCGGCCTACCCGCACCGCAACCCGGCGGTGGAGTGGGACCGCTTCTCGAAGGCGGTGTTCGACAAGACCCTGAGCACCGTGGGCCTGGGCGGCGAAGGCCGCGTGGCCGGCGGCTCGACGCTCGCGACCCAGATCGAGAAATACCGCCATTCGCCGGAAGGCCGCACCGGTTCGCTGTCGGACAAGATGATCCAGATGGCCTCGGCCACCCTGCGCGCCTACCAGGACGGCGAAGACACGACCAGGGCGCGCCGCCAGATCGTGCTCGACTACCTGAATACCGTGCCGCTGTCGGCCAAGCCGGGCTACGGTGAAGTCAACGGCATCGGCGACGGCATGTGGGTCTGGTACGGCCGCGACTTCGAGGAGCTGTCCCGTCTCCTCAAGGGGCCGATGAATACTCCCGAGGCGGTCACCGCCTACAAGGAAGCGCTGTCCCTGATGATCGCGCAGCGCCGCCCGGCCTACTACCTGGGCGCGGGCGAACACGACCTCGAAACGCTGACCAACAGCCACCTGCGCGTGCTGGCCCAGGCCGGGGTGATCTCGCCGCAGCTGCGCGACGCCGCCCTGAAGGTCGAGCTGCACCCGGCCCAGGGCTCGGGCGTGGCCGCGCCGGGCGCCGACGCCTTCGTCTCGCGCAAGGCCGCCAATGCCGTGCGCAACCACCTGGGCTACCTGGTGGGCGATTCGCGCCTGTACAACCTCGACCGCCTCGACCTGTCGGTGGTCTCGACCCTGGACGCCGGCGTGCAGCAGGCCGTCACCGACGCGCTGCGCAAGCTGTCGGACGCCGAGCACGCGAAGGCCGCGGGCCTGACCGGCAAGGGCCTGCTCGGCAACGGCGACCCGTCCCAGGTGGTCTACAGCTTCACCCTGATGGAGCGCGGCGAGCACGTGAACTACCTGCGCGTCCAGACCGACAACTACGACCAGCCGCTCGACATCAACGAGGGCGCCAAACTGGACCTCGGCTCGACCGCCAAGCTGCGCACCCTGGTGACCTACCTCGACATCGTCGACCAGCTGCACAAGCGCTACGAGCCGATGGACAAGATCGGCCTGATGGGCGTGGAGACCGACCCGAAGGACCGCATGTCGCAGTGGGCCGTCGAATACTTCCAGCAGCTGCCGGACGGCGCCGACCGGGGGCTCAAGCCCATGCTCGCCGCGGCCATGGAACGCAAGTACTCGGCCAACCCGGGCGAAGCCTTCTTCACCGGCGGCGGCCTGCACACCTTCGGCAACTTCAGCAAGCTGGACAACAGCAAGATCATGACGGTCACCGAGGCGCTGCGCAATTCGACCAACCTGGTGTTCGTGCGCATGATGCGCGACGTGGTGCGCTACTACATGTTCCAGCTGCCCGGCTCCTCGGCCCAGCTGCTGGCCGACGCCGACGACCCGCGCCGCCAGACCTATCTGGCGCGCTTCGCCGACAACGAGGGCAAGGTCTTCCTGGCCAAGTTCTGGAACAAGTACAAGGGCAAGACCTCGCAGGAAGTCGTGGACCTGCTGTTCTCCGGCGTGCGTCCGATGGCCTCGAAGCTGGCCGCGGCCCACCGCACCGTGTTCCCGGATGCGACGATGGAGCAGTTCGGGGCGTTTGTCGACAAGAGCCTGCCGCCCTCGCACGACATGGATGCGGACCGCATTCCGAAGATGTACGAGATGTACGACGTGAAGAACATGTCGCTCGCCGACCGCGGCTACGTGGCCTCGGTCCACCCGCTCGAACTGTGGCTGGTGAGCTACCTGCGCACCCACCCGAACGCCGGCTGGACCGAAGTCACCAACGCCAGCGTCCAGCAGCGCCAGGACGTCTACTCGTGGCTGTTCAAGACCCACCGCAAGCACGCCCAGGACAAGCGCATCGCCGGCCTGATCGAAGTCGAAGCCTTCCTCAAGATCCACGCCCAGTGGAAGAAGATGGGCTATCCCTTCGACTCCCTGGTGCCGTCCTACGCGACCACGCTGGGCGCCTCGGCCGATCGTCCGGCCGCGCTGGCCGAACTCATGGGCATCATCGTCAACGGCGGCGTGAGAAAGCCCGTCGAGCGCATCGACTCGCTGCACTTCGCCAAGGACACGCCCTACGAGACCCTGGTCAAGCGCACCAAGGGCGGCGGCAAGGAGCAGGTTCTCGCGCCCGAAGTTGCCCGTACCGTGGCCGACGCCATCCAGGGCGTGGTCAGCGACGGTACCGCCAAGCGCGTGAAGACCGCCTTCGTGCAGCAGGACGGCAGCGTGATCGCCGTCGGCGGCAAGACCGGTACCGGCGACCAGCGCTTCGAGGTGTATGCGCGCGGCGGCCGCGTGATCGAGTCGCGCTACGTGAACCGCTCGGCGACCTTTGTCTTCAACATCGGCGAACGCTACTTCGGCAGCATGACTGCCTACGTGCACGGTCCGCAGTCCGGCGACTACGACTTCACCAGCGCGCTGCCGGTGCAGCTGCTGGCCAACCTGGCGCCGAGCCTGATGCCGATGATCGAACCGCCCGCGGGCAGCGTGGCCGCGCAGCGGCAGTGCGTGCGTTGAAGGGCAGGGCCGCGGTCAAGCGCGCCGTGACGCGCATGCGCCAGTTCAGCATCGTGTCCCTGCGCGACCTCCTGGTCGCATCGGGGCCGACCCTGCTGGCGGTGATCGCGGTGGCCGTGCTGGCCTATCTCTGGGTCGACCCGGCGCCGCCGCGCAAGCTCACCATGGCCACCGGCCAGTTCAACAGCGCCTACCAGGAATTCGGCCGCCAGTACGCGGCCATCCTGGCGCGCGACGAGATCACGCTCACGCTCGAACCCTCGCTCGGTTCGCAGGACAACCTGGAGCGCCTCATTGCGGGCAAGGCCGACGTCGCATTCGTCCAGAGCGGCTCCACCGTGGATGGGCAGGCCGAGCGCGAAGGGCTGGTCTCGCTGGGCAGCCTGTTCACCGAGCCGGTCTGGCTGTTCCTGCGCGAGTCGGCCAAGGTAAATCACCTGACCGAGCTGAAGGGAAAACGCATCAACCTGGGGCCCGAAGGCACGGGCGTGCCGCGCCTGTTCCGCCAGGTGCTGGATGCGAACGGCATCGAGGCGAAGGACCTGCAGATCGGCGCGCTGGAAAACACCCCGGCCACGATGGAGCTGCTGGCCGGCCGCATCGACGGCCTGGTATTCAGCTCCGCCCCGGAAGCCCCCTTGATCCAGATGCTGCTGCAGACGCCCGGCATCAAGCTCTTCAATTTCACCCAGGCCGACGCCTACACCCGCCGCCTGCCATTCCTGACCCATGTGGTGCTGCCGCGCGGGATCGTCGACCTGGGCCGCGACATCCCCAGCCAGGACTATCACCTGATCGCGCCGACCGCGACCCTGGTCGCGCGCGAGGATCTGCATCCGGCCCTGGTGGGCCTGCTGGTGAAATCGGCCGGCGAGATCCACGGCAAGGCAGGCTGGTTCCAGCAGCAGGGCCAGTTCCCGTCGCCGAAGTACACCGAAATCCCCGTGGCGCGCGAAGCGGAGCGCTACTACCGCGACGGCCCTCCCTTCCTGCAGCGCTATATGCGGTTCTGGCTGGCCAACCTGGCCGAGCGCCTGTGGGTGGTCGTGGTGGCGCTGGCGGCCCTCCTGATCCCGCTGTCGAAGATCGTGCCGCCCATCTACGTGTGGCGCGTGCGCTCGCGCGTTTACAGGTGGTATGGCGAGCTGCGCAAGGTCGAGCAGGAGCTCGAGACGACGCCTTTTGACGCGCGCGAGGCGGCGCGTGAGGGACTGCTGCTGCGCCTCGAAGAAATCGAGGATCGCGTGAACCACATCTCGATTCCGCTGGCCTACGCGGAGGAGCTGTACCGCCTGCGCAGCCACATCAATTTCGTGCGCGAGCGGGTGCGCGGCACCATCGACATGCATGGCCGGGCCACCTCGAAGGGATGATGCGTAAATAACAAAATTCTCTAAGGAAAAGGATTACACTGGCGGTCTTTGTTCCGCATCCGAAGGAAGCCATGATCCGCCGTCCCCTTTCCGCCCTGGCCCTGGGCGCGCTGCTGGCCTGCGCCGGCGCCCATGCCGCCAACGAATCCGTCCACGCCGACGCGCCCGCCCAGCAGCGCAACCCGCGCGAGCACTACACCAAGTACGAGTACCAGATCCCGATGCGCGACGGCGTCAAGCTGTTCACGGTGGTGTATGTGCCGAAGGACAGCTCGAAAGCCTACCCCTTCCTGATGCAGCGCACGCCGTACAGCGCCGGTACCCGTGCGGACGGTGAAACGCGCTACGGCGTCGACTGGTTCCCGCGCGCGCTCAGCCCGACGCCGGAACTGGAGCAGTCCGGCTATATCTTCGTGACCCAGGACGTGCGCGGCCGCTACATGTCGGAAGGCAGCTGGCAGGAGATGACCCCGCACGCCAAGGCCAAGCGCGAGAAGGGCGAGGGCAGCGAGAGCGAAGACATGTACGACACCGTCGAATGGCTGCTCAAGCACATCCCGAACAACAATGGCAAGGTCGGCATCTGGGGCATCAGCTATCCCGGCTTCTACACCGCCGCCAGCATCATCGACTCGCACCCGGCGATCAAGGCTGCCTCGCCGCAGGCGCCGATCGCCGATCTCTACATGGGCGACGACTCCTACCACGGCGGCGCCTTCATGCTGTCGGCGAACTTCGATTTCTACACGAACTTCCTGCCGCAGAAGAACCCGACCCTGCCGAACCGCGCGCGCTCCAGCTTCGAGTACGGCGAGGCCGACGCCTACGACTTCTTCCTCAAGCGCCTGACGATGCCGAACATCCTCGCGACGCTGAGCGCCGAACAGCGCGCGCTGCTCGAGCCCACCATCGTGCACGACACCTACGACGAGTTCTGGCGCTCGCGCGCGATCACGCCGCACATGAAGAACGTGAAGGCGGCCGTGCTGACGGTCGGCGGCTGGTTCGACGCGGAAGACCCGGCCGGACCCTTCGCGATCTACGACGCGGTCGGCAAGTACAACCCGAAGACGCCGAATGCCCTGGTGATCGGTCCCTGGGTGCACGGCGGCTGGGCCGGCAGCGACGGCGCGCGCCTGGGCCACGTGAGCTTCGATGCCAAGACCAGCGAGTACTACCGCCGCGAGATCCAGTTCCCCTTCTTCGAGCAGCACCTGAAGGGCGTGAAACCCGCGCGCACGCTGGCCAATGTGAACGCCTTCGAGACCGGCACCAATGTCTGGCGCACGTATTCGGCCTGGCCGCCGGCGCCGGCGAAAGCGAAGACCCTGTACTTCGGCCCGAACGGCACCCTGAGCTGGCAGCAGCCGGCCAGCAGCGGCACGGGCTACGACGAATACGTCGCCGATCCGCGCAAACCGGTTCCCTACATCGGCTACGCCGCCACCGGCGTGCCGCGTGAGTACATGGTCTCGGACCAGCGCTTCGCCGCCACCCGCCCCGACGTGCTGGTCTACCAGAGCGAGGTGCTGGAACAGGACGTGACCGTTGCCGGCCCCGTGCTGCCGAAACTCGTCGTCTCGACCACCGGGACGGATGCGGACTGGGTGGTCAAGCTGATCGACGTCTACCCGGCCGAGTACCCGACTCCACAAGCTGAGCGCAAGGGCAACGACGTCGGCCCGCCGTCGGTGAACATGGGCGGCTTCCAGCAGCTGGTGCGCGGCAATCCGCTGCGCGGCAAGTTCCGCAACAGCTTCGAGAAGCCCGAGCCTTTCACCCCGGGCAAGCAGGAGGCGCTCAGCTTCGACATCGGCCAGGTCAACCACACCTTCCGCCGCGGCCACCGGATCATGGTGCAGGTGCAGAGCTCCTGGTTCCCGCTGGTCGACCTGAATCCGCAGACCTTCGTGCACATCCCGAAAGCGAAGCCGGAGGATTTCCAGAAGGCGACCCAGCGCGTCTACCGCGCGCCGGGCGCGGCCTCAGGCCTGCAGCTGATGGTGATGCCGTAGGGTGGGCAATCCTTTGCCCACGCGTTCAACTCTCGCATGCGCATCACAGCGCTTCCGTAAGCTGAACGCGTGGGCAAGAAACTTGCCCACCCTACAAAAGCTCAGGGCCGTATCGACGATACCGGCTACGCCCCAATCCAGGGCAAGCCCGCCTTGCACCACCCACCCACCGTCTTGCGATGCCCCTGCTCGTCGCGATCCCCCTCGAAGCCTTCCAGGATGTCGTAGGACTGCGCAAAGCCGTTTTCGGTCGCCACGCGCGCGCTGTGGCGCGAGCGCACGCCCGAGCGGCACAGGAAGAGCAGCACCTCGTCCTTGCGCGCGACCTTGTCCAGCTGGGCGGCGAAGTCTGGGTTCGGCTGGCCCCCGGGGTAGGTGGCCCATTGCACCGCCACGTGCTGGGATTCGGGGACGGCGACCTTGCCGACCCAGTCGCGCTCGGCATTGGTGCGCACGTCGACCAGTTTCACGCGCGGATCGCTCTGCAGGAGGGCGAATGCTTCTTCCGGCGTGACGGCGCCGGCATAGGGCTGGCCAGGGGCGCGCCCGCGGGCGCCGGCGAGGATGGATTCGGAAGTACTCATGAGCATCGGTCCATTTTTAGAGAATAAAAAGCATTGCACCAACTTGGTTCGGTGTATCCTGCGCTGCGATGGTGCATCGCACCCGAGTGGTGCACTCATTTGGTGCGAGTGTATTCACGGCGTGACAGTGACCATGCACCGATTGTAGGACCAGCACGAGCGAATTCCAACGAAGCATTGTGCATTTACTCATAACGCTGGGTTGGCACGGTTCATGCTTTGAAGTAGAGCAAGTTGCCGTTCCGTGAAGATGTGGGACGGCACCCCCTTTTCAATCAGGAGATACGAATGGCAAAGACGGCTGCAGACGTAATTCAACTCATCAAAGACAACGAAGTGAAATTCGTTGACTTGCGCTTCGCGGACACCCGCGGCAAGGAGCAGCACGTGACCGTCCCCGTGTCGCACTTCGACGAAGACAAGTTCGAGTCGGGCCACGCCTTCGACGGTTCGTCGATCGCCGGCTGGAAGGGCATCGAAGCCTCGGACATGCTCCTGCTGCCGGACCCGAACACCGCCAATCTCGACCCCTTCATGGAAGAGACCACCCTGTTCATGCAGTGCGACGTGATCGAACCGTCGGACGGCAAGGGCTACGACCGCGACCCGCGCTCGATCGCCAAGCGCGCCGAAGCCTACCTGAAGTCCTCGGGCATCGGCGACACCGCCTACTTCGGCCCGGAACCGGAATTCTTCATCTTCGACTCGGTCCGCTGGAAGATCGACATGTCGGGCTGCTTCGTCAAGATCGATTCGGATGAAGCGTCCTGGTCGACCGACAAGGAAATCGAAGGCGGCAACAGCGGCCACCGTCCGACCGTCAAGGGCGGCTACTTCCCGGTCCCGCCGGTCGACAGCTTCCAGGACATGCGTTCGGAAATGTCGCTGATCCTCGAATCGATGGGCATCCCGGTCGAAGTGCACCACCATGAAGTGGCCGGCGCCGGCCAGAACGAACTCGGCACCAAGTTCTCGACCCTGGTCGAGCGCGCCGACTGGACCCAGAACCTGAAGTACGTGATCTGGAACGTGGCCCACAGCTACGGCAAGACCGCGACCTTCATGCCGAAGCCGATGAACGGCGATAACGGCTCGGGCATGCACGTGCACCAGTCGATCTGGAAGGACGGCAAGAACCTGTTCGCGGGCGACGGCTACGCCGGCCTGTCGGAAACCGCCCTGTACTACATCGGCGGCATCATCAAGCACGCACGCGCGCTGAACGCGATCACCAACCCGGGCACCAACTCGTACAAGCGCCTGGTGCCGGGCTACGAAGCCCCGGTCAAGCTGGCCTACTCGGCACGCAACCGTTCGGCCTCGATCCGCATCCCGCACGTGGCGAACCCGAAAGGCCGCCGCATCGAGACCCGCTTCCCGGATCCGCTGGCCAACGTCTACCTGTGCTTCGCCGCGCTGCTGATGGCCGGCCTGGACGGCATCCAGAACAAGATCCACCCGGGCGAAGCCGCGACCAAGGACCTGTACCACCTGCCGCCGGAAGAAGACAAGCTGATCCCGACCGTGTGCGCTTCGCTGGAAGAAGCGCTGGAAGCCCTGGACAAGGACCGCGAGTTCCTGACCCGCGGCGGCGTGTTCAGCGACAGCATGATCGACGCCTACATCGACCTGAAGATGCAGGAAGTGCAGCGTCTGCGCATGACCCCGCACCCGGCCGAATTCGACATGTACTACTCGTCGTAATCAAGTGGTCAACACAAGCGTTGCGCGGGTGCGTCACCATGCGTAAGGCTATGTAACAAAGGCGGGGAAAGCGAGGGCTTTCCCCGCCTTTTTTCATGCTTGCTGTATAGTCGGGCCGTTCTACAATATGTGCACGTTTATTGTGCAAATTGATTTCTGATGGGAACGACAATTAGCTTCTACCGCTTTTTCCGCGCCGCCGCGGTCCTCGCCGTCGGCCTCGCGCTCCACCATGGCGCTCAGGCGCAGGGCGCCGTCTACAAATGCGTGGACGAGCATGGCCGCGTGGAATTCACCGACCAGAACCGCAAGGGCTGCAAGCAGCTCGAGAGCTTCTTCTCGAGCGCGCCGGCGCCAGTGCGCGCCTCGGCGCCGATCCCGGCCGTGCGTGCCAGCGGCAGCACCGGCCCGGCGCCGACCGCCAGCCCGACCAGCTTCCCGCGCGTGGACAGCGCCCAGCAGCGCGCCCGCGACGACGACCGCCGCGAGATCCTGAACGACGAGCTGCGCGCCGAGCAGAAGAAACTGGCGGACCTGCGCAAGGACTTCAACGGCGGCGAGCCCGAACGCATGGGCAACGAGCGCAACTACGCCAAGTACCAGGAACGCGTGGCCTCGATGCGCGACGAGATCGGCCGCACCGAACGCAATATCGAAGCGCTGCAGCGCGAGATCACGAATATCAGATAACGACGGATACGACAGGACTGCATGAGCGAACCAGGCGACCATTCACGCTACGCGGGCCTCGACCTGCTGGCATCCAGCGTGCTGCTGGTCGGCCCCGAGGTCGACGTGCGCTACGCCAACCCGGCCGCCGAGAACCTGCTCGAACTCTCGCTCAAGTCGCTGCAGCGCGCGCCGCTGACCGAGCTGTTCACCAACGGCCAGGAACTCAGCGCCCTGTGCGCCCAGGCGCTGGCCCACCAGTACGCCGACCTGCGCCAGGACCTGGCCCTGCAGCGCAACGGCCGCGAGCCCCTGCACGTGAACTCCATCGTCAGCGCACTGGGAGAGGGGATGCTGCTGATCGAGCTGCGCGAGAACGTCCAGCAGCTCAAGCTCGACCGCGAGGAGCGCATCCTCGACCAGAGCCAGGCCAACAAGGAACTCATTCGCAACCTGGCGCACGAGATCAAGAATCCCCTCGGCGGGATCCGCGGGGCCGCCCAGCTGCTGGAACTCGAGCTGCCGCCCCACCACCTGCTCGAACTGCAGGAATACACGCAAGTCATCATCAAGGAAGCCGACCGCCTGCAGACCCTGGTCGACCGCCTGCTGGCGCCGCACCGCAAGCCCCACATCGTCGGCGACGTCAATATCCACGAGGTCTGCGAGCGCGTGCGCAGCCTGATCCTCGCCGAATTCCCCACGGGCCTGACCATCCGGCGCGACTACGACGCCTCGATCCCCGAGTTCCGGGGCGATATGGAGCAGCTGATCCAGGTCGTCCTGAACATCGCCCACAACGCCGCCCAGGCCCTCAGGCATCGCATCGCCGAGGGCGACGCCGAGATCGTGCTGCGCACCAGGGTGGCGCGCCAGGTCACCCTGGCCAAGGTCCGCTACGGGCTGGCATTAGATTTGCATATCATCGACAATGGACCGGGCATCGCGCCCGAGATCCGCGACCGCATCTTCTACCCGCTCGTGTCGGGGCGCGAAGGCGGCAGCGGCCTCGGCCTGACGCTGGCGCAGACCTTCGTGCAGCAGCACCTGGGTGTGATCGAGTGCGAAAGCCGGCCTGGACTGACGGATTTCCGGATTCTGCTGCCGCTGCCATAAGCGGGGCATGTGGTATCCGCCGTGAGTCCCCGAACCATCCATATTGCGGGAACCACGAACACATGAAACCAATCTGGATTGTCGACGACGACGCATCGATCCGCTGGGTGCTGGAGAAAGCCCTGGCGCGCGAAAGCCTGGAGACCCGCAGCTTCGCCAACGCGCGCGACGCCATGAACGCTTTTGAATCCGACACGCCGCAGGTGCTGGTGTCGGACATCCGCATGCCGGGCGAATCGGGCATCGACCTCCTGCAGGCCGTGAAGGCCCGCCATCCGGGCCTGCCGGTCATCATCATCACCGCCTTTTCCGACCTCGATTCGGCGGTCGCTTCCTTCCAGGGCGGCGCTTTCGATTATCTCGCCAAGCCCTTCGACATCGACAAGGCCGTGGCCCTGATTCGCCGCGCACTCGAGGAAAGCCTGCGCGAAGCCAGCGTCGAAGCTGCGCCCGCCGAGACGCCCGAGATCCTCGGTCACGCCCCGGCCATGCAGGAAGTCTTCCGCGCCATCGGGCGCCTGTCGCAGTCGAACGTGACGGTCCTGATCACCGGCGAATCGGGCACCGGCAAGGAGCTGGTCGCGCGCGCCCTGCACAAGCACAGCCCGCGCGCCTCCCAGCCCTTCATCGCCCTGAACACGGCGGCGATCCCGAAGGACCTGCTGGAATCGGAACTCTTCGGCCACGAACGCGGCGCCTTCACCGGCGCCCAGGCCATGCGGCGCGGCCGCTTCGAGCAGGCCGAGAACGGCACGCTCTTCCTTGATGAAATCGGGGACATGCCCTTTGATTTACAAACCCGTCTTCTGCGGGTGCTGTCCGACGGCCACTTCTACCGCGTGGGTGGGCACCAGCCGGTAAAAGCCAATGTGCGCGTGATCGCGGCCACCCACCAGAACCTCGAACAGCGCGTGCGCGACGGCCTGTTCCGCGAAGACCTGTACCACCGCCTGAACGTGATCCGCCTGCGCCTGCCGTCCCTGCGCGAGCGCAGCGAGGACATTCCGATCCTCGCGCGCCACTTCCTGGTGCAGAGTGCACGCCAATTGGGCGTCGAACCGAAGCGCCTGTCCGAGCCGGCCATGCGATTCCTCGCCGGCCTGGAACTGCCTGGGAATGTGCGCCAGCTGGAAAACCTGTGCAACTGGATCACCGTGATGGCGCCCGGCCAGACGGTGGAGGTGAAGGACCTGCCGCGCGACCTGACGCAAGGCGCGCCCCCGCCCTCGACCCTGCAGGACGCCGGCCTGCCCGGCATGCCGGCACCGGCAGCCGCTGCCGCGCCTGCACCTATCCAGGTGCAGGCGGCGCCGGATGGCTGGATCGGTTTGCTGGAGCTGCAGGCGGCCGGCATGCTGAGCGCCGGCCAGATGGACGTGATGGACATCCTCGGCCGCCAGTTCGAGTCGGCCCTGATCAAGACGGCGCTCAAGCACACCCACGGGCGCAAGAACGACGCCGCGATGCGGCTCGGGATCGGCCGCAACACCATCACGCGCAAGATCGTCGAGCTTGGGATAGACGGCGCACGGGACGAGTAGGGCCGATGGTGTAAGCTGGCGCTTATTTGCTTGTTACTTGCTTGTTACGCCCCTTACACCATCCATGCTGATCAACTGTGTCGCCTACCAGGAAGGCAAGAAGCTGTCCGATATCCCCGTCGCCGACATCAGCGAGTACCTGAAACTGTCCGACACCTTCGTCTGGGTCGCCCTGCGCGACCCGGACAAGGAAGAAATCGCCGTCATGCAGGAAGAATTCAGCCTGCACGAACTGGCCGTCGAAGACGCCGCGCGTGGCCACCAGCGCCCCAAGATGGAGGAATACGGCGACTGCGTCTTCGTCATCGTCCACATCGTCGAACTCAATGGCGACGAACTCAATGCCGGCGAGCTGGCCATCTTCGCCGGCCCCAACTACGTGCTCTCGGTGCGGCGCGACGCCAACCAGGGTTTCCTGGGCGTGCGCGCCCGCGCCGAACGCGAGCCGCACCAGCTGAGAAAAGGTTCGGGCTTCGTGCTCTACGCCCTGGTCGACGCGGTGGTGGACCGCTACTTCCCGGTGGTCGATGCGCTCGAATCCGAGCTGGAATCGATCGAGGACCACATCTTCGGCCAGGTCGGCGAACAACGCGCCAACATCGAGCGCCTGTATGCCCTGAAACGCAAGTCGCAGGTGCTGCGCCACGCGGTGATTCCCCTGCTCGACGCCATCGGCCGCCTGCACGGCGGACGCGTGCCCGGCGTCGTGGTCGAGACCCAGGATTACTTCCGCGACGTGCACGACCACCTGCTGCGCATCCTGGGGCGCCTGGACGCAGTGCGCGACACCATCAACACAGCAATCCAGGTGACCCTGTCGATGGTGGCGATCGACGAGAACGACATCAGCAAGAAGCTCGCCTCGTATGCGGCGATCTTCGCCGTCTTCACGGCCTTTGCCGGCATCTGGGGCATGAACTTCGAGTTCATGCCGGAGCTGAAATGGAAGTACGGCTACCCGTTCGCGCTGGCGATCATGGGCGGGGTGTGTTTCTACCTGTACCGGCGTTTCAAGAAGGCCGGCTGGCTCTGATGTTCGGGCCTGGTTTTCTTAGGGTGGACGGCTACGCCGTCCGCGCGTTCAACTGACTGGTGAACAGACGCGAGCGGGCGACTCGACTGAAGTTTGAACGCGCGGCCGGCAGAGCCGACCACCCTACTTTGCAGTGGCAGCTGCGCCGCCGCAGGCGACGATCACCAGCGCGATCGCCAGCCACTGCATGAAGGTCAGCATCTCGCCCAGCACCACGAAGCCCGCCAGCGCCGCGAACGCGGGGCCGGCGCTGACCAGGATGCCGAACACGCGCTGCGGCAGCTTTGCCAGCGCCGCCATCTCGAGCGTGTAGGGCAGGGCGCTGGACAGCACCGCCACCGCCAGGCCACCCAGCAGCACGGAGGAGTCGAGCAGGGCGGCGCCGGCGTGCGCCACGCCGACCGGCACCGTGAACAGCGCCGCCGCCAGCATGCCCCAGGCGACCGCATGCCCGCCGTTCAGTCCGGAGACACGCTTGCCGAACACGATGTACATCGCCCAGCAGAAGGCTGCACCGAGCGCGTAGGCCACGCCGAGCGGATCCAGGGGAGGGACGCCTGCGTGGACCGGCGCCAGCAGCCACAGGCCAAGGGCGGCCAGCAGGACCCAGCCGAGATCGCGTGCGCGGCGCGAGGACAGCACCACCACGGCCAGGGGACCGACCACTTCGATGGCCACCGCGACCCCGATCGGGATGCGGGCGAAGGCGGCGTAGATCAGGAGGTTCATGCAGCCCAGCATCAGGCCGTAGACCAGCAGGTTGAGGGCGTCGCGGCGCGCGGGCAGCCGGCGCCAGGGGCGCACGATGGCGAGCATGATGGCGGCCGCCAGGCCGACCCGCACGGCGGTCACGCCCTGGGCGCCGACCAGGGGAAAGAGGTGCTTGGCCCAGGCGGCGCCGGCGTTCACCGACACCATCGAGGCCAGGATGGCCAGCCCCGGGCCGAGGGGACCGGATGCAGCCGGCGCGTCCCTCACGCGGTCATCGACAGGGCCACGGCTTCCGCGACGCGGATGCCGTCCACCGCCGCCGACATGATGCCGCCGGCGTAGCCCGCGCCTTCGCCGGCCGGGAACAGGCCGCGCGTGTTCAGGCTTTGCAGGTCGTCGTCCCTGCGCTTGATGCGGATCGGCGAGGAGGTGCGGGTCTCGACGCCGGTCAGCACCGCGTCGTGCTTGTAGTAGCCCTTGATCTGCTTGTCGAAGGCGACGAAGGCTTCGCGCATCGCGACAATCGCGTAGTCCGGCAGCGAAGGGGCGAGGTCGGTCAGGTGCACGGCCGGCTTGAAGGAGGGGACCACCGAACCGAACTCCTTCGAGGCCACGCCTTTCACGAAGTCGCCCATCAGCTGGCCCGGCGCATCGTAGTTGGAGCCGCCCAGGACATAGGCGCGCGACTCCAGCTCGCGCTGGAAGGCGATGCCGGCCAGCGGGTGGCCCGGATAGTCGTCGGGCGTGATGCCGACCACGATGGCGCTGTTGGCGTTGCGCTCGGCGCGCGAATACTGGCTCATGCCGTTGGTGACCACGCGGCCTTCCTCGCTCGAGGCCGCGACCACGGTGCCGCCGGGGCACATGCAGAAGCTGTAGACGGAGCGGCCGTTGGAGGCGTGGTGCACGATCTTGTAGTCGGCCGCGCCCAGCAGCTTGTTGCCGGCGTTCGGACCGAAGCGGCACACGTCGATGAGGGACTGCGGGTGCTCGACGCGGAAGCCGATCGAGAAGGGCTTGGCTTCGATGTACACGCCGCGCTCGTAGAGCAGCTCGAAGGTGTCGCGCGCGCTGTGGCCGATCGCCATCACCAGGTGGCGGGTCGGGATCTCTTCGCCGTTCGACAGGCGCACGCCCTGGACCTGGCGCACGCCGTTTTCCTCGCCCACGTAGATGTCGTCGACGCGGGTCTCGAAACGGATCTCGCCGCCCAGGGCGATGATCTCGGCGCGGATCTGCTCGACCATCTTGACCAGGCGGAAGGTGCCGATGTGCGGCTTGCTGACGTAGAGGATCTCTTCCGGCGCGCCGGCCTTCACGAACTCGGTCAGCACCTTGCGGCCGTAGTGTTTCGGGTCCTTGATCTGGCTGTACAGCTTGCCGTCCGAGAAGGTGCCGGCGCCGCCTTCGCCGAACTGCACGTTCGACTCGGTATTCAGTTTGCGCTTGCGCCAGAAACCGAAGGTGTCGACGGTGCGCTCGCGCACGATCTTGCCGCGCTCGAGCACCAGGGGATTCAGGCCCATCTGGGCCAGGATCAGGGCCACGAACATGCCGCACGGGCCCATGCCGACCACGATCGGGCGCGGGGTGCCGGGCACCGGTTTGGCGGTGGTGGCGAATTGGTAGCTGGTATCGGGCGCCGGCACGACGTACTGGTCGCCGGCCAAGCGCGCCAGCACCGCCGCTTCCCCGCGCACCTCGACGTCGAGGGCGTAGATCAGCACGATGGCCGTCTTCTTGCGCGCATCGTAGCTGCGCTTGAAGACGGTGAAGCCGAGCAGGTCCTCGCTGGCGATCCCCAGTCGCTGGAGGATGGCTTCGCGCAGCGCGGGGTCGGGGTGGTTCAGCGGGAGTTTGAGTTCGTTTATTCGGAGCATCGTAGGGCAGGGCGAAGGCAGGCTGACAACACGGTCGGCGCGGCGGCTCGGGGGAGGAAACGCGCGCAGGCAAAGCGCTATTTTACCGTGTTATGGCCCAGCGCCGCGACCGACAATCCAGGCGGTCGCATGCCTTGCAGTGCGGGCGCCGGCCGTTGGCGCCTGTTCAAGTGTAAATATTCTACTTTGTGGTATTTACTGGTAATTGTATTTTTTGTATTTTGCTGTGGTCCTGGTCGCTGCTGACGCGCGAGCGTGCGCATGGAGTGCTTGTCCATGTTTGAGGGATTTAACAGACTGTCCGATGGAGCCCGCCTTTTCACGATATTCGGGCCTTTTCATCATTATCATTAAAAGTTCGGACATTTGCTTTTTTGTCGAATATTATTCTTTGCATGAGCGTAAGTACAGTAAATATATGGCATATCGTGTTGATGACGAGATTTTTGGGTGTCAACTAAAATTTTAGATTGTTAACTGTTGTTTGTTTGCATATTTACACTTGTTGTCGTTGACGTCACAACTTTTCCTATGGTTTTATGCTTGGGTTGAGCTGGATGCAACCAGTAAGACGAGGAACAAATATTCCTCTTAAGCCCAGCGGGAGAGAAACCCGGCAGTTCAGGAGACGCGCTGCATCGCCTAGTGGCGAGGCAGCGCCGGCCTGCCGGTCGGAGGCGCTCCCGGTAACAAGAAAACGTTTAGGGAATCACATGTTGAAAAAAACTGTAGTAGCCCGCGCTCTGTCGATCGCCTTCAGCACCACGGCGCTTGCAATCGCGGTCGTTCCGCCGGCAATGGCGCAGTCGAACGCCTCCGGCTCGGTCTTCGGCAAGGTCGCCGCCGGCAGCGGCGACACGGTCGTACTCAAGAGCAACGACACCAACCAGACCCGTACCGTCACGCTGGATGCCAACGGCGGCTTCCGCGCCACCAGCCTCCCGATCGGCAGCTATACCGTTACCCTGCTCAAGAGCGGCGCTACGGTCGGCAGCACCCAGCTTGAAGTGCTGGCGGGCCAGGGTGTCGAAGCCCAGTTCGCCGGCGCCGCGCCGGCAGCCGGCCTGCAGTCGGTCCAGGTGACCGGCCGCCGCAACCGCATCGACGTCTCCAGCTCCGTCAACGGCGCCACGTTCACTGCCCGCGAACTGGAAAAGCTGCCGACCGGCCGCAACGTCGAATCGATCGTCCAGCTTGCTCCCAACACGACCCGCAGCGACCCCAGCTACCCGGCTGGCGCCAGTTTCGGTGGCGGCGCTGCTTCGGAAAACGCCTATTACATCAACGGCATGGTGGCGACCAACCCGCTGACCCAGCTCGGCGCGATGGAGCTGCCGTTCGGCGCGATCGCCCAGGCGCAGGTCCTGACCGGCGGCTTCGGCGTCGAATTCGGCCGTTCGACTGGCGGCGTGGTCAACATCACCACCAAGTCGGGCACCAACACCTGGGAAGCCGGCGCCATGGCGTCGATCACCCCGAAATCGACCCGCGCCAGCTACCGCGACCAGTACTACGCAAACACCGGCGTGCTGCCGAAGACCGACAATCAGCTCTATCTGCGCCGCGAAGACAATGAGCTGCAGCAGAAGCAGTACTCGGCCTATGTGGGTGGCCCGCTGATCCAGGACAAGCTGTTCGGCTTCGTCGCGCTGGAACAGACCCAGAGCGAGCAAAGCCTGGTGAACGGCACGACCGCCTCGACCGCGCTGGCTTCGAACGGCTGGCGTGATGCCAAGACCACGACCAAGCGCTATTTCGGTAAGCTGGACTGGAATATCAACGACGATCATCGTCTTGAATTCACGACCATCGGCGACCTGCCGGAAACCGACCTCAACTATCGTTCGTACAACTACGCTACCCGCGCGGTCGGCTCGGCAGTGAACTCCTCGATCCACCAGGAATATGGTCCGATCAACCCGAACGGCGGCAAGCTGAACAGCCTTCGCTACGTCGGCAACATCACCGAAGACCTGACCATCAACGTGCTGTACGGTAAGACCAAGGCCGACCACATCTATGAACCGACCGGCTACGATCCGACCCTGCTGCAGGTGACTGCATCGCCGGAGAACCGCTATCCTGGCCTGAACTACAACAGTGGCCAGCGTGTCACCGGCAGCATTCCGCTGAGCGGCGCGAGCGATGAGGTCACCTCGAAGCGCCTGGACCTCGAATACAAGATCGGCAACCATACCCTGCGCGCCGGCCTCGACAACAACAAGGCCGTCTCCATCAACGCAGGCGATGCCTACGCGGGCGGCGGTATCTGGACCTACCTGCGCAACGTCGACAAGAACGGCAATCCGGTCATCGACCGGCCCTTCTCCGCCGATGGCGGCACGGTTCCGGCGCTGGGCCAGTTCGGCGGCCTGGCAGCCCAGGGCTACTATGTCGGCAGGACCATCGTCTCGACCATCTCGAACGCTTATGCCGGTCAGGATGCCCAGTACATCGAAGACCGCTGGCAGGCAACCAAGGATCTGCTCGTGACCGTTGGCGTGCGCCGCGAAGGTTTCTACAACGCGAACCAGGACAACACCAAGTACATCGAGATGAAGAACCAGTACGCGCCGCGTGCGAACGTGGCGTGGGATGTGAACGGAGACAGCTCGTTCAAGGTCTACGGCAGTATTGGTCGTTACACCATCCAGATCCCGACCATGGTCGCGCTGCGTGGCGCCAACGGCTCGGTGTTCACCAACCAGTACTATGCCTACACCGGTACGGATGCGAACGGCCAGCCGACCGGCCTGACCCAGATGACCGGCGTCCTGTCGTCGAACAACGAGTTCGGACAGGCCAAGGATCCGAAGACGGTCGCAGCGCAGGACATGAAGCCGGCCTTCCAGGATGAGCTGACCATGGGCCTGGAGCGCCAGCTGACCCCGGACTACAACTTCGGCGTCAAGTTCACTTACCGTACCCTTCGCTCGACCATCGACGACACCTGCGACGGCCGTCCGTTCGAAGCCTACGCTGCGCGCAACAAGATCGATGCGTCCAACTGGCACTTCGGCTGCGCGACCTTCAACCCGGGTGAAGCGAACGACTTCTACGTCGATTACGCCGGCAACGGCCAGCACACCAAGGTTCACCTGACGAAAGAAGAACTTGGCTTCGACAAGCCGAAGCGCACCTACGCTGCACTGGACTTCTCGCTCGAGCATCCATACCGCAACGGCTGGTATGCCAAGGTGAATTACACCCTGTCGCGCAACAAGGGCAATACCGAAGGCCAGACGCTGTCGGATACCGCGACCGCCCAAGGCGATGTGGCGGCAACCCAGACCTGGGATTATCCTGAGCTGATGGTAGGCGCCTACGGTCTGCTGCCGAACGACCGCAAGCACCAGATCAAGGCCTACGGTTTCGTCGACCTGACCCCGGAACTGACCCTCGGCGGTAACCTGCTGCTGGCATCGGGCCGTCCTCGTTCTTGCTCGGGTACCAACCCGATCACGAGCGCGCCTGGCTGGGGCGGTCCGAACTACCAGTCGGCCTCGCGTTACTGCTTCGGTGCGACCGGTGCCGACAACGTGCTGGTCCCGCGTGGTAGCCTCGGTCGCCTCCCATGGGAAAAAACGCTGGACCTGAACCTGGTTTACAAACCCAAGTTCCTGGAAGGCCTGTCGCTGCGCGCGGATGTCTACAACGTGTTCAACAGCCAATCGATCTCGAAGGTGAACGAGCGTTACAACACCAACAACGCGCGTTACGCCCTCTACGAGATGGGTACGTACTTCACGCCGCCACGCGCTGCGAAGTTTACCGTCGAGTACAACCGCCGCTTCAAGTAATCATGCTCTGAACGCCTGTGGTCGCGATGGCCACAAGCGTGAACGGTAGCGCGGTCCACACCGCCTCAAAGCACCCCTCAGGCTCATGCCTCAGGGGTGCTTTTTTTTTGTCTGGCACAGGCGGGACAAGGCATTCCAGACGCCCAGAGCGTCAATACAGGAAAAGAGCAAACATGCTCCGTAACGCCCTTGTCAAGCATATTTCCTTTTGCAGAGCACAAGCATTTTCCTGCTGAGGGGTGAAGCGTTCCGGACATACATATTGCTGCGACGCAGCGCGTCACCTTTCGCACCAATTTGTGACTGCTGAGCAAAAATGGTGCACACCAAAAATCCCAGCGAAAACACTGCTTTTCCCCCAAATCGGCGATAAAAATATTGGTGCGATGCACCAAAATAATACTTTTATGCTCCTATCGCATATCAAATTGGAAAGTGTTGTAAGTGTGCAAAATGTCACAGTTATTGTTGACGGCGCAACTTTGCGTATGGTTCTATGTAAAAGTTCCGCTGGGAACAGCCCATCGGAACAAGGAAGATTTGTTCCTTTCTTGCCCGGTTGGGAGACAAACTTGGCGGGGTCAAGAGCCGTGGCACTCCGGCACGAGGTACGCACAACAGTACCGGCGCCGGAAAACTTTGAGCCTGTTGGTCGAAGGTGCTCCCGTAATAACAACATTTAGGGAATCACATATGTTGCATACAGTGAAACAGAAGTCGAAGGTGGCAGTGTTCCGTCGGTCCGCAATTTCGGTCGCGATCGGCATGTGCTTCATGGGCGCCGCGCTGGCAGCCGAAACGGGTGGTCTGCGTATTAACATCACCGGCACCGGCGGCAAGCCGGTTGCGGGCGCAACCGTGCGCGTCAGCTCGCCGAGCAGCCTGGTCACCAAGACCGGCGTCACTGAAGCGGACGGTACCGTCCGTATCGCTGGCCTTGACCCGGCAACCGACTACAAGATCGAAGTCGTCGCACCCGGCTACTCGAACTTCGCCGCTACCGGCGTCGCGGTCGTCTCGAACCAGAATCCGGCCCTGAGCTATTCGATCGGCGGTGACTCCGGTGCGCAACAGGTCGTCGTGACCGGCTCGCGCCTGGCCCAGGTCGATACCACCTCGGCTGTTGTCGGCACCATCCTGAACCTGGGTGTCGTGGAATCCCTGCCGACCGGCCGTAGCTACCAGAGCTACCTGCAGCTGGTCCCGGGCGTCAAGCCTTCGTCGGGCGGCAACCCGTCCTCGAAATCCGGCGTGAACTACTCGGACATCGGCGGCGCCACCGGCTCCTCGTCGGACAACGTCTACATCCTGGACGGCGTCGACGTCACCGACCCGAGCACCGGTACCTTCGGCTCGAACATCAACTCCGAGATCATCCAGGAACAGCAGATCCTGACCGGCGGCATTCCTGCGGAATACGCGGGCGGTTCGGGCCTGGTGTCGAAAGTCATCACCAAGTCGGGCGGTAACGAATTCCACGGCTCGGTCAACTACTACTTCCAGAACGACAAGCTGGTCGCCGACTACAAGAACACCACCTCGTCGGGCTTCTCCACCTACGACGCGGCCGTGACCCTGGGCGGCCCGATCATCAAGGACAAGCTGTGGTTCTTCGCTTCCTATCAGAAGAAAGCGCGTGAGACCGATGTGGTCAACTCGGACACCGGCGCCTACATGCGTACCGTCGACCGCGACGACCGACTGGGCTTCGCCAAGATCACCTGGCAGGCAACCGAGAACGACCGACTGGTGGCGTCCTTCTTCAACGACCCGACCAAGACCACCGGCTCGACCACCGCGACCACGCTGAACAACCGCGATACCCGTCGCAAGCAGGGCGGCAACAACTACAACATCCAGTACTCGCGCGACATGGAAAACCTGCGCGTGACCGCGTACGCGTTCCGCCACATCGGCGAAGTGTCGGACTTCTCGGCCAGCACGGCGATCCGTAATACCATCCTGTTCCGCACCCCGCCGTCGCCGGCGCTGTCCTCGGTCCAGCTGGGTGGCTTCGGCTCCGACACGATCTCGGAACGTAACCGCGACGAAGTCGGCATCAATGCCGAGTACTTCCTGGAAACCGCGAATGCAGGCACCCACACCATCAAGGGTGGCTTCCTGGTCTCGAAGAACGAGTACTTCGAGGACGCACGCTACACCGGTACCGAGAAGGCGCAATATCAGTCGATCAATGTGGCCCAAGGCAATGTCTCGCTCGCCGAGGCAGGCGCCGCTTCGTTCGGCTGGACCGCCCGTCCGGTCGTTGTAGCCGACGTCCCGCGTATCATCACCGCCATCAACGCCGCTCCTGCCGGCGACCGCACCTACTTCTACAACCTGCTCGACACCAACCGCGACGGCACCATCAGCGACGCGGAAGTCCGTGCGATGCGCCTGGGTAGCACCGCCGGCAATCCCAACGGCCAGGTCAACCTGTACCGCGCCGTCGAAACCGTTACCTCGCCATACACCGTCGAAGCTACCGGCAAGGCAGCCTTCCTCCAGGATACCTGGACCAAGGACCGCCTGACCGTCGGTTTCGGCGTGCGTGCCGAAGAGTGGAAGCACAAGGATTCGAAGGGCAACGAGTCGGCCAAGTTCAAGTGGAAGCTGGCGCCGCGCCTGAACGTGGTGTATGACCCGGCCGGCGATGGCCGCAGCAAGGTCTGGGGCTTCCTGGGCCGTTACTACGACCCGATCCGTACCAATATGTCGGACTTCGCCGGTAACCTGACCGGTCCAGTGCAGGAAGAGCAAGTCTTCGTCGGCGACCGCTGGCTGACCTTCCGTACCCGCGGCGGCGAGAAGCAGCCTGATGCCGTGTTCGCGCCGACCACCAAGACCCCGTACACCGACGAGTTCATGCTGGGCTACGCGACCAACATCGGCCGCGACTACACCGCGTCGATCGCCTACACCAAGCGCCGCACCCGCGACATCCTGGAAGACTACGACCTGGCGCTGTACTCGGATCCGAACAACACCGTGCCAAGCCATGCCGGTCCGGGTTCCCCGTTCTACCTGCCGTATTCGTACTTCGGTTATTCGTCGAAACCGAACTCGAACTACGTGCTGGGCACGCTGGCCGGCGGCAAGCGCGACTATCAGGGCGTCGAGCTCAGCCTGACCAAGGCCAAGCGCGACAACTGGATGGGTTCGGTCTCGTACACCTGGAACGAAGCCAAGGGCAATACCAACTCCGATAGTAACGCCGACTTCCAGGGTGACTGGGTCGCACTGGATCCACGTGCCCCGAACGCCTACGGCCCGCAGCCTGGCAACATCAAGCACCAGTTCAAAGGCTACGCCACCTACTACTTCAACAACGGCATCGAGGTCAGCGGCGTGTACAACTGGAACAGCGGCCTGCTGTACACCCGTTCGCAACTGGTGTCCGGCCGCTACCTGCCGGAGATGGACGACGAGTACGTTGTCGGCGGCGTGACCGATACCTGGATCAAGGCCGGTTCCATCGGCAGCCAGACCGGTCCGTCGTACTACACCTTCGACATGCGCCTGAAGTACACCTACAAGCTGGCCGGCAGCCAGAAGGTCGAATTCTTCCTCGACCTGTTCAACGTGCTGGACAAGCAGTCGGGTACCGCGGCCCAGGCCCTGGTCAATTCGACCGGCAAGTACCAGTTCGGCCAGGCCAACGCCTTCGTCGAACCACGCCGCCTGTACGTCGGCGCACGCTACTCGTTCTAATCCAACGAGCATCCGTGCCTGAAACCGGCCCCGCAAGGGGCCGGTTTTTTCATCCGCCGTCGGAATGGACGGCAAAAAGCCCCGGGGCGAGGAATCGCCGCCGGGGCTTTGCTTTGCGCAGCCGGGCTTGCCCTACATGCCGCCCCACAGCCCGCCGAGCAGGGCCAGCGCCGCCAGCGCGGCGGTCTCGGTGCGCAGCACGCGCGGACCGATCGACAGCATGCGCGCGCCAGCCGCGACCGCCGCGTCTTCTTCTTCCCGGGTGAAACCACCCTCCGGACCCACCATCAGCGTGACTGCCTGCGGGCCCCATTCCTGCGCCCATTGCGCCAGCGAGCTGTCCGCGCGCGGACTGAGCAGGATGCGCTGGCCGGCCGCGGCCTGCGGCGCCTCCAGCCAGCGCCCGACGTCGGCCACCGGCGCCAGCTGCGCGAGGCGGTTGCGCCCGCACTGTTCGGATGCCGCCTCGATCACGCCCTGCCAGTGGGCATGGCGCTTCTCTGCGCGATCGCCCTGCAGGCGCACCACGCTGCGGCGGGCCGCCAGCGGCGCGATCGCGGCCACCCCGAGTTCCACTGCCTTCTCGATGATCCAGTCCATCTTGCTTCCTTCCGGCAGGCCCTGGGCCAGGGTGACGGCGTAAGGCAGCTCGGCTTCCACGTCCTCGAAGGACTGGACCGTTGCGCTCGCGCGCTTCTTGCCGACTTCCGCGAGCTGAGCCGCGTACTGGCCGCCACGCCCGTCGAACAGGGTCAGGGCGTCGCCAGCTTCCATCCTCAGTACATGCAGGTGGTGGGCGACCGGCGCCGGCAGCTCGACGGTGTGGCCTGGAGCCAGGGAAGCAGGGCAGTAGAAACGGGGCATGTCGTTGGAGGCATCTATTCGGGGAAGCCATTGTAGTGCCTGGCGCCCGGCTCAGCCAGCCGGCAGGGAGGTTTCATCCAGTGAGAATCTTGATAGAAAGCGTTTCATTTTGGATACAGAACGCTGCTTTGCGTTGACTTTAAGAAATCGTAACTGTATTTATTATATTTACACGTGCATACACTTTGATTTTGCTCAAAAGGCGATGCGCGTGAGAGGGAATGGGCTGTCGGATCCCGTAACCCGGGCCGGGCGCATTCGTGTTGTTCCAACCGTCGGATTTAAAAAAATGATTAAAGAAAAAGCCTTATCGCGCGCTGTCCGTATGTCCCTGCTGGTCGCTGGTCTCGGAGTCGCCACCCAGCCTGTTCTGGCTCAGGAAAAAACCGCCGTCGTCGAAGTGACCGGCACCCGCATCACCTCGCCCGGCATTACCTCGAACAGCCCGATCTCGTCCGTTACCGCAGCCGAAATCCAGGCGAACCAGCCGATCGCGGTGGAGGAATTCTTCAAGAACCTGCCGGCAGCCGCTCCCTCTATCGGCCAGGGCACCAACAACGGCAGCGGCGGCGCGGCGACCATCGACCTGCGCGGCCTCGGCTCGAACCGTTCCCTCGTCCTCATCAACGGCCGCCGCCTGGTGCCGTATAGCCTGGACGGCACCGTCGATACCAACTCGATCCCGCTGGCCCTGCTGAATCGCGTCGACCTCGTGACCGGCGGCGCCTCCGTCGTGTACGGCGCCGACGCCGTCGCCGGCGTAGCCAACTTCACTCTGAAAAAGAACTTTACCGGCGTCGACATCAGCAGCACCTACGGCGCGACCGCCGACGAGAAGGACACCAAGCGCCGCCGCGTCGACCTGACCATGGGCGCCAACCTGGACGACGGCCGCGGCAATGTCGTCCTGAGCATCGGCAAGACCAAGACCGACCCGCTGACCCAGGGCGAGCGCGAATACGGCATCACCAGCCTGAACTCGGTCTCCGGCCTGCCGTCCGGCTCGGCGACCACCGTGCCTTCCGGCTTCTCGGTTCCGGTCGGTCCCGGCGGCACCAGCACCCTGGCCGGCAACTGGCAGATCAACCCGACCACCGGCGCCCTGGTGCAGCCGGCCGTCGCCTATAACACCAACCCGCCGAACTACTATGCGACGGGACTGGAACGTACCCAGGCGACTGCGCTGGGCAACTACCGCATCAGCGACAACTTCGAGGTGTACACCGAGCTGTTCTTCACCGACAGCACGGTGGCGTCGGCCCTTGCCGAGACCGGTACCTTCGCCAACACTTTCAACGTGCCTATCGGTAACCCGTACATCCCGGCAGCGGCCCGCCAGCAGATTTGCGAACGCCGCGGCATCCCGGCAGCGGCCTGCGTGGCCGGCAACGCCACCCTGGTGCCGATGACGGTCAACCGCCGCTTCACCGAGCTGGGCCCGCGCTACAACAACTTCGACAACAAGACCCTGCAGTACAACATCGGCCTGAAGGGCGACCTGGCCGGCGACTGGACCTACGACACCTACTGGAGCCGCGGCTCCGCCGAGCAGATCCAGACCCGCCAGAACTGGGGCTCGCTGGCCAAGGTCGGCCAGGCGCTCAACGCCCTGACCACCACCGCCTGCGTCAACCCGGCCAACGGCTGCGTCCCGCTGAACGTGTTCGGCGCGGCCGGCTCGATCACGCCGCAACAGGCCGCCTTCATCAACCAGAGCGCGGTGCTGCGCCAGAAGGTCGAGCAGGACGTGCTGCTGGCGTCGGTGTCCGGCAACCTGGGCGAGAGCTTGAAGAGCCCTTGGGCCGATGACCCGATCGCCCTGTCCCTGATGGCCGAGCGCCGCAAGGTGACCGCCGGCACCCAGTCGGATTCCGCCTCCCAGATTCAGGGCGAAGTGCTGGGCACCGGCGCGCCGACGCCTGATCGCAAGGGCAGCTTCACGCTGGAAGAATATGCCTACGAGATGTTTGTTCCGCTGGTGAAGAACAAGCCCTTCATCCAATCCCTGAACATGGAACTGGGCTATCGCACCACCTCGTTCGAGACCGCCGGCAAATTCAACGACTACGGCAGCTGGAAGTTCGGCGGCGAGTGGGCACCGGTCAAGATGCTGCGCCTGCGCGGCATGGTGCAGAAGGCGACCCGCGCACCGAACGTGAACGAGCTGTTCGCGCCGGCCGTCACCAGCCTGTCCAACCTGGCGACCGACCCCTGCCAGGGCGCCCTGATCAACAGGGCCCAGGCGAATACCCCGGGCACCCTGTCGAACCTGTGCCGCCTGACCGGCGTGCCGCTGAGCGAGATCGGCAGCCTGCCTGTGCCGTCCTCGGGCCAGATCAATACCCTGGTCGGCGGCAACACCGCCCTGGGCCCGGAGTCGGCCAAGACCCGTACCTTCGGTTTCGTGATCGAGCCGCTGCCGCGCTTGGCCGTTGCAGTCGACTACTACAAGATCGTGATCACGGATGCCGTGTCGCGTCCGTCCAGCGCCGACGTCATCGACCGTTGCTACAGCACGGCCTTCAACCCGGGCCTGGTGATGAACGAGGCATGCGCCGTGATCGGCCGTAACCCGCTCAACGGCACCTTCAACGGTGTCGATTCGAAGGGCGTGGCGCGTCCGCAGTCGAACCTGGGCCGCTTCAGCACCGCCGGCGTCGACCTGAACGTGAACTACCGCGTCAACTTCAGCCAGCTGGGCATGGACGCACGCTACGGCAGCCTCGACCTGGGTCTGGGCGCGAACTTCGTCAACGAGTGGGAATACCAGGCGACCCCGAACGCGGTCAACCGCAACTGCCTGGGCTACTACAGCGTCGCCTGCACGGAGATCAACGGCACCATCAACTACAAGCGCAAGTTCAACCAGCGCACCACGTGGAACATGGGCGCCTGGTCGGTCGGCTACAACTGGCGCTACACCAGCGCCCTGCAGGAAGAGCCGGGCGGCGCCACCTTCCTGCCGGCCTTCTCGAGCATCCCGTCGTATAACTACGTGGACCTGACCGCGAGCTGGAACGTGCTGAAGAACGTGCGCCTGACCGCCTCGGTGACCAACCTGACCGACAAGAAACCGCCGATCGTCGGCGGCACCATCGGCAGCACCGGCACCAACAGCGGCAACACCTTCCCGCAGTACTACGATGCGATCGGCCGCTACGTGACTTTCGGCGCTTCGGTCAAGTTCTGATCGCTTGATGCTGTAAGGACAGCCCGGCGCCCTGGCGCCGGGCTTTTTTTCGCCCAAACGCCGTCATGTTCTTATATAGAGGGGGCGCGGCTTTCGGCCGGTCGCGGACGGCTCTGGTAAAATAATGGGCTACGGCCGCCAAGCAGCCACCGCCTTCCCATCCTTGATCCTTCGTATCCATGAAATCTACGCAAACCACCACCCTGATGGCCAACGCGATCCGCGCGCTGGCGATGGACGCCGTCCAGAAGGCCAACTCCGGCCACCCGGGCATGCCGATGGGCATGGCCGAGATCGGCGTCGCGCTGTGGGACAAGCACTATCGCCACAATCCGGCCAATCCGGGCTGGTTCAACCGCGACCGTTTCCTGCTCTCGAACGGCCATGGCTCGATGCTGCACTATGCGATGCTGCACCTGGCCGGCTACGACCTGTCCATGGATGACCTGCGCGATTTCCGCCAACTGCATTCGAAGACGGCCGGCC
Organism: Massilia sp. BKSP1R2A-1; assembly: GCF_050586525.1. Lineage (NCBI taxonomy): Bacteria > Pseudomonadati > Pseudomonadota > Betaproteobacteria > Burkholderiales > Oxalobacteraceae > Massilia > Massilia sp. BKSP1R2A-1. Next base: position 44,383 of record NZ_JBOBRE010000002.1, on the reverse strand, counting down.
ACCCGGAAGTCGGCATCACCCCGGGCGTGGAAACCACCACCGGCCCGCTGGGCCAGGGCATCGCCAACTCGGTCGGCATGGCGCTGGCGGAATGGCTGCTGGGCTATGAATTCAACCGTCCAGGCTACGACGTGGTCGACCACTACACCTACGCCTTCCTGGGCGACGGCTGCCTGATGGAAGGCATCTCGCACGAGGTCGCGTCGCTGGCCGGCACCCTGCGCCTGAACAAGCTGATCTGGCTGTACGACGACAACGGCATCTCGATCGACGGCCGCGTGGAAGGCTGGTTCACCGACGACACCCGCAAGCGCTTCGAAGCCTATGGCTGGAACGTCATCGGCCAGATCGACGGCCACAGCGTGGGCGACGTCTCGGCCGCCATCGAGCAGGCCAAGCAGTCGGACCGTCCGACCCTGATCATGTGCAAGACCATCATCGGCAAGGGCGCCCCGAACCTGGAAGGCGGCGACAAGGTCCACGGCGCCCCGCTGGGCGACAAGGAAATCGCGGCCGTGCGCCAGCACCTGCTGTGGGATCCGATCCCCTTCGACATCCCGGCCGACGTCTACGCAGCCTGGGACGCGAAGGAGCGCGGCGCGGCGGCCGAAGCCGAGTGGAACGCGAAATTCGCCGAATACCGCGGCGCCCATCCTGAACTGGCTGCCGAATTCGAGCGCCGCATGAAAGGCGATCTGCCGGGCAATTTCGATGAGGTGCTGAATGCCGCCATCGCCGCCTGCGTCGAGAAGAAGGAAACCATCGCCACCCGCAAGGCTTCGCAGAACGCGATCCAGGCCCTGGCCCCGGCACTGCCGGAATTCCTGGGCGGCTCGGCCGACCTGACCGGCTCGAACCTGACCAACTGGAAGGAATCGGTCGCCGTGCGTTCGGGCATTCCGGGCAACCACATCAACTACGGCGTGCGCGAATTCGGCATGGCCGCGATCCAGAACGGCGTCGCTTTGCACGGCGGCTTCATTCCTTTTGGTGCGACCTTCCTGACCTTCTCGGACTACAGCCGCAATGCCCTGCGCATGGCCGCCCTGATGAAGATCCGCTCGCTGTTCGTGTTCACCCACGACTCGATCGGCCTGGGCGAAGACGGCCCGACCCACCAGTCGATCGAGCACGTCTCCTCGCTGCGCCTGATCCCGAACCTGGACAACTGGCGTCCTTGCGACACCGTCGAGTCGGCGGTGGCATGGGGCGCGGCGGTCCAGCGCAAGGACGGCCCATCGACCCTGATCTTCTCGCGCCAGAACCTGCCGTTCATGGAGCGCGACAATGCCACCGTGGCGAATGTGGCCAAGGGCGGCTATGTGCTGCGCGACGCCGCTGACGCGAAGGTCGTGCTGATCGCCACCGGTTCGGAAGTCGAGCTGGCCATGAAAGCCGCCGATGCGCTGGCAGGCGAGGGCGTTGCAGCACGTGTGGTCTCGATGCCGTCGACCGACGTGTTCGAACGCCAGGAGGCGAGCTATAAAGCAAGTGTGCTGCCGCGCGGTATCCCGCGCGTCGCGATCGAAGCCGGCGTGACCGACTTCTGGTACAAGTACGTGGGCCTGGAAGGCGCCGTGGTCGGCATCGACACCTTCGGCGAATCGGCGCCGGCGCCGGTGCTGTTCAAGCACTTCGGCTTCACCGTCGAGAACGTCGTGGCCAAGGCCAAGGGCGTGATCGCGGCGTAATCGTTTCCACGGGCTGCCTTCGGGTGGCCCGTTTCGTATTCGCAGTTCGAAAAAAGTTTTTTTCTAATCAGGAGCCAAGCAATGACGATCAAAGTTGCAATCAACGGTTATGGCCGCATCGGCCGCAACATCCTGCGCGCTTTCTACGAAGGCGGCAAGAAACAAGACATCCAGATCGTGGCGATCAACGACCTCGGCAACGCCGAATCGAACGCCCACCTGACCCGCTACGACACCGCGCACGGCAAGTTCCCGGGCACCGTCACGGTCGAAGGCGACAACATGATCGTCAACGGCGACAAGATCCGCGTGTTCGCGCAGCGCAACCCGGCCGAAATCCCATGGGGCGAGCTGGGCGTGGACGTGGTGCTGGAGTGCACCGGCTTCTTCACCACCAAAGAGAAAGCCTCGGCCCACCTGAAGGGCGGCGCCAAGAAGGTCATCATCTCGGCGCCGGGCGGCAAGGACGTCGACGCGACCATCGTCTACGGCGTCAACCAGGACGTGCTGAAGTCGAGCGACACCGTGATCTCGAATGCATCGTGCACCACCAACTGCCTGGCCCCGCTGGTCAAGCCCCTGCACGACGCCATCGGCCTGGAAACCGGCCTGATGACCACCGTGCACGCCTATACCAACGACCAGGTGCTGACCGACGTGATGCACGAAGACCTGCGCCGCGCCCGTTCGGCCACCCAGTCGATGATCCCGACCAAGACCGGCGCCGCCGCCGCGGTCGGCCTGGTGCTGCCGGAACTGAACGGCAAGCTGGACGGCTTCGCGATCCGTGTGCCGACCATCAACGTGTCGATCGTCGACCTGTCCTTCATCGCCAAGCGCGACACCACCGTCGATGAAGTCAACCAGATCATGAAATCGGCATCGGAAGGCGCCCTCAAAGGCATCCTGACCTACAACACCGACCCGCTGGTCTCGGTCGACTTCAACCACAACCCGGCATCGTCGAACTTCGACGCGACCCTCACCAAGGTCTCGGGCCGTCTGGTGAAAGTCTCGTCCTGGTACGACAACGAGTGGGGCTTCTCGAACCGCATGCTCGACACCACCGTCGCGCTGATGAACGCGAAGTAATCTTCGGCTTCGGCAGAAAGAACCCGGACTCAAAGGTCCGGGTTTTTTTTGGCTGTGTTCGCGGTCGTTGGGTGAACCAAATCGTGTTGTCGAAGTCTTACGCATCGTTGAGTTAACTCATCTGGAGTGACGATGCAAGGCCTGAGCTTTGACGAATTGTTCGCATTCTTGTCCGCGGCGCCATTGTCCAGCACCGATCTGGCCCGCCTGCGAGCGTGGATCGACAGCGTCCGCGACCCAGCCGAGTGCCTGGCGCTCATCGAGGCGGCCGCTGCAGGCCGGCCATGTCCCCATTGCGCCTGCGCGCGCCTGCACCGGTCAGGCTTCGCCAGCGGCCTGCAGCGGTTTCGTTGCCTGGGCTGCCGCCGTTCCTTCAATGCGCTGACCGGCACGCCGCTGGCCCGGCTGCGCAAGCGCGCGTGCTGGCTGCCATATATTCAGTGCTTGCTGGAATCGCGCACCGTGCGCGACGCGGCGCTCGCCACCGGCGTGCATCGCACCACCAGCTTCCGGTGGCGCCACCGCTTCGCGCCGGGCGCCGCGCGCCACCGGCCTGCCGCCTTGTCGGCGATCGTCGAGGCCGATGAAACCTACCGGCTGGAATCGCAGAAGGGATCGCGCAACTTGACGCGCCCGCCGCGACAGCGCGGTGGCGCCGCCCGGCGACGCGGCATCAACCGCGAGCATGATTGCCTGCTGGTAGCGCGCGACCGCAGTGGCGCCACGCTGGACTTTCATACCGGCCGTGGTCCTGTGACTGCGGCGCAGCTACGCGCCTGCCTGCAGCCGGTGCTCCCCAGCGACGTGCTGCTCATCAGCGATGGCGCGGCCGCCTACGTCCGTTTTGCCGCCGACGCCGGCATTACGCATGCGTCCGTCAATATCCGGGCGGGCCGGCGCGCACGCGGCGCGATCCACATCCAGAACGTCAATGGCTGGCACAGCCGCTTCAAGAACTGGCTCGTGCGTTTCAAGGGTGTGGCCAGCCGCTACCTGGCGAACTACTCGGGATGGCAGCGCTTACTGGACGCGCAAACGTTGCATACACCAGCTCAGTGGTTATCTACTGCGGTACGACAAGGTAAGTAGAGGCAACTGCGAAAGCATAGTTAACGCGAACACAGCCTTTTTTTTCGCCCTGCGGCGGCTTACTTGTCGTGGCTGCCCGGCGTGAGGATCTCGAAGCCGTGCGCGGTGACGGCGATCATGTGCTCCCATTGGGCCGACAGCGATTTGTCGGCGGTGACCACGGTCCAGCCGTCGTCCAGCTGGTCGACGTCCGGCCCGCCCAGGTTGATCATGGGCTCGACCGTGAAAGTCATGCCTTCCTTGAGCAGCAGCCCGGTGTTCGGGCGGCCGTAGTGCAGCACCTGCGGGTCTTCGTGGTAGACGCGGCCGATGCCGTGGCCGCAGTAGTCGCGCACCACCGAGTAGCCGGCGCTTTCCGCCAGTTTCTGGATCGCGTGGCCGACGTCGCCCAGGCGCGCGCCCGGCTTCACGGCGCGGATGCCGGCCATCATGGCCTTGTAGGTGGTCTCGACCAGCTTCTGCGCCTCGGGACGCGGGGCGCCGGCGTAGTACATGCGGCTGGTGTCGCCATGCCAGCCGTCCTTGATCACGGTGACGTCGATGTTGACGATGTCGCCATCCTGCAGGACATCCTTCTCGCTCGGGATGCCGTGGCAGACTACGCCGTTGATCGAGGTGCACAGGGTCTTGGGGAAGCCGTGGTAGCCGACGTTGGCCGGCGTCGCCTTCTGCACCTTGCGGATGAATTCATTGCAGCGGCGGTCGAGCTCCTCGGTGGAGACGCCCGGGACCACGTATTCGCCGATCATCTCGAGCACGTCGGAGGCCATGCGGCCGGCCACGCGCATCTTGTCGATGTCCTTTTGATTCTTGAGTTTGATTGCCATGGGGGATGGACGGGTCGCCGTCCTGATGCGTAGAAACGCACATGATACCGCGCCGCCAAAAAGAAAACGCCCCGGAGGGCGTTTTCAGGCTGCACGGCGCGCGGGATTACAGCTTGACGCGCAGGCCGACGTAGATGCGGCGGCCGATCGCGTCGTACACGTCGGCGGCCGTTTCGGCGCCGGTGACGTTGCCCGGCAGGCCGCTGATGATCGGCGGCGCCTTGGTGTCGAAGACGTTGTCGATGCCCAGGATCACCTCGGTCGACTTGCGCAGCGCGTAGGTCATCTGCAGGTCGGTGTAGGTGCGCGAACCGACGCCAATGGATTTCGGCGCCAGGTCGAAGCCCGACAGGAACTGGTCGTCCAGGTAGGACTTGCCGATGTAGCTGAAGGTCGACTGGATGTTGAAGTCGTTCCACTGGTAGCCGAGGTTCAGCGAGGCCTTGTTCTTGGCCGAGCCGATTTCGCCGGCGCTCTCGTCGATGTCGGCATCCGGCAGGCCGCGATCCCACAGGTTGCGCACCCAGGTGTAGGCCAGGCGCGTGTTCATGCGGCCAGGACCGACGCGGTCGGCCCAGCCCACGGTCAGGTCGACGCCCTCGGTGCCCAGGCCGCCGCTGTTGCTGACGGCGGTGTCGATGAACTCCAGCGAGCCGGCGCTGTTGGCCCCGACGGCGTTCGGACGGCGGGTGATGAAGCTGCAGAAGGCCTGGTTGCCGCCGGCATAGCAGTTACGCAGGGCGTACTGGCGGTCGGTCGGCACGATCGCGTCTGCAATCTTGATCTTGAAGTAGTCGGCCGTGAAGGTCATGCGGTTCAGGGCGCGGATCGAGCGCGGGGTCCAGACCACGCCGACGGTGGTCGAGCGGCCTTTTTCCTCCTGCACGTCCGGGTTGCCGCGGTTGTAGCCGCTGATGCCTTGCAGGTCGGACTGGTTCAGGGTGAAGGCGCCATTGGCGTTGATGTTGGCCAGCACGCCCGGTGCGGCGCGGCAGGCCGCGTCGTACAGGCCGCTCGAGGTGGCGGTCACGCCCAGGCAGGGATCCTGGATGCCGGTCGGGAAGTCCTGGCTCGGGGCCTGGTACAGCTCGTCGATGTTCGGCGCACGGGTCGACAGCGAGCGGGTGGCGCGGACCTTGAAGTCCGACACCGGCGACCATTCGAGGCCGGCGTTCCAGCTGTTGGTGCGGCCGACGGTCGAGTAGTCGGACGCGCGGTAGGCGCCCAGCAGGGTCAGCTGCTTGGCGAAAGGCTTGTCCTTCAGCAGCGGGACGCGGCCTTCGACGAAGATTTCCTTGACGCTGAAGTCGCCCTGGGTTTCCGGGGTCGCGTTGCCGGCGTTCAGGCCGGCCTGGGTCAGGGCATCCGGCGTCGCGCGCGATTCTTCCTTGCGCCATTCGAAGCCGGTCGCGAACGACAGGGCGCCGGCCGGCAGTTCCCACACGTCGCCGTTGATCGAGCCGCCCACGATGGTCTGGGTGATGACCGATTGCAGCGAACCCGGCGCGGCGATGTAGCGCACCGCTTCCGGGCTCATGGTCATGGCGCCGAACACATTGGCCGGCACGCAACCCTGGGCGCGCGCGTTGGCGTCGCGGCAGATCGCATCGGTGCGGCTGCCGTTGCCGTTCAGGTCGTCGACGTCGACGATGGCTTCCAGCGCGTTGCGGAAGTTCAGCACGTTGACCTGGCCGCCCGATTCCTGGGCTTCCTTGGTCTGGCCGTAGGCGCCGAACAGTTCATAGTTGAACTTGTCGGCGATCAGACCCTTCAGGCCGGTGGCGACGCGGAAGGTGTCGCGCTCGGCGCGGCTGCCGCGGTTGCCGAAGTCGGCCATGCGGCGGGTGAAGTAGTAGTCACGGGCGCCGTCGCCGTCGGTGTCGCTGATGCGGTCCCACAGGTATTGCGGCACGACCGGGTTGCGCACATAGCTGCCGCCGACCAGGAACTCGGCCGGCACCTGGCCGCCGGTGGCCGGGTAGATATCCTCGGCGGCGAGGGGATACGGTTCGATGGTGGTCGAGACGCGGGTCGAGGCATAGTTGCCCTCGAAGAAGGCCGAATGGTTGGCATTGAGCTGCAGTTCACCGGTCAGGGCCATCAGGAAGCGCTCGGTCGGCACCGCGATCGCGCGGTAGGCCGAACGGTTGAAGCCGGTAGGCTGGGCGCCGCCCGTGCCATTGGTATTGGCCGGAATCGGGTTGCCGGCGGCGTCGTAGGTGAAGCTGCCGCTGTCCGGGTAGAAGGTGCCCGCGGGCGTGAAGCCCGAGTAGAAGGGACGCTGGATGACGAAGGCGTCGGCCGCCTTGCCGGTCACGCCGGCCATGCGCGAGTACTGGTCGACGGCGGCGAACTTGCGGTCGCGCGACATCACGGCGCCCTGGCGCGAGTAGCCCAGGTGACCCATGACGTTGGCGGTGCCTTCGTTATTGCTGGTGCCGAAGGTGATCGAGGCCTTGCGCTTCTGGTCGTCGCCCTGTTCGTAGGTTTCGCCCATCTGCGCATCGAACAGGATGCCGTTGAAGTTGCGCTTGGTAATGATGTTGACCACGCCGGCCACCGCATCCGAGCCGTAGGTAGCGGAGGCGCCGCCCGTCAGCAGTTCGACGCGCTCGATGAAGTCGGTCGGGATCGAGTTCAGGTCGACCGAGGCCGAGCCTGGCACGCCGGACACGAAGCGGCGGCCGTTAAGCAGGACCAGGGTACGGGAGGTGCCGAGGTCACGCAGGTCGATGGTGGCGACGCCCGCGCTCGCGGTCGAGAAATTCGAGTTGGTGCGGCTGATGCCCGGCGTACCGATGGTCGGGTTCTGCAGCAGCAGTTCCTGCAGGTTGGTGGCGCCGGAGGCGGCGATGTCGGCCGCGGTCAGCACTTGCAGGGGGGAGGGCGATTCGGCGCCCGGGGCAGCGATGCGCGAACCGGTCACCGTCACGACTGCCGCCTGGCCAGCGGGTTGCGCCGGCGCGTCGGTCTGTGCATGGGCAGCGTGCATGCCGAGCGTGACACCGCCCAGGCAGATCAGCCGGATCGAGCGGGACAGGATAGTTTCCATCATTTCAGAATGCTCCAAGGAAGGAATGAACGCGGCGGCCGATCGGGCCGCCACTCGTAAAACCAACCCGCATTCTTTGGGAGATGATGTATCTCAGTCAATTGTGCGCTGCTACAGATTTAACACTGTTGTATTTTTGTATTGAATCACGTCACGTTTCCAAAAGGATATGCCACAATTCGGTAACCGCGTCGGAATGCGCCCGCACCAAAGCCGGCTCGACCCGGGCCTTGTCCTGCCCCTGCAGGCGCACCTGGTGCTGCAGCTTGCGCATGGTCCGGTAGGCGTCGGCGACCTTCGACGCGAGCGCCGCGTCGATCAGTCCCAGTTCCCCGCACGTGCGAAGAAGCGCGATATTGCCGGCATTTGCCGTCAGTTGCGGATAGGTGGCTGCATGGCGCAGCACCAGGTACTGGACGATGAACTCGATGTCGATCATCCCGCCCGGGTCCTGCTTCAGGTCGAACAGCTCGCCCCGGTTGAAGTTGGCGTCGCGCATGCGGCGGCGCATGGCGCGGATCTCTTCCTTCAGCTCGGCCTTGCGGCTGCTGCGGTCCTTGCGCAGCACCCGTTCGCGGATTGCCTCGAAGCGCGCGCCGATGGCGGCGTCGCCGGCGCAGAAGCGGGCCCGGGTCAGGGCCTGGTGCTCCCACAGCCAGGCGGAACTGTCCTGGTAGCGCTCGAAGGCGCTCACCGAACTCACCAGCATGCCGCTGGCGCCGTCCGGGCGCAGGGCGGTGTCGATGTCGAACAGGATGCCGGCCGCCGTGTGGGCCGTGTTCCAGGTGATGAAGCGCTGCGCCAGTTTCGCGTAGTTGGAGGGCGCGCTGTCGTCCTCGTCGTCGAACAGGAAGATCACGTCGAGGTCGGAGACGTAGCCGAGCTCCTTGCCGCCCAGCTTGCCGTAGGCGATGACGGCGAAGCGCGGCTCCTCGACGTGGCGGGTGGCGACCGTGCGCCAGGCGTGGCGGACGGTGGCGCCGACGATGGTGTCGGCCAGCAGGGACAGGTGGTCGGCCAGGCGCTCGACCGACAGTTCGCCGGCCAGGTCCAGGGCCAGCAGGCGGAACAGCTGGGCGTGGTGGGTCTCGCGCAGAATGTCGAGCTGGCGCTCGGTGTCGCCCTGCGCCTCGGTCAACTGGGCGTCGAGGCTGGCGGCCAGCTGCCCGACCTCCTCGGCGCCGGCATTGCGGTCGTCGAGCAGCTCGTCGAGCAGGATCGGATGCTGGGCGAGATAGGTCGCGGCCCAGCCGCTGGCATTGATCATCCGGATCACCCGTTCCAGGGTGTGCGGGTATTCGGTCAGCAGGGATAGATAGGCCGAGCGGCGCGCGATGGCCTCGAAGAAGTCGAGCAGGCGGCCGAGGGTCGCCGCATGGCTGCCGACACCGGCTTCGCGCACCACGGTGGCGACCTGGACGAGGGCGGTGTCGGCGAGGGCCAGCAGGCGGGCGCGGCTGGCTTCGGGCAGGCTGACGAGGCGCGGTCCCTGCAGGGTGGAGACCAGGCGGGCGGCCGCGCCCTCCGGCTCGTCGTAGCCGAGCTCGACCAGGCGGGCGGCGATCGCCTCGCGGTTCTCGGGGTCGTCGGCCAGCAGGGGCACGTCCGGATCGGGGCTCTCGCTCTTGTCGGCGAAGATGGCGTCGAACTGGGCCGCCACATAGGCGCGCTGCTCTTCCAGGCGCGCGAGCAGGGTGTCGACGCTTGGTGCGCCCATCATTTCGGCCACCAGCTGGCGGTCGGCTTCGCCCACGGGCAGGGTATGGGTCTGGGCATCCTCCAGGTATTGCAGGCGGTGCTCCAGGTTGCGCAGGAACGTGTAGGCGGCGAGCAGGCGCTCGACCGTGTCCGGCGGCAGCAGTTCGCGTTCGCCCAGCAGGCGCAGGGTCGCGCGGGTGGAACGGTCGCGCAGGGCCGGGTCGCGCCCGCCGCGGATCAGCTGGAAGACCTGGGCCAGGAACTCGATCTCGCGGATACCGCCGCGCCCCAGCTTGACGTTGTGGCTGCGCTCGGGATGCAGGCGTTCCTGGCGCTTCACTTCGGCGCGGATCTGGGCGTGCATATTGCGGATCGCGTCGATCACGCCGAAGTCGAGGTAGCGGCGGAAGACAAAAGGCCGCACGATGGCGTCCAGGGCCGCGATGTCTTCGGGATCGCCGGTGACCGCGCGCGCCTTGACCCAGGCATAACGCTCCCATTCCCGGCCCTGCACAATGAGGTATTCCTCGACCATGGCGAGGCTGGCCGCGAGCGGGCCCGAGTTGCCGTTGGGCCGCAGCGCCATGTCGACCCGGAAGGTGAAGCCGTCCTCGATGATCTCGGACAGGGCCGCGTTCAGGCGGCGGCCGAGGCGCACGAAGAATTCGTGGTTGGACAGCTGGCGCTGGCCGGGGCCGGCGGCAGTCTCGCCATCCTCGGGGTAGACGAAGATCAGGTCGATGTCGGAGGAGACGTTGAGCTCGCCACCGCCGCCCTTGCCCATGGACAGCACCATCATCTGCTGGGGCCGGCCGGATTCCTCGCCCATCGGCATGCCGTGGGCCTGGATGAGTTCGTCGGTGAGGGCCGCCAGGTGGGTCTGGATGGCGAAGTCGGCGAAGCGGGTCATGGCGGTGACGACTTCGTCGAGGTCGGCGCGTCCCTCCAGGTCGCGCCGGATGATGGCGCAGACCCACAGGTTGCGCACACGCCGCATGGCGCGCGGCAGGGGCAGTCCGGCCGCCAGTTCGCGCGCCAAGGCTGCGCCGAGGTCGGCCTCGGCCAGCGATAATCGGGTGATGTCGTCGAGCAGGGCGGAACGGGCCGGGTCGGCGTCGAGCCAGCGTTGCAGGAATCGGGAGAAGCGTTGGGGTGGAACCGCGGCCGGCGGGGCTGGGGGCATGGCTGTCCTTAAGTGTTTTTTGCCGTCCGGCAGGCGTTCGTGCGGTAGAATTGCCCGCCGTGCTGCACCGGTCAGCACGATGGTAAGGTAGACGCCGCGCCCCGTGCAAGCCACCTGTTACTAGAGAATATATATTTACGGCGAGCCTTTTTGAGCACCTTGATGGACAATCCGGAACCGCAGGCCGCATGCGAGCACCTGCCGCTCGCCGTTCGATGGCAGCGGCTGCGCGCCGCCTATCGCTATGCGAACCTGGCCTCGCACCACGTCCTCGGCTTCACCATCAAGCTGGTGCTGTTCATTTATTTTGCGCTGGCCGTGCTCTTCCTCGTGCTGCGCTACGCGGTCCTGCCGAATATCGGTCTATATAAGAGCGACATCGAACAGGCGGCCGGACGCGCGCTCGGCAACCGGGTCACCATCGGCCAGCTGGCCGCCTCCTGGCAAGGCATCCACCCCCAGCTTTACCTAGCCGAGGTGCGCCTGATCGACCCCGCGGGCCGCCAGCTGTTGGCCCTGCCTTCCGTCTCGGCGACCCTGTCCTGGTGGAGCCTGGCCGCTTTCGAGCCGCGCCTGCATGCGCTCGAGATCCGCCGGCCCCAGCTCGACGTGCGGCGCGGCAGGGATGGCATTTTCACGGTGGCCGGTGTGCGCGTCGATCCCGGCAAGAAGGAGGAGGGCGGCGGCGCCGACTGGCTGCTGCGCCAGCGCGAGATCGTGGTGCGCGAGGGCCGCGTGGACTGGACCGACGAGTTGCGCGGCGCGCCGACCCTGGCCCTCACCGACGTCACCATGGCCCTGCTCAACCGCTTCGGCGGCGGCCACCGTTTCGCGCTGCGCGCCACCCCGCCGCGCGCCTACGCCAGGCCCCTGGACGTGCGCGCCCAGTTCCGCCACCGCTTCGGCGCCCGCCCATCGGACGTCACGCGCTGGAAGGGCGAGCTTTACGCGGACCTGCGCGACGCCGACCTGACCGCCTGGCGCCGCCACATCGACATGCCGTTCGAGCTGTCTCGCGGACGCGGCTCGCTGCGCGCCTGGCTGAACTTCGACCATGCCCGCCTGGCCGGCTTCACCGCCGACCTGGCCCTGGCCGACGTCAATGCCCGGCTCGACCCGCAGCTGGCCCCGCTGGCCCTGTCGCGCCTGAGCGGACGCCTGGCGGCGCGCGAAGAACTGCTGCCCGGCCGAGAGGACGGCAAGCCGACCTTCGGCGCCCACGGCCACACCGTCAGCCTGACGGGCTTCACGATCACGACGGCGGATGGCAAGGCCCTGCCGCCGGCCACGCTCGAGCAGCGCTGGCGCCCGGCGCAGCGCGGCAAGCCGGAACAGGGCGAGCTGCGCGCGCGCCAGCTCGACGTGGGCGCGCTGGCCGCGCTGGCCAATTACCTGCCGCTCCCGCCCCAGCAGCGCCAGATGCTGCAGGACTATGCGCCGCGCGGCGTGCTGCGCGACGTGTCGGCCGACTGGACCGGCCGCTATCCGGCGCTGCGCGGCTTCCACGTGCGCGCCGACGTGGCGGGCCTGGCGCTCAGGGCCCAGCCGGCCCGCGCGGCGCAGGCGGCGCGGCCGGGCGTTCCCGCGCTGCCTGCGCGGCCGGCCACGCCCGGCTTCCAGAACCTCAGCGGCAGCGTCGACGCCACCGAGGGCGGCGGCAGCGTGACGGTCGATTCGAAGGCCCTGGTGCTGGACATGCCGGCCTGGTTCGCCGATCCGGCGCTTCCGCTCGACCGCCTGGGCCTGAAGGCGCGCTGGACCTACGACCCGGGGCGCCAGCTGCTGCTCGAATTCGAACGCCTGGAGTTCGCGATGGGGGCGCTCAACGGCGCGCTGTCGGGACGCCACGCGCTGCCCCTCGCCACGGGGGCGGGGCCGGGCACGGCCGATTTCACGGGCACCCTGGACGGCTTCGCAATCGATTCGATCGGCCGCTTCCTGCCGCTGGCCACTCCGGAGCACCTGCGCGACTGGCTGGTCGGCGCGCTGCAGGGCGGCACCTTGAAAGACGCCACCCTCCGCCTGCGCGGCGACCTGGCCGGCTTCCCCTTCCGTGCGACGAACGTGCTGGAGCGCGCGCGCGGCGAATTCAAGGTGGCCGGACGCCTGCAGGACGCCCGCCTCGAATACGCGCCGGGACACCGGCATCCGGACGGCACACCCCTGTGGCCGCTGGCGGAACACATCAACGGCCGCATCGAGTTCGACCGGGCGCGCATGGAGATCCGTGGCGACACCCTGAGTACCCTGGGTGTCGCGCTGTCGAACGTGAAGGCGGTGATTCCCGATCTCGGCGCGCACGAGAAGATGATGCTCGAGATCGACGGCGCGGCCGCCGGACCCCTGCAGGAATTCCTGCGCTACGTGGCGGCGAGCCCGGTGCTGGGCTGGATCGGCCACTTCACCGAGGACACCCGCGGCAGCGGCAATGCGCGCCTGGCCTTGCGCCTGCGCATGCCGCTGGCGCATCTGCCGGAAACGAAAGTGCAGGGCAGCCTGCAATTGCTGGGCAACGACGTCAGCCTGTTCCCGGAACTGCCGCCCCTGAACGCGGCGCTGGGCCGGATCGATTTCCATGACCATGGCGTGAACCTGAACGGCGTCGGCGCCAGCTTCCTGGGCGGGCCGCTGGCCCTGTCGGGCGGCACCCAGCGCGACGGCAGCATCGCGATCCGCCTGGCGGGCACCCTGTCCAGCGAGGGCATGCGCCGCACCGCGCCGATGCCGGCCCTGCAGCGCCTGGCGACGCGCCTGTCCGGCAGCACCCCGTATTCCGGCGTGGTGGCGGTGCGCGAAGGACGCCGCACGGTGACCCTCGAATCGAACCTGGGCGGCCTCGGCATGGAGCTGCCGGCGCCACTGAACAAGCCGGCCCCGAATGCGCTGCCGCTGCGCTTCGTGCTCGCGGGCGAGCCGACCGTGAACGGCCTGGCGCGCGACGATATCCGCATCGGCCTGGGCGACGACATCGCCGCGCGCTACCAGCGCGAGAAGCAGGGCCGCGGCCCCTGGATCGTGCGCCGCGGCGGCATCGGCGTCAACGTGCCGGCGCCGGAGCCGGATGGCGGCATGATGATCCACGTCGACATGCGCGCGCTGAACGTGGACGGCTGGATCGCGGCCGGCAAGGCGATCGCCGGCGAGGACGCCGTTGCAGCCGCAGGCGAGGAGGGCACCGGAGGTGGTTTCGGCCAGTACGTGATGCCGACCGTGCTGGCCGGCCGCGTGGCCGAGCTGACCATCGGCGAGCGCCGCATGGCCGACGTGGTGCTGGGCGCCACCCATCTGCGCGACACCTGGCAGGCCAACATCCATTCGCGCCAGGCCAGCGGCTACCTGACCTGGGTGGAATCGGCGGGCGGCCTGGGCAAGGTGACCGCGCGCCTGGCCTCGCTCGTAATCCCCGAATCGGCCCAGGCCGAGGTGAAGGACCTGCTGGAGTCAAACCGCGGCGCCAGCGCCACCATTCCTTCGCTCGACATCGTCGCCGAGCAGTTCCAGCTGTTCGACAAGCGTCTCGGACGCCTCGAGCTGCAGGCGAACAATGTACAGGCGCTCGCCGGACGCGAGTGGCGCATCAACCGCCTGACCCTCGACAATCCGGACGGCCAGCTGAAGGCCAACGGGCGCTGGCTGACCAAGGACGGCCGCAGCACCACCAGCCTGAACTTTGCCCTCGACATCGATGACGCGGGCAGGCTGCTGGACCGCCTGGGTTTCCCCGATACCCTGCGCCGCGGCAAGGGCAAGATGTCGGGCGACATCGCCTGGAGCGGGCTGCCCTATGCGCTGGACATTCCGAGCCTGTCGGGGCAGATCGAGATGAACGTGGAGTCGGGCCAGTTCCTCAAGCAGGATCCGGGCGCGGCCAAGCTGCTGGGCGTGCTCAGCCTGCAGGCCCTGCCGCGCCTCCTGAAGCTCGACTTCCACGACGTGTTCTCGGAGGGCCTCGCTTTTGATGGCATCAGCGCCAATGCCATCATCCAGCGCGGCGTGCTGCGCACCGAGAACCTGAAAATGCATGGCGTCGCGGCCACCGTCCTGATGGACGGCAGCGCCGACATCGCCAACGAGACGACCAATCTGCGCGTGGTGGTGATCCCCGAGTTCAACCTGGGCACGGGGCCGCTGGTATATGGCCTGGCGGTCAATCCCGTGATCGGTATCGGCAGCTATCTGGCGCAGCTGTTCCTGCGCGCGCCGGTGATGAAGGCGCTCACCTACCAGATGCGCATCTCGGGGCCGTGGAAGTCCCCGAGCATCGTCAAGCTCGACAACCCGCCGCCGGCCCCGCCTGCGCCTCCGGCCGCGAAGAAACAAGGAAAGGATTGATATGGCGACCGTAGCCGCAGTACAGATGGTGTCCACGCCCGTGGTCGACGAAAACCTGGCGACCGCGCGCCGCCTGGTAGGCGAGGCTGCCGCGACCGGCGCCCAGCTGGTGGCCTTGCCCGAGTACTGGCCCATCATGGGCATGAGCGACAGCGACAAGGTCGCGCATGCGGAGCAGCACGGCAGCGGCCCGATCCAGGATTGCATGGCGGCGCTGGCGCGCGAACACGGCATCTGGCTGGTCGGCGGCACGCTGCCGCTGGTGTCCCCGAGCGCCGGCAAGGTATTGAACACGAACCTGGTCTACGACCCGCAAGGCGTGGAGGTCAGCCGCTACGACAAGATCCACCTGTTCGGCTTCAACAAGGGGACCGAATCCTACGACGAGGCGCGCACCATCGTGCCGGGCGAGTCGGTGGGCGCCTTCGAAGCCCCCTTCGGCCGCGTCGGCCTCTCGGTCTGCTACGACCTGCGCTTCCCGGAACTGTTCCGCGCGATGGGCGAATGCGTCTTGACTATCGTCCCCGCCGCCTTCACCCACACGACGGGCCTGGCCCACTGGGAAGTCCTGCTGCGCGCCCGCGCCATCGAAAACCAGTGCTACATCCTGGCCTCGGCCCAGGGCGGCCTGCACACCAACGGTCGCCGCACCTACGGCCACAGCATGCTGATCGACCCCTGGGGCGAAGTGAAGGCCGTGCTGCGCGAAGGCGAGGGCGTGATCCACGGCGAACTCGACGCGACCTTCCTGGCCGGCGTGCGCGAAAGCCTGCCGGCCCTGCGCCACCGCAAGCTGTAAATCCTCCACAGGCCCTAGCAATGAGGGTCAGAGTCGAATTATTCGCCAATATCCGTCTATCAGTCGACGGTGAACCATGTTTCATTCCTTTCTCCAATAGCCTTGTGTTTCGTACTCGGTAATTCGACTCTGACCCTATTAAGCGCGCCGGCATAGTCCACCACCCTTATTGGGGTCAGAGTCGAATTATTCGCCAAGATCTACCGCTCAGTAGCTTGCAGCCTATGTTTCGTCTTTCTCAGCAATAGCTTCGCGGATCGTGCTCAATAATTCGACTCTGACCCTAATTAGTGCTTGAGATGGTCAATTGCCTGGTCATGAGGGTCAGAGTCGAATTATTTGCCAAGAAACCCGGCGGAATTGGTTAGACGCTAGATTTATTGTCCGACTGGCATGGTCTGAAGGATCGTGTTCAACAATTCGACGCTGACCCCACTTGGATGGTTTGTGTCCGGTACGATGTGGGCGGATATGGCACAATGAAACTTCCATAGAAAGACCGAACGCAAAATGAAACCATTCGAACCGAACCTTTCCTCCCTGGCCGTCGCCCGTGACGTGCTGTTGACGCCCTTTGGCCTCGACGAGGGCAAGCTGCTCAAGGCGCTGGGCTCGATGTTTACGCACAAGGTCGATTACGCCGACCTGTATTTCCAGTTCACCAAGAGCGAGGGCTGGAGTCTCGAAGAGGGCATCGTCAAGACCGGCAGTTTCTCGATCGACCAGGGTGTCGGCGTGCGGGCCGTGTCGGGCGAGCGCACGGCGTTTTCGTATTCCGACGATATTTCCGAGGCGGCGCTGCTGGATGCGGCGGCGGCGACGCGCACCATTGCGCGCGCGGGCAGCGGGAAGGTGAAGATCGCCACGGCGGCGCGTCCGACTGGTGGGCGTTCCCTCTACCTGCCGCACGATCCGCTGGCTTCGCTCGATGCCACCGCGAAGGTGAAGCTGCTGGAGCGTGTCGAGAAGATGGCGCGCGCCAAGGATCCGCGCGTGGTGCAGGTGATGGCTGGCCTGGCCGGCGAATATGACGTGGTGCTCGTGGTGCGCAGCGATGGCGTGCTGGCGGCGGACATTCGTCCGCTGGTGCGCGTGTCGGTGACCGTCATCGCGGAGCAGAATGGCCGCCGTGAAGTCGGTTCGTCCGGCGGGGGCGGGCGCTACGATTATGGTTACTTCAGCGACGAGCTGCTGGACAAGTATGCGACCGAGGCCGTGAAGTCGGCCTGCGTCAACCTGGAGGCGCGTCCGGCGCCGGCGGGTCCGATGACCATCGTGCTCGGCCCGGGATGGCCCGGCGTGCTGCTGCACGAGGCGGTCGGCCATGGCCTGGAGGGCGACTTCAACCGCAAGGGCTCCTCGGCCTACGCGGGCCGCATCGGCGAGCGGGTCGCGGCCAAGGGCGTGACCGTGGTCGACGACGGCACCCTGCAGGACCGCCGGGGCTCTCTGAACATGGACGACGAGGGCAACCCGACCCAGTGCACGACCCTGATCGAGGACGGCATCCTGAAGGGCTATATCCAGGACACGCTGAACGCGCGCCTGATGAAGATGCCGGTGACCGGCAATGCACGCCGCGAGTCCTTCGCCCACCTGCCGATGCCGCGCATGACCAACACCTATATGCTGGCCGGCGACAAGGATCCGCAGGAGATCCTGGCCTCGGTGAAGAACGGCCTGTACGCGGTCAACTTCGGTGGCGGCCAGGTCGACATCACCAACGGCAAGTTCGTGTTCTCGGCCAGCGAGGCGTATATGATCGAGAACGGCAAGATCAGCTATCCGGTCAAGGGCGCTACCCTGATCGGCAATGGCCCGGAAGTGATGAACAATATCTCGATGATCGGCAACGACATGCGCCTGGATTCGGGCGTCGGCGTGTGCGGCAAGGAAGGCCAGAGCGTCCCGGTGGGCGTCGGCCAGCCGACCCTGCGCATCGACGGCGTGACCGTGGGCGGCACCGCCTGATAGCCACCTCGCCACCTTCGGCATGAACAGCAACGCCCGGCTTCGACCGGGCGTTGTCGTTTCGGGCTTCGGCACACTGGTCCGACTCCGGGGGACTTCCATCGGTGCCGTGGGGATTGAACGCGCAGCCGGCCTGGCATGGTTCAGTCCACTGGACCGAACCACGCCTACGAAAGCGCAGCTTTTTAACGCTTAGCGGAAGCGGTAGGTCAGGCGCATGTACACGGTCGCTCCCAGCGGGTCGGTATAGCGCGGATCGTAGCCCAGCTGGAAGTTGGTGACCTGGTTGGTGAAGGGCGGCTTCTCGTCGAACAGGTTCTTGATGCCGGCGGTCAGCTCGGCCTTGTCGTTGCCCGTGTACGTGGTCGAGATCGACCAGGTCGAGTAGTGGCCCACCTTGTTGAAGAATTCCGGCGCCACCGCCGTATTCTGGTCCGTGTAATGCGACATGAAGCGGTTCGTCAGGTTGAAGCTCCAGTCGCCGCGCACCAGGGTGAACAGCAGGTTGTGGCGCCAGCGGAATACCGGCGTCGCGTCCGCGTAGCGGCCTGCGTTCTCGGTGAAGAGGCCGCCCGGCTCGTTCTGGTAGTCGTACTTGTTGACGTAGGTGCCGTCCAGGTTGGCCGAGAAATTGCCGAAGCGCGTGAGCGGCATCCGGTAGGCCACGGACAGGTCGAGCCCGCGCGTCTTGACTTCGCCCAGGTTGTCAGTGATTAAGAGCACGTATTGCAGCTGGGTGCCGGCCGCGTTGTAGACGAAGAGGTCGCGGTATTTTTCGAAGTTGCCGAACACGGTCTGCTCGGCCAGCGAATTGATCTGGTCTTTCAGGCGGATGTTCCAGTAGTCGAGCGAGACCGTCAGGTTCTGCGTCGGCTCGACCACGATGCCGGCGCTGTGGGTACGCGAACGTTCCGGCGACAGGTCCGGGTTGCCGCCGCCGCGCACCAGCTGCTGCTGGTCGCAGGCGATGTTCGGGTTGGCGCCGGGCACGGGCTCGCCGCCCGGACACAGCACCGGGTCGTTGTAGGTGTCCGAGCTGTTGGTGGTCGTTTGTGGGCCGAACAGGTCGAACAGGGTCGGGGCCCGGAAGCCCTTGTTGAAGGAGCCGCGCACCAGCACCTGGCGGGTCGGCTGCCAGCGCAGCGCGACCTTGGGGTTGAAGCTGCCGCCGACGTCGCTGTAGTGGTCGTAGCGTGCGGCGAAGTTCAGTTCCAGGTCCTTGATGACGGGGACATTGACCTCGCTGAACAGGGCCCAGATGCTGCGTGCGCCCGACTGGTCCCGGGCGTCGGCGGAACCCGAGCTGGAAGCCTGGAAGGCCAGATCGCGGTTGACGAAGTACTTGGCGCGGTCGCGCCGGAATTCGGCGCCGACCGCGAAGCCCAGCGGACCGCCGGGAAGCGCCATCAGCTCGCGGCTGGCGCGCGCGTCGACGGCCGCGCTGTGGATGCGCGCGTGCAGGTATTCGCCGGACAGGAGGGAGTTGGCGAGGTAGTCCCTGCCCG
This sequence comes from Massilia sp. BKSP1R2A-1, assembly GCF_050586525.1. Taxonomy (NCBI): domain Bacteria; kingdom Pseudomonadati; phylum Pseudomonadota; class Betaproteobacteria; order Burkholderiales; family Oxalobacteraceae; genus Massilia; species Massilia sp. BKSP1R2A-1. Next base: position 25,144 of record NZ_JBOBRE010000002.1, on the reverse strand, counting down.
CCGCATCCTGCATGCCGAAGGGGTTCAGGATGGCGGCGGCGACGCCGTCGATGATGCGCTGGTCGATGACATAGCCGCCGTTGAAGACGCTGCGCGCCTTGCCCAGCGAATAGGAAATCCCCGTGTTGTAGTCCCAGCCGGCCATCGTGCCTTCGAGGCTGGCCAGCAGCCGGTCGGTCACGCTGGCGTCGAAATTATTGCGCCGGCCGGTTTCCAGCGGGCGCCAGCTGATGTCGAGCGGCTCGCCGGTGAGGCCCGGGAAGGCGGGCACGACGCCGTTGCCCGGATAGTAGGGGCTGTTGCCCGGCATGATGACGCCGATGCCGGACAGGGGCGGCGGCGAGACCAGGGCTTCGTTGGTGCTGCGGCCGTGCACGAACTCCAGGCTGCCGGTGTGTTCGCCGAACTTGCGGCTCAGCCTGCCCATGGCGCTGAACTGGCGCGTCTTCGGGATGTTGTCGACATAGCGGGTGTAGTCGAAGGCGCACAGCGGCGCGTCCGGCAGCGGAGGGGATTCGGGCAGCTGGCAGGTCGGGTAGTAGGGGTTGCCGCTGATGCCGAGGTCGGAGAAGAAATTGGCGGGGAAGGTCGTGCCGCTGACCTCGAACATGCCGCGCTCGGGACGGATGCCGGTGCGCGAGAAATCGCGGTCGGTCGCGCGCAGCGGGCTTTGCTGGTGCCAGTCGATCACGCCCCAGGCGCTGATGCCGTCGCGCTCGAGGTCGCCCCAGCCGCCGGACAGGTTGAGGCGCTGCTCGTTGCCGCCGCCGCGCCGGTAAGGCTCGTAGCCTTCGAAGGTCACGGCCGCGCCCTCGACGGAGCGCTTGGTGATGAAGTTGATCACGCCGCCGATGGCGTCGGTGCCGTAGATCGCCGAGGCCCCGTCGCGCAGCACCTCGACGCGCTCGAGCGCCGCCACCGGGATGATGTTGAGGTCGACGCTGTCGGCGAAGTAAGGGTGGTTGGCCAGGCGCCGGCCGTTGAGCAGCACCAGGGTCTTGTCGCTCCCCAGTCCGCGCAGGTCGGCAGTGGCGCGCCCGCCGGTGCCGGAACCGACCGCCGCGGTCGAACCTTCCGAAGACTGGTTCATCGGGATGGCGTTGAGCACTTCCTGGGCCGTCGCCAGGCCCTGCTTGGCAAATTCGGAAGCGCGGATGGTGGTGATGGGCAGCGAGGTTTCGGCCGCCAGGCGGCGCCGGATCGAGGAGCCGGTGATCTCGACCCGCTGCATCGGCGCCGCTGTCGGCGTCTGGGGCGGCTGCAGCCCTGGCGGCGAGGTCTGTGCCAGCAGGGGCGGGGCGCACAGCAGCGCGCCGGCGGCCGAGCCGCCGGCGAACAGGCGGCGCAGGGTACGGGACAGGAAGGTTTCGTTCATGGTGAAGTAGCGTGCTGCGTTGGGTAGAAAACGGCCGGCGCCCGGCGCATGTGCCGCGCGCCGGCACCTAAACCGGCTGGAGCGGGCCCGTTCCAACGAGGCGGACGCGCCCGCGCCGCCGTCCCGGGCCCTTGTGCGCTCAGAAGCTGTAGCGCGCCCCCAGGGTGTAGAAGCGGCCGACGGCGCCGGCATAGTCCAGCGGGTTGTACGACACGGCGCCATAGGTCAGCGGATCGAGCGGGGCGACCTTGTCGAACACGTTCTGGATCGAGCCGAAGACTTCCCAGCGCGGCTGCGGCTTCCAGCGGAACACCAGGTCGACCGTCGTGAACGAGGCCAGTTCGCAATCGGTCGGGGCGTCGTTGCCGTTGGCGAAGTGGGTGGCGCAGCCGTCCGGATCGTCCTTGAACAGGGTGTTGTCGATCCGGCCGCGGTAGTTCACGTTGGCCGACAGGCGGAAGTCCGGTCGCTCCCAGGATGCGCGCAGGTTCACGCGGTTGTCGGGCGTGCCGATGCAGTTGGTGACGTCGCAGTTGCCGTGGGTGCCGGCGAAGTCGCGGGTGCTGCCGTCCTGCTCGGTACGTTCCCACTTGACCAGGTGGGTCCACTTGGCGTCGAAGACCAGATTGCCCAGGCCCTGAGGCAGCGGCATGCTGTGGCGCGCGTCGAGGTCGACGCCGCGCACCCTGGTGCTGGCCGAGTTGACGTAGCTGGCCAGCACCGCCGTGATGGCGCCGGGGTCGCCCGGAATGCCGGCTTCGGCCGTGCTGGGGTCGCGCGCCACGCGTCCGGCCAGGATCGCGGCGTCGACCTGTTCCTGGTTGATCTCGTTCTTGCGCTTGATCTGCCAGAAGTCGAGCGAGACGCTGGTGCGCGGCAGCGGATCCCAGATCACGCCCACGTTGAAGCTCTTCGAGCGCTCGGGATCGAGGTCGGGGTTGGGCGAGGTGATGAGGGCGATGCTGGCCGGATTGCAGGCCGCTGCCACGCCGAGGGCGCAGCGGATCGGGTCGTCCGCGGTGGAGAAGGCCGCCAGGCCGCCGCGGCCGTTTTCCGCCGGGCTCGGTGCGCGGAAGCCACGGGCGAAGGTGGTGCGCAGGGCCAGCTGGCGCATCGGCGTCCACTTGATGCCGGCCTTCGGGGTATAGGCATTGCCCACGTCGGTGAAATGGTCCCAGCGCATGGCGCCGGTCAGCTCCAGGCCCGGCAGCACCGGCGCCAGCACCTCGCCGTACATGGCGAAGACGTTGCGCTGGCCCTCGTAGGCCGAGTAGCCGAGGCCGATGATGTTGCCGCGTTCCGTACCCGCGGTCGGTTCCAGCTCGGCGGACTCGTGGCGGAATTCGGCGCCCACCGCCACCCCGAGCGCGCCGCCCGCCAGCTTGCCGAATTCGCGCGTGGCCTTGAAGTCGACCTGGGCAATTTCGGTGTGGGCGTCGTTCGAGATTTCCGGCGACAGGGCGGCATAGACGGCCGGCGAGTTCAGGCCGGCATTCTCCGCGATGCGCCAGAAGCTGCCCACCGGCAGGGCGCGGTAGCCGGGGCTGTTGGCGATGGCCGCCGCCACGTTCGTGGGCGTGGGATTGAGCAGGGCGAAGGTGACGTCGCGCTGCAGGTAGCCGGTGCGCTCGTTGCTGACCTTGTTGCGCGAGTAGAGCAGGGAGCTGTCCCATTCCCAGCCGGCCGCCTCGCCGCGCGCGCCGACCAGGGCGCGCAGGAAGGTGGAGTCGATGCTGGAAAGGCGCGGGCCGACGTCGGCCGCGAGGTAGCGCAGCCGCGCCTCGCGCCCGAAGTAAGGGTTGTCCGGGTGGGCGGCGCCCAGCGCCACGCCGGCGCCGCTGACCGGGCCGCCCGGATAGCCCTGGTTGAAGCTGACCGCGGTGGGCGTGGTGCCGGATTCGCTCAGGCTGTTGTAGAGGTTGAGCTCGGTATAGCCTTCGACCTTGTCGTTGAGCTTGAAGGTGCCGCGTCCGAATACCGTGACGTATTCCGAGTCGGGCTGGATCTGGCTGTACTGCCAGGCCGCGTCGATCAGGCAGCCGCCGCCCGGGTCGCCTTGCGGATGGTTGGTGAAGTTGCCGCAGGCCGCGCCGGGAAACAGGCGGGTGAAGCCGGCGCCCGCCAGGTTGCCGCGGTTGTAGTAGTCGAGCGTGTCGGGGTTGCGCACATTGCCGTTGATCGAGCCGCTGCTGGAGGCATTGTTGCCGGTGATGGCCCCGGCGCCGCCCAGCGCTTCCTGGGCCGAGAAGCCCCAGGGCCGCAGGTCGGCCTTGCCGATCCAGTCGCGGTTGCCGCGCTCGCGGTTCCAGATCTCGTCGGTCTTCTTGTACTCGAAGTTCAGCAGCACGTTGTAGCGGTCGGTGTCGAGGTCGCCCTTGCCCCAGGTAAGGGCGACGTTGTTGGTCTGGCCGTCGCCCGCCTCGCCGGTGCCGATCATGGCGCGCGCCGTGGTGCCCTTGAAGTCGCGTCGCAGGATGATGTTGACCACGCCGGCGATGGCGTCGGAACCATAGATGGCCGACGCCCCGTCCTTCAGGATCTCGACCCGCTCGACGGCGTCGGTGGGGATGACGTTGAGGTCGGAGAACACCTTCTGGCCATCGTCGGCCAGTCCGTAGGGCGCCATGCGGCGGCCGTTGAGCAGCACCAGCGTCGAGGCGGTGCCGAGGCCGCGCAGCGAGATGCCGGAAGCGCCCGAGGCGAAGCCGCCGCCGAAGGTCATCGGCACCGAGCCCGAGTTGTCGACCGCCAGCGTCTGGAGCAGCTCGGCGACCGTGGTCTTGCCGGAACGTTCGATGTCGGCGCGGTTCACGGTCTGTACCGAGGAGGCGGTCTCGGCCTGGGCGCGCCGGATGTTCGAGCCGGTGATTTCGACGCGGGTGATCGGCTTGGGCGCCGCTTCCTGCGCGAACGCTTCCGGTGGTACCGCCAGCAACGCCAGGCCGACGGCGCCGCCGCCGGCGAAGATGCGCCGCACGGCGCGCGAGAGCAGGGTTTCAGTCATGTCCGGACTCCAGTGGTTGGGTTTTCCCGCAGTCCTGGCTCTTGAGCATAGTTAATATCGCAAGATGATTTTCTTGCGAGAACACAAGCAATGCAGAAACCGGCGGGGCTTGAAGCGACTGTTGCACCGATTAATGAACGGCGACTGATCCCGCTCAAAGTGCTCGGAAAGGAAAGGAGGGCCTGTGTGGTTCGCGCAACCAGTCGCCAAATCCGGCCTGGTCAAGGCGCGGCAGAGGCGCAAACGAGCTTGTCTGGACAAGCGACAAAGAGCTTGCCAATCTTCATGCAATGTTGTTATAGTCAATGAGACATGGTCAACCCCGACCCCATCGGACATCGCATGCACCACACCGTTTTCTTTAGCCGCCACTTTTACTTTAGCCATTCCAGCCCCTTGGCGGTGGAGTAGCGGCAGGTTCACGCGATTACAAAGAACAGTCCGACGCAATCCAGACAAACCGCCAGCGATGGCGGTTTTTTCGTTTATAGACCCGATACATCACCCAGACACGGAGTACAGCATGCCTCGCACCGACGATTTACGCATCCGCGAAATGAAGGAACTGACGCCGCCCTCGCACCTCATCCGCGAGTTTCCGGTGACGCCGGCGGCTGAAACGACCGCAGCCGGCGCGCGCGTGGCCCTGCACCGCATCCTGCACGGTCAGGACGACCGCGTGATGGTGGTGGTCGGCCCATGCTCGATCCATGATCCGAAAGCCGCGCTCGAGTACGCGCGCCGCCTGGTCGAGCAGCGCGAGCGTTTCAAGGGCGAGCTCGAGATCGTGATGCGGGTCTATTTCGAGAAGCCGCGCACCACGGTCGGCTGGAAGGGGATGATCAACGACCCCTATATGGACAACAGCTTCCGCATCAACGACGGCCTGCGCATGGCGCGCGAGCTGCTGCGCGACATCAACGAGCTGGGCCTGCCGGCCGGCACCGAATTCCTCGACGTGATCAGCCCGCAGTACATCGCCGACCTGGTGAGCTGGGGCGCGATCGGCGCGCGCACCACCGAGTCGCAGGTGCACCGCGAGCTGGCCTCCGGCCTGTCCTGCCCTGTCGGTTTCAAGAACGGTACCGACGGCAACATCAAGATTGCGGCCGACGCCATCAAGGCCTCGTCGCAGCCCCACCACTTCCTGTCGGTGACCAAGGGCGGCCACTCGGCGATCGTGTCGACCTCGGGCAACGAGGACTGCCACATCATCCTGCGCGGCGGCAAGGCCCCGAACTACGACGCCGCCAGCGTCGAGGATGCGTGCCGGCAGCTGGCCGCCAACGGCCTGGCCAGCCGCCTGATGATCGACGCCTCGCACGCCAACAGCAGCAAGAACCCGCAGAACCAGGTGCCGGTGTGCGCCGACATCGCCAGCCAGATCGCGGGCGGCGACGATCGCATCGTCGGGGTGATGATCGAATCGCACCTGGTGGGTGGGCGCCAGGACCTGGTGCCGGGCAAGGAACTGACCTACGGGCAGTCGGTTACCGACGGCTGCATCGACTGGGAAACCAGCATCGGCGTGCTCGAAGGGCTGGCGGCCGCCGTGCGCCAGCGCCGCGTTCGTCAGGAGTAGGGGTGTTTCGGTCCAGTGGACCGAAACACGCTTTGCCGTCCGCGCGTTCAAACCTGGGGAATGCTGCCTGCGCGGCGGTTCCATTGCTGGCTGGACGCGCGGACGGGGGACCCGTCCACCCTACGTTATGACGGGCTGATGAAAAGGAATGGCTGTCGGCACGGCAAGACGGCAGAATAGGCGCTTCAACCATCCGGGAGTTCCATGCTGAGTTTTATCGTCCGGCGCCTGTGGCAGATGCTGCCGACCATGCTCGGGGTCGTGGTGCTGGTCTTCGTCCTGTTCAACTGGGTCGGCGGCGACCCGGCCTACCTGCTGGCCGGGAAGATGGCCGACACGGCCGCCATCGAGAACATCCGGCGCCAGCTCGGCACCGACCAGCCGTATGCCGTCCAGCTGTGGATCTTCATCAAGCAGATCCTCACCTTCGACTTCGGCAATGCCTGGAGCACGGGCGAGCCGGTGTCGCAGATCATCTCCAGCCGCCTGGGGCCTTCGCTCACCGTGCTGGTGCCGCTCACCATCCTGGAAACCGTGTTCGGCATCGCGCTGGCGCTGGGCATCGCCTTTGTCCGCGGTTCGCTCACCGACCGCGCCGTGATGGTGGCCTGCACGGTCGGCATGTCGATCTCGATCCTGGTCTACATCATCGTGTTCCAGTACGTCTTCGCCTACGAGATGGGACTGTTTCCGGTCCAGGGCTGGGGGAATAGCCTGGGCGAGAACCTGCTGCGCTATGCGCTGCTGCCCATCATCATCGGCCTGGCGGTGTCGATCGCGCCGACCCTGCGCCTCTACCGCAGCTTCGTGCTCGACGAGGTGAGCCAGGACTATGTGCGCACCGCGCGCGCCAAGGGCCTGAGCGAGCGGCGCGTGGTCTGGGTGCACGTGCTGAGGAATGCCGCGATCCCCATCATCACCCACGTCATGGCCAACCTGCCGGCCCTGCTCATCGGCGCCTTCCTGCTGGAGCGCTTCTTCGGCATTCCCGGCATCGGGCGCGAAGTGATCCTGGCGGTCGAGCGCAGCGACTTCCCGGTGATCAAGGCGATCACGGTCTACGTCGCCGCCGCGACCATGGTGTTCAACCTGCTCGCCGACCTGCTGTACCAGGCCGTCGATCCGCGGGTGAAGCTCTCATGATGGTCCATGCCGCTTCCCCCGGCCTGTGGGCGCTGGCCTGGCGCCGCCTGCGCGCCGACCGCGTCGCCATGGGCGCGCTCGCCGTGGTCGCCGCCTTCCTCGTGATGCTGCTGCTCTCCAGCGCCGGCCTGCTCGCCGCCGACTGGGAAGAGGAGGTGGCCGTCAACTATGCGCCGCCGACCTTCGTCGGCGCGGACGCCGGCACGCGCGCCCTCGCCGCGGCCCAGCTGCCGCGCGCGACCCCGCCGAATGCCTTCGATCCCCTGGCCGCGGAGCTGGCCGAGCTCAAGGCGCAGGTGGCGGCCAGCCACCCGCCCGTGGAGAAGGCGACGACCTTGCCCTTCGGCGCCGACAAATGGGGCCACGACATCGTCAAGAAGACCATCAAGGGCGGCGAAACCTCGATCGTCGTCGGCCTGGTGGCGGCCCTGGTCGCGGTGGCCCTGGGCACCCTGTTCGGGGCGCTTGCGGGTTTCTACGGCGGCCTGGTGGACGACCTGTTCAACTGGTTCTACAGCATCTTCACGTCCATCCCTTCGATCCTGATGATCCTCACGGTGGCCGCGGTGCTGCAGCAGAAGGGTGTGATGACCATCGTGCTGATCCTCGGCCTGACCGGCTGGACCGGCCCCTTCCGCCTGATGCGCGCCGAGTACATCAAGCACAAGGCGCGCGAGTACGTGATGGCGGCCGATGCCATCGGCGCATCGGGCTGGCGCCGCATGTTCGGCCACATCCTGCCCAACGTCGCCCACGTGGCCCTGGTGCAGATGTCGATCCTGGTGGTCGGCTTCATCAAGGCCGAGGTGATCCTGTCCTTCCTGGGCTTCGGCGTGCCGGTCGGCGTGGTGTCCTGGGGCAGCATGCTCAATGAGGCGCAGAACGAGCTGATCCTCGGCAAGTGGTGGCAGCTCGTGGCGGCGGCCGGCGCCATGGCGCTGCTGGTGACAGCCTTTTCCCTGTTCGCGGACGCGCTGCGCGACGCGCTCGATCCCAAGCTGAAATGAACGAGGACATCCTGCTCCAGGTGCGCGACCTGCGCATCGACTTCAAGGTCGGCAAGAAGAACACGGTCGAGGCCGTGAAAGGCGTGTCCTTCGACGTGCCGAGGAACAGCACGGTGGCGCTGGTCGGCGAGTCCGGCAGCGGCAAGTCGGTCAGCTCGCTGGCCGTGATGGGGCTGCTGCCGATTGAGACGACCATCGTCAAGCCCGGTTCCAGCGCGCGCTTCGACGGACGCGAACTGCTCGGGCTGCCCGTGGCCGAGCGCCGCAAGCTGTGCGGCAAGGACATCGCGATGATCTTCCAGGAGCCGATGTCCTCGCTCAATCCGGTGTTCACGGTGGGCTACCAGATCGGCGAGGTGCTGCGCCGGCACATGGGCATGACGGCGAAGGCGGCGCGGGTGCGCACCCTGGAGCTGCTGGCCGAAGTCGGGATTCCGGATCCTGCGCTGAAGATCGACGCCTATCCGAGCCAGATGTCGGGCGGCCAGCAGCAGCGCGTGATGATCGCGATGGCGATCGCCTGCGAGCCCAAGCTCCTGATCGCGGACGAGCCGACCACGGCGCTCGACGTCACAATCCAGAAGCAGATCATGGAACTGATCGCGCGCCTGCAGAAGAAGCACCGCATGGCGGTGCTGTTCATCACCCACGACCTCGGCCTGGTCGCCGAGATCGCCGACCGTGTGATCGTCATGCGCCATGGCGAGGTGCGGGAAGAGGGCGAGGCCAGCCAGGTGTTCGGCGCGCCCCGCGACGCCTACACGCGCGCGCTGCTGCACTGCCGCCCGAAGCTGGACGAGCGGCCGCTGCGCCTGCCGGTGATCGACGACTACATCGAGGGGCGCCTCCAGCCGGGCGATGCCCTGCCGCAGCGCACGCGCGGCACCCATCCCGGCGACGAGCCGCTGCTGGTGGTGAAGAACCTGGCCAAGAGCTTCTGGCTGCGCGAGGGCCTGTTCGGGAAGCGCGAATTCCAGGCGGTGCGGGACGTGTCCTTTACCCTGGGACGCGGCAAGACCCTGGGCGTGGTCGGCGAATCGGGCTCGGGCAAGACCACGGTCGGCCTGACCCTGCTGCGCCTGCACCGCGCCACCGGGGGCAGCGCGCTGTTCGACGGCCGCGACCTGTTCGGCATGCCGGAGCGCGACTACCAGGCTTATAAACGCCGCATCCAGATCATCTTCCAGAATCCCTATGCCTCGCTGAACCCGCGTTTCACGGTCGGGCAGATTCTGCTGGAGCCGATGCGCATCCACCGCATCGGCGCGAACGACGCCGAGCGGGTGGCGACGGCCCATATGCTTCTCAAGCGGGTCGGCCTGCCCGAACAGGCTTTCCACCGCTACCCGCACGAGTTCTCCGGCGGCCAGCGCCAGCGCATCGCGATCGCGCGCTGCCTCACCATGAAGCCCGAGATCCTCGTCTGCGACGAATCGGTGTCGGCACTGGACGTGTCGGTGCAGGCCCAGGTCCTGAACCTGCTGCAGGACCTGCAGGACGAGTACGGCATGAGCTACATCTTCATCTCCCACGACCTGTCGGTGGTGAAGTACATCGCCGACCAGGTCATGGTGATGCAGCAGGGCAGGGTGGTGGAGCTGGCGGACTCCGACGAGCTCTATCGCAATCCGCAGCACGACTACACGCGTACCCTCCTCGCCGCGATACCGCAGGGTGTGTAGGGTGTTCGGCTCTGCCGAACGCGCGTCCGACTTTCGGTGGAGCCGTCACGGCGCATGCCGGATCTGGACGCGCGGTCGGCGAGCCGACCACGCTACGAAAAAGCGTTGTTTCCCTGCCAAAGGACAGGGCCGCGTCGCCTGTGACCGGCGGGGAATTCGGATACACTAGAACGATGTCCCAACTTATCGAACTGCTGCAAATCTACGGCGTGCTGATCGTGTTCGGCATCGTCCTGGTCGAGCAGTTCGGCCTGCCGATTCCCGCCTTTCCGATCCTGGTGGTGGCCGGCGCGCTGTCGGTCGACGGCGACCTGGCCTGGCAACTGTGCCTGCTCGCCGCCGTGGGGGCCTGCCTGATCTGCGACCTGTTCTGGTTCCGCGCCGGGCGCTTCTACGGCAAGCGCATCCTGCGGCTGCTGTGCAAGATTTCCCTGTCCCCGGATTCCTGCGTCAACCAGACCGAGGACCGCTTCCGCCGCTTCGGCGCGAAGTCGCTGCTGGTGTCCAAGTTCGTCCCCGGCTTCAACACCATTGCCGCGCCCCTGTCCGGCGCCATCGGCACCGAGGCGCGTCCCTTTCTGGCCTATGCCATCACCGGCGCCGCGCTCTGGAGCGGCACCGGCATCCTGCTGGGCGTGCTGTTCCACGACGGTGTCGAGGAGCTGCTGTCCACCCTGGAGACCATGGGCGGCACCGCGCTGTCCGTCCTCGCCTCGCTGCTGGCCCTGTTCGTCGCCGTCAAGTACGTCGAGCGCCGCCGCCAACGCGCCCGTACCAACCTGCCGCGCATCGAGGTGGGCGAGCTGCTGGACCTGATCGACGCCGGCCACGACCCGCTCATCATCGATGCGCGCAGCCTGACGGCCCAGGGCATCGAGGCGGCGATTCCCGGCGCCCTGGTGTTCAAGTCCTGCCCGCCCGAGCAGCTGATGGCGGGCCTCGACCGCAACCGCCACATCGTCGTCTACTGCAGCTGCCCGAACGACGTGACGGCCGCCGAGGTGGCCAAGCAATTCCTGGCCAACGGTTTCCATCGCACCCGCCCCCTCAAGGGCGGGCTGGATGCCTGGAACGCGCACCACGGCGCGGGCCCGGAGCTGGACCCGGCAACCTGCTGACGAGGTAGTTCGACTACTTCAAGGTGGCTTACCCTCTGTTGTATGAAGCGGGGCGGTTTTGCGTGCTTGTACCTAAACTACAAAAATAACTTGTAAGAGCACTACGAAGTTTAGTAAGCTTGGTCATCGCTTCCCTTCATGCTGCAATGACCGTCCTCGCCCCCAGCCCTGCTTTCCTCTCGTCCACCTTCGCGGATGGCGCACGCCTGCTTGCCGATATCGGCGGCACCAATGCGCGCTTCGCGCTGGAAACCGCTTCCGGGCGATTCGAGGCGATCGAGGTGCTGGCCTGCAGCGAACACGCGACCCTGGCCGACGCCGCCCGCAGCTACCTGGCGCTGCCGCAGGCGGCCGCCCTCCACGCCGGCATCCGCCATGCGGCCATCGCCATCGCCAATCCGGTGACGGGCGACCAGGTGCGCATGACCAACCACCACTGGGCCTTTTCGATCGAGGCGCTGCGCCGCGAGTGCGGCTTCGATACGCTGGAGGTGGTGAACGACTTTTCGGCGCTGGCGCGCTCGCTCCCGCACCTGGGTGCGCAGAAGCTCCAGGTCGGCGGCGGCGCTCCCGTGGCCGACGCGCCCCTCGGGCTGCTCGGCGCGGGCACCGGTCTGGGCGTCTCCGGCCTGGTGCCGGGCGCGGACGGGCACTGGACCGCGCTGCGCAGCGAAGGCGGCCATGTGAGCTTCTCGCCGGTCAATGAGGTCGAAGTCGCGATCCTGCAATACGCCTGGCGCGAGTTCGAGCACGTCTCGAGCGAGCGCCTGCTCTCGGGCGCCGGGGTCGAGCTGATCTACCGCGCCCTGGCCGACCGTGCCGGCCGTCCGGGCGAGAGCCTGTCCGCGCCGGAGGTCTCGCGCCGCGCCCTGAGCGGCGAATGCCCCCTGTGCGACGAGGTGCTGGAAGTCTTCTGCGGCATGCTCGGCACCGCCGCCGGCAACCTGGCGATCACGCTCGGCGCCCAGGGCGGCGTGTACATCGGCGGCGGCATCGTGCCGCGCCTGGGCGAGCGCTTCCTGAAGTCGGGCTTCCGCCGCCGCTTCGAGCAGAAGGGCCGCTTCAGCGCCTACCTGGCCGCGGTGCCGACCTATGTGATCACGGCCGACTACCCGGCCTTCCTCGGCGTGTCGGCGATTCTGTCGGAAAAACTGGCGGCTTGAGGCGATTGGTGGCCCCGGGCGGCGGAATTTGACGGCAATCGTGCTTTCCCTGAGGACGGGCCTTGTCCATTCGCCGGTTTTATCGGTTACAATGCCTTCCAGTTGCTAGAGACGCCCCCGCCGCATCACCCGCGAACCCGCGTTTCGCCGAAACACCAACAGAGCCGTGGCGCGCATCGGAAGTTATCCCGCCGCCAACTCAGCCCGGCGCATCCAGGCCCGGGCCCCGGATTCCAGCATTTGCGCAGCACCTTCGCACCGCCACCCTGGCGCGCGCCTGGCATCCGCGATTGCACCCGCGTAGACGGATTATTGAATTGATTCTTGCATTCTGAGCGTGACGACACCGCGACATGAATACTGACGAGGCCAAGCGCGTCCTCGAGACCGCCTTGCTGTGCGCACGCGAGCCGATGACGATCCACGGCATGAAGAAGCTCTTCGCCGAGGTCGACGCCAATGGCCGCCAGCTGAACGCCGGTGTCGGTAGCGACACGATCAAGATTCTGCTGGAAGAATTGCGTCAGGATTGGCAGGGGCGCGGCATCGAGATCGTCGGCCTGGCGTCGGGCTGGCGCTTCCAGAGCCGGCCCGAGATGAAGCCTTACCTCGACCGCCTGTCGCCCGAGAAGCCGCCGAAGTATTCGCGCGCGACGCTGGAAACGCTGGCGATCATCGCCTACCGCCAGCCGGTCACACGCGGCGATATCGAGGAAATCCGCGGGGTCGCGGTGAACTCGCAGACCATCAAGATGCTGGAAGACCGTGGCTGGATCGATGTGGTCGGCCACCGCGAAGTGGTGGGGCGTCCGGCGCTGCTAGGCACCACCAAGCAGTTCCTGGACGACCTCGGCCTGGCCTCGCTGTCGCAGCTGCCGCCGTTGCAGGCGGTCAGCGAGGGCCCGGACAGCCGCAGCCTGGAGGCGCTGGAGCAGGCGCTGAACGAGAACTTTGAAAAGGCGGATGCCGAGGCGGCCGCCAATGAAGACGATATGAATACCGAGACGGGTGTCCTGCCTGTCGACGTCCCGATTCTTGACCGGGAGACGGCAGATGCCGCTGGGCCGGGTCAGCATAATAAAGATACGAACGATGAACCCAACTGAACCGAACGACACCCTGCCCGTGGACGCGGGCGACGCCGCTCCGGCAAAGCCGAAGCGCACCCGCAAGCCGGCCGCGCCGAAGGAGGCCGCTGCCGAAGCGCCTGCCGAAGCAGCCGCCAAGCCGAAGCGCACCCGCAAGGCCGCCGCCGCGCCGGCCGAATCCGCTCCCGTGAGCGAAACCGCGCCTGCATCCGAAGCCAAGCCGGCGCCGAAGGCCCGCAAGCCGCGCGCCGCCAAGGTGGTCGAGGCGCAGCCGGCCGCCGCTGAAGCGCCGGCCGTTGCCGAGCCGGCCGCGGCGCCCCAGGAAGCCCGCCCCGAGGGCGAGGCGCGCAAGCCGCGCGGTCCGCGCCAGATGCGCGAAAAGCGCCAGGAGCGCGAAGCGCGCCAGATGGAGCAGCAGTCTGCCGATCCCGAGGTGAGCGCGGAGGCGGCGCCGGCCGAGGGCGAGCAGGCTCCGGTCGAAGGCCGGCGCGAAGGCCGTGGCCGCAACCAGCAGCCAAAGGGCCGCGGCCAGCAAAGCCAGCGTCCGCAGCAGAACGCCCAGCCGGGTCAGCAGGCCCAGGGCGGCAAGCAGGGCAAGCAGCAGGCTAAACCAGGCAAGCAGCAGGGCAAACCAGGCAAGCAGGGCGGCAAGGGCAATGAAGCCGACGCCGTGTTCTCCTTCGTCACGTCGGACGCGTTCGACGCCAACGAGGGCGGCCGTGGCCAGCAGCAGCCGAAGCCCGTGCGCCGCGACCTGACCGCCGACGACGACGCGCCCAAGCTGCACAAGGTGCTGGCCGAGGCCGGCCTGGGCTCGCGCCGCGACATGGAAGAGCTGATCGTCGCGGGACGCGTGTCGGTGAACGGCGAGCCGGCCCACATCGGCCAGCGCATCCTGCCGACCGACGCGGTGCGCATCAACGGCAAGCTGATCCAGCGTAAGGTGAACAACAACAAGCCGCCGCGCGTGCTGGTGTACCACAAGCCGGCCGGCGAGATCGTCAGCCACGACGATCCGGAAGGCCGTCCGTCGGTGTTCGACCGCCTGCCGACCATGAAGGCGGGCAAGTGGCTGGCCGTGGGCCGCCTGGACTTCAACACCGAAGGCCTGCTGCTGTTCACCACCTCGGGGGACCTGGCCAACAGGCTGATGCACCCGCGCTACAACATCGATCGCGAATACGCGGTGCGTACCCTGGGCGAGCTGGAAGAGGGCATGCGCCAGAAGCTGCTCGCCGGCGTCGAGCTGGACGACGGCCTGGCCTCGTTCTCGAAGGTCCAGGACGGCGGCGGCGAAGGGATCAACAAGTGGTACCGCGTGGTGATCGGAGAGGGGCGCAACCGCGAGGTGCGCCGCATGTTCGAGGCGGTCGGCCTGACCGTCTCGCGCCTGATCCGTACCCGCTACGGCGCCATGACCCTGCCGACGGGCCTCAAGCGCGGCCGCTGGGAAGAGCTGCAGGACAATGACGTGCGCGCATTGATGGCCGCCTTCGGCGTCGAGAAGAAAGGCGGCGCGCCCGAATTTGGCAAAGGCGAGGGCAAGGGCAAGGGTGGCGCCAGGGGTGGCAAGGGCCATGCCCCGCAACCGAACCGCGCCGACGGCAACCGCATCGACCGCGCCGACGCCAACCGCAACGTCGATCCTTTCGGTCCGCCGGTGGTCCGCGTCGGCACCAATCGTCCGCAGGGCTTGCCGGGCATGCCGGCCGGCCGTCCGCAAGGGCAGGGCGCGCAGGGCGGCAAAGGCAAGGGCCGTGGCAATAATCCCAATTCCTTCGGTGGCGGCAAGCAGAGCGGCCGTCCGAAGCAGCCGGATCCGCTGCAGACCACCTTCGGCTTCGCCGGCACCGGCGGCGGCCGTCGCGGTGGCCAGGGTCCGCGTGGTTCCGAGCACGGTCTCCCGCGCCGCGGCCGCCGCGGCTAAGCACCGGCTTTCCGGCTGCGCAGTGCCCGGCGCGGGATTTTTTGCGCGGCGCCGGGCGCATCATGCTGCAATGCCGTAGAATGGCGGCCATAGCCCCTTATGGTATTCCTGCTAACTGTTGTTTACTTGTCATTTCTACTCACGGCGATTGCGAGAGAAGCAGGATCACTGTATAATTTGCAGCCTAATCAAAGTTCTTCCCAGTATTTTCTTGGTGCAAGTGCTTTCATCTGGTTGGGTTGTGAATACAAAAAGATGGGCAGATGCCCATTTTTTTTTTGGAAAATCGTTTTGAAGCTCCTGGAGAAGCGTCGTGCAGCAGTTTGAATTAATCGCCAAAACAGTGAGTGGCCTCGGCTACGAACTCGTCGACGTCGAGCGCGGCGAACGCGGGATCCTGCGTGTCTACATCGATTTCCCCGCAGCCGATGCGGAAGAAAAAGGCCCGATCACGGTCGAGGACTGCGCCACGGTGAGTCACCAGCTGACGCACGTGTTCACCGTCGAGAATGTGGATTATGAACGGCTGGAAGTGTCGTCGCCGGGCCTCGATCGCCCGGTGCGCACCCTGGCCGACTTTGCGCGTTTCGCCGGGCACGAATGCACGGTCAAGCTGCGCGTCGCCATGCCGGGCACCGCGAACCGGAAAACCTTTACCGGTATCCTGCGCGGGGTCGAGGGCGACAAGGTCGGTCTGGAATTTGATAATAAAGATGGTGCGGCGTTGTTGGAATTTACGCTGGCCGAATTGGACAAGGCACGTTTGGTGCCACAGGTGGATTTTAGGAGTCGCAAAGCATGAGTCGCGAAATTTTGTTACTGGTTGATGCGCTCGCGCGCGAAAAGAACGTCGATAAGGAAGTGGTCTTCGGAGCGCTCGAGTTCGCGCTCGCGCAAGCCACGAAAAAGCGCTATGAAGGCGAGGTCGACATCCGCGTGAGTATCGACCGCGACAGCGGCGAGTTCGAAACCTTCCGCCGCTGGCACGTCGTGCCGGACGAGGCCGGCCTGCAGCTGCCCGACCAGGAAATTCTGCACTTCGAAGCCAAGGAACAGATTTCCGACATCGAAGTCGACGAATACATCGAAGACCCGATCGAATCGGTCGAGTTCGGCCGCCGCTTCGCCCAGGATACCAAGCAGGTCGTGCTGCAGCGCGTGCGCGATGCCGAGCGCGAGCAGATCCTGCAGGATTTCCTCGAGCGCGGCGATTCGCTGGTCACCGGCACCATCAAGCGCATGGAGCGCGGCGATGCCATCGTGGAATCGGGCAAGATCGAAGCGCGCCTGCCGCGCGACCAGATGATCCCGAAAGAGAACCTGCGTATCGGCGACCGCGTCCGCGCCTACATCCTGCGCGTGGACCGCAATATGCGCGGTCCGCAGGTGATCCTGTCGCGCACCGCGCCGGAATTCATCATGAAGCTGTTCGAGCTGGAAGTGCCGGAAATCGAACAAGGCCTCCTGCAGATCAAGTCGGCTGCCCGTGACGCCGGCGTGCGCGCCAAGATCGCCGTGTTCACCGCCGACAAGCGCATCGACCCGATCGGCACCTGCGTCGGCATGCGCGGTTCGCGCGTGCAGGCCGTGACCGGCGAGCTGGGCGGCGAGCGCGTGGACATCGTGCTGTGGTCGGACGATCCGGCCCAGTTCGTGATCGGCGCCCTGGCGCCGGCGAATGTCTCCTCGATCATGGTCGACGAAGACAAGCACGCCATGGACGTGGTGGTGGATGAGGAAAACCTGGCGATCGCGATCGGCCGTTCGGGCCAGAACGTGCGCCTGGCGTCCGAGCTGACCGGCTGGAAGATCAACATCATGACCGCCGAGGAATCGGCCAACAAGGTGGCCCAGGAAACCGCCGCGATCCGCGTGCTGTTCATGGAAAAACTGGACGTGGACCAGGAAGTGGCCGACATCCTCGTCGATGAAGGTTTCTCGAGCCTTGAAGAAATCGCTTACGTCCCGATCTCCGAAATGCTGGAAATCGAGTCGTTCGACGAAGACACCGTCAACGAACTGCGCACCCGCGCCCGTGACGCGCTGGTGACCGAAGCGATCGCTTCCGAAGAAGGCCTCGAAGGGATGGAAGAAGCCCTCGTGAACCTGGAAGGCATGGACCGCACCACCGCCGGCAAGCTCGGCCTGGCTGGCATCAAGACGGTCGAAGCCTTCGCGGCACTCGCCTATGACGAATTCGGCGCCATCCTGGCGCTGTCGTCGGACCGTGCCCGCGACCTGATCAAGAATGAATTTAGTGATGTGACCGACGAAGAGATGAAGCTGGTCGACAGCAAATACGATGACCGCGCCAAGGCGCTGCAGGCGAAAGCCTGGAGCCTGGCAGAAACGGCCAAGGCGTAATTTGCAAATCTTTATCATCTCAGCGACACATAGAAAAGAGGACTGAATGGCGAGTAACAACGTAGCCCAATTTGCCACCGAACTGAAGATGCCTGCAGACCTGCTGCTGACACAGCTGCGCTCGGCCGGCGTCGAGAAAAGTTCGACGTCAGATCCCTTGTCGAAAGATGATAAGGACAAGCTGCTGAACCACCTGCGCCGTACCCACGGCGCAACCGAAACCGGTGAAAAGAAGAAGATCACGGTGACCCGCAAGGAAACCACCGAGATCAAGCAGGCTGACTCGAGCGGCAAATCGCGCACCATCCAGGTCGAAGTCCGCAAGAAGCGTACCTTCGTGCAGCGCGACGACCTGGTCACCACCCCGAAGGCGGAAGCCGCGCCCGTCGTCGACGCCGCCGAACAGGCGCGCCGCGATGAAGACGCGCGCCGCCAGGCCGAGCTGATCGCCCGCCAGGAAGCGGACCTGCGTGAAAAGCAGGAGCGCCTGGCCAAGCTCGAAGCGGAAGAGGCTGCACAAGCCAGGGCCGCCGAAGAGCAGGCCAAGCGTGACGCCGCCGAGAAGGCCAAGCGTGACGCCGCCGAGGCCGCTGCCGCCGCGAAAGCCGCGGCAAGCGCCCAGGCGCCTGCGACCCCGGCCAACGCCGCTGCCGAAGAGGCTGCGCAGGCCGCCGCCGCGGAAGCCAAGAAGCGCGCCGAGGAAGCCGCCAAGGAAGCCGCCGAACGTGCTGCCGCCACCGAGCGCGCACGCAAGGCCGTGGCCGACGAAGTGGCCCAGATCAAGCTCATGATGAGCCAGCCGCGCCGCGTCATCAAGGCGCCGGAACCGGCGCCGAAGCCGGCTGCTCCAGCAGCAGCGGCAGGCACCCTGCACAAGCCGGCCGCGTCAAGCGACAAGAAGCCGGGCGAAGCCAAGCCGGGCGACAAGAAGCCGGGCGACAAGAAGTCGATCAAGTCGGCGAACGTGTCCTCGACCTGGTCGGACGACGCCAAGAAGCGCGGCGCGCCGGGCGGCGCCAAGGGCCGTGGCGCGGGCGCCCCGACGGGCGGCCGTGACGGCTGGCGCAGTGGCGGCCGCAGCGGCGGACGCCGTTCGCACAGCGATGACCGCGAAACCAATTTCCAGGCCCCGACCGAGGCGATCGTCAAGGACGTGCACGTTCCGGAAACCATCACTGTCGCCGAACTGGCGCACAAGATGTCGGTGAAGGCATCGGAAGTCATCAAGCAGCTGATGAAGCTGGGCCAGATGTGCACCATCAACCAGGTGCTGGACCAGGAAACCGCGATGATTCTCGTGGAAGAAATGGGCCACAAGGCATTTGCGGCTGCCGAGGACGATCCGGAAGCGCTGCTGGCCGACCAGGGCGCCCACGCCGAGTTCGAAGCGACCTCGCGTGCTCCTGTCGTCACCGTCATGGGTCACGTCGACCACGGCAAGACCTCGCTGCTGGACTACATCCGCCGTGCGAAAGTGGCGGCTGGCGAAGCCGGCGGCATTACCCAGCACATCGGTGCATACCACGTGGATACCCCGCGCGGCATGATCACCTTCCTGGATACCCCGGGTCACGAGGCCTTCACGGCCATGCGTGCCCGCGGTGCGAAAGCGACCGACATCGTCATCCTGGTGGTGGCGGCGGACGACGGCGTGATGCCGCAGACCAAGGAAGCGATCGCCCACGCGAAGGCCGCCGGCGTGCCGCTGGTCGTCGCGATCAACAAGATCGACAAGCCGGGCGCCAACACCGACCGCGTCACCCAGGAATTGGTGGGCGAGGGCGTGGTGCCGGAAGAATACGGCGGCGACTCGCCGTTCGTCCCGGTGTCCGCGAAAGTCGGTACCGGCATCGACGACCTGCTGGAGCAGGTGCTGCTGCAGGCCGAAGTGCTGGAACTGAAGGCGCCGGCGGAAGCCCCGGCCCGTGGCCTGGTGGTCGAAGCACGCCTGGACAAGGGCCGCGGCCCGGTCGCGACCATCCTGGTGCAGTCGGGTACCCTGAAGCGCGGCGACGTCGTGCTGGCGGGTTCCTCCTTCGGCCGCGTCCGTGCGATGCTGGACGAGAACGGCAAATCGGTGACCGAAGCCGGTCCGTCGATCCCGGTCGAGATCCAGGGCCTGACCGAAGTGCCGAGCGCCGGTGAAGAAGTGATGGTGATGGCCGACGAGCGCAAGGCGCGCGAGATCGCCCTGTTCCGTCAAGGCAAGTTCCGCGACGTCAAATTGGCGAAGCAGCAGGCCGCCAAGCTGGAGAACATGTTCGACCAGATGGCCGAAGGCGAAGTCAAGAACCTGCCGCTCATCGTCAAGACCGACGTGCAGGGTTCGCAGGAAGCGCTGGTGGGTTCGCTGCAGAAGCTGTCGACCTCGGAAGTGCGCGTCCAGATCGTCCACGCGGCGGTCGGCGGCATCACCGAATCGGACGTCAACCTGGCGGTGGCCTCGAAAGCGGTCATCATCGGCTTCAACGCCCGTGCCGACGGCCAGGCGCGCAAGCTGGCGGAAGCCAACGGCGTCGACATCCGTTACTACAGCATCATTTACGATGCGATCGACGAGATCAAGACGGCACTGTCGGGCATGCTGGCGCCGGAGAAGCGCGAGACCATCACCGGCCAGGTCGAGATTCGCCAGGTCATCCTGGTGTCGAAGGTCGGCGCGATCGCGGGCTGCCTGGTCACCGATGGCGTGGTCAAGCGTACCTCGTCGGTCCGCCTGCTGCGCAACAACATCGTCGTGTGGACCGGCGAGATCGACTCGCTCAAGCGCTTCAAGGACGATGCGAAGGAAGTCCGTGCCGGCCTCGAGTGCGGCCTGTCGCTCAAGAACTACAACGACATCCAGGTTGGCGACACCCTGGAAGTGTTCGAAGTCACCGAAGTGGCGCGTACGCTGTAATTTCCCGCTTGGGAGTACGATGGGGCCAGGACGCTTCGCGGCGAAAGCCGCGGGGGCCTGGCCCTCGTTTTTTAAGCGGCACTCACACAAGAACAACACCAGCAAGATCATGGCAAAACACAGTAAAAGCATTCCCCAGCGCGGCCTGCGCGTGGCCGACCAGATCCAGAAAGACCTGTCGGAACTGATCGCCTTCGAACTCAAGGACCCGCGCGTCGGCATGGTCACCATCAGCGAAGTGAAGCTGACCCCGGACTACGCCCACGCCAAGGTGTACTTCACCCTGCTCAAGGACAGCCCGGAAGAGGTCAAGCAGACCCTGGAGGGCCTGTCGAAAGCGGCCGGCTACCTGCGCAACCTGCTGGGCAAGCGCCTGCACATCCATACGCTGCCCCAGCTGCACTTCGTGCACGACACCTCGACCACCCGCGGCCTGGCGATGTCGGCCCTGATCGACCAGGCCAATGCGGTCCGCGCGGCCGACTTCGGCAAAGACGACGATTCGGATTCCGAGTGAACCGCGCGATCAAGAAGCCGCGCGACCTCGTCGACGGCGTCCTCCTGCTGGATAAACCGGTCGGCCTGTCCTCGAACGACGCGCTGATGAAGGCCAAGCGCGTGTTCAATGCGAAGAAGGCCGGCCACACCGGCACGCTCGATCCCTTCGCCACCGGCCTGCTGCCGCTGTGCTTCGGTGAGGCGACCAAGTTCTCGCAAGACCTGCTGGAAGCTGACAAGACCTACGAGGCCACCGTCCGCCTCGGCATCATGACCACCACGGGCGATACCGAAGGCGAGGTGATCGAAGAGCGCGCGGTCGATGTGACGCGCGAGCAGATCGAGGCGGCGCTGGCGCGCTTCCGCGGTCCCATCTTCCAGGTGCCGCCCATGTACTCGGCGCTCAAGCGCGACGGCAAGGCGCTCTACGAATACGCGCGCGAAGGCATCACGCTCGAGCGCGAAGCGCGTCCCGTGACGATCCACGGCCTGTCGCTGATCGACTACACGGCGCCCATGCTGAAAATCCTGGTCACCTGCAGCAAGGGGACCTACGTGCGCGTGCTGGGCGAGGACATCGGCGCGGCCCTCGGCTGCGGCGCCCACCTGAACGCGCTGCGCCGGGTGCAGGTCGGCAGCCTGTCGACCGAGCGCATGATCACGCTCGACGACCTGCAGGCCCACCCGGACCCCATGTCCCTGCTGGCGCCGGTCGATGCGCTGCTGTCGAGCTTCCCCTCGGTCGAGCTCACCCAGGACTTGGCCAAGCGCTTCCTCAACGGCCAGCGCCTCGCGCTGGGCAAGGAAGAGGTGGTGGTGCCCGCCAGCCTGGGCCGCGTGCGGGTCTACCATGAGGGCAAGCTGCTCGGCACGGCCAATCTGCAGGAATACGCCATCCTGGCGCCGGAACGCCTGATCGCGGCCGCGCAGTAGTTCTTCCCCAAGCCGCCGCTGTCCGCGCCACGCCGTGGACGGCGGCCCTGCCGTCCGCGGACGCTCTCCGTGAAGTGTTTTCCTAGGGCAAAGCTTTGGCACGGCTTTTGCAATGATGGAGTCACCACTATTTCGGAGACCATCATGCGACATCCATTCTTCCGCGCGGCCCTGCTGGCCGTCGCCCTGTCGAGCAGTTCCCATCTCTACGGCGCCGCGACTGGCGAACGCGAGCTCGTGATCGAGGAAACGCTGGCGCGCATCAAGGCGGAATACGTTCATCCGGAGCGCTACCCGGCCATCGAGCAGAACGTGCGCAAGCACCAGCAGGCCGGCGCCTACGCGGGAGCCGGTTCCGAAGAAGAGTTCGTCAAACTGCTCACCAGCCACTTGCAGGAAATCAGCAAGGACAAGCACATGAGCCTGCGCCACCAGCCGAACGTGCGCAGCCTGAGGCCAAGCGCGTTCACGAGCACGGCGGCCAAGCGCGAGCAGGAGCGCCGCGACAACTATGGCCTGCGCAAGGTGGAGATCCTGCCGGGCAACGTCGGCTACGTCGACATCTTCCACTTCCACGACGATGCCGAACAGGCGAAGGAGGCCTTCGGCGCCGCCATGGGCTTCGTGGCCAATACCGATGCGCTCATCATCGACCTGCGCGGCCACCGCGGCGGCGGGGAAGCGATGCAGCTGCTGGCCAGTTACTTCTTCGAGAAACCCTTCACCGTGATGGAGCTGCGCTACCGCGGCAACCGCAAGGTCCAGGCCAGGAGCTTCGCCGACATCCGCGGCAAGCGCTACCTGGGCAAGCCCGTGTGGCTGCTGACTTCAGGCCGCACTTTCTCCGCCGGCGAAGCCTTCGCCTATTCGATGAAGAGCCTGAAGCGCGCGACCCTGGTCGGCGCCACCACGCGGGGCGGCGGCAACCCGAATATGATGCTGCCGCTGCGCAACGATTACCTGCTGTCGATCCCGATCGGCGAGTCGGTCAGCCCGGTCGACGGCGGCAGCTGGGAAGGCGTGGGAGTGCAGCCGCATGTCGCGGTGGAGGAGGGGGCGGCGCTGGGTATTGCCCACCGCGCCGCGCTGGAAACCCTGCGCGACAAGGCGAAGGACGAGACGCTGCGCGCCAGCCTGGCGAAGCAGCTCGACGCCCTGGAAAAGAGCTGAAGAACTTTTTGTTCAAGGCCCGTGCCGACGGGTCTTGAAATCGTCAGAAGTATCGCCATATTGGCCTCTGTACCGGGAGCGGCAGCCCCATGCTGCCCAGCGGCGCCCGGACCCGTCATCCTCCTGCAATACCATGCCGCTATTCTCGACGGCGGCATTTCGTCGAAAATTCAGTGCATTCCCCGCCGCTGCGGCGCAGCAAGGCCCACAACCATGCTATAGTAGCGGGTTACGGAAATCGGTAATGCTCGTGAATCATCACCGCCTCCATCCATCACGCAACATTCACTGTTGAAAATACACATGTCAGACACCAAACGCGCAATTCGTAATATTGCAATCATCGCCCACGTTGACCACGGCAAGACCACCCTGGTCGACCAGCTGCTGCGCCAGTCGGGCACCTTCCGTGAAAACCAGGCGGTGGACACCCGCGTGATGGACTCGAACGACCTCGAAAAAGAACGCGGCATTACCATTCTGTCGAAGAACTGCGCGGTCGAGTACGAAGGCACCCATATCAACATCGTCGACACCCCGGGCCACGCCGACTTCGGCGGCGAGGTCGAGCGCGTGCTGTCGATGGTGGACTCGGTGCTGCTGCTGGTCGATGCCCAGGAAGGCCCGATGCCGCAGACCCGCTTCGTGACCCGCAAGGCGCTGGCCCTGGGCCTGAAGCCGATCGTCGTCGTCAACAAGATCGACCGTCCGGGCGCACGCGCCGACTGGGCGATCAACCAGACCTTCGAACTGTTCGACAAGCTGGGCGCCACCGATGAGCAGCTGGACTTCCCGATCGTCTACGCCTCGGGCCTGAACGGCTACGCCGGCATGGACGAAAGCGTGCGCGGCGGCGACATGAAGCCGCTGTTCGACGCCATCCTGAAATACGTGCCGGTGCGTGACGACAACCCGGACGGTCCGCTGCAGATGCAGATCACCTCGCTGGACTACTCGTCCTACGTCGGCAAGATCGGTATCGGTCGCATCAACCGCGGCCGCGTCAAGCCGGGCATGGACGTGCTGGTCGTGAATGGCCAGGACGACAAGAACCCGATCAAGGGCCGCATCAACCAGGTGCTGAACTTCAAGGGCCTGGAGCGCGTGCAGGTCGACGAGGCCGTCGCCGGCGACATCGTGCTGATCAACGGTATCGAAGACATCGGCATCGGCGTGACCGTGACCGCCGTGGATACCCCGGAAGCGCTGCCGATGCTGACCGTCGACGAGCCGACCCTGACCATGAACTTCATGGTCAACACCTCGCCGCTGGCCGGCCGCGAAGGCAAGTTCGTCACCAGCCGCCAGCTGCGCGAGCGCCTCGAGCGCGAGCTGAAGGCCAACGTGGCCCTGCGCGTGCTGCCGACCGACGACGACACCATCTTCGAAGTGTCGGGGCGTGGCGAACTGCACCTGACCATCCTGCTGGAAAACATGCGCCGTGAAGGCTTCGAGCTCGCCGTGTCGCGTCCGCGCGTGGTGTTCAAGGAAGTCGACGGCGTCAAGTGCGAGCCGTACGAGAACCTGACCGTCGACGTGGAAGAAGTGAACCAGGGCGGCGTGATGGAAGAACTGGGCCGCCGCCGTGGCGACCTGCAGAACATGGAATCGGACGGCAAGGGCCGTGTCCGCCTGGAATACCTGATCCCGGCCCGTGGCCTGATCGGCTTCCAGGGCGAGTTCATGACCCTGACCCGCGGCACCGGCCTGATGAGCCACGTGTTCCACGAGTACGCACCGGTCGACAACAGCAAGGGCGACCTGGCCGGCCGCCGCAACGGCGTGCTGATCTCGCAGGATGACGGCGCCGCCGTTGCCTACGCGATCTGGAAGCTGCAGGACCGCGGCCGCATGTTCGTCGAACACAACACCCCGGTGTACGAAGGTATGATCATCGGCATCCACTCGCGCGACAACGACCTGGTCGTGAACCCGATCAAGGGCAAGCAGCTGACCAACGTGCGTTCCTCGGGTACCGATGAAGCCGTGCGCCTGGTGCCGCCGATCCAGATGTCGCTGGAATACGCCGTCGAGTTCATCGAGGACGACGAGCTGGTCGAGATCACCCCGAAATCGATCCGCCTGCGCAAGCGCTTCCTGAAAGAGCACGAGCGCAAGAAGGCGAGCCGCGAAGGCGCGTAATCGCCTTTCAGGCCTGAAGAAGAACCCGCTGCTTGCAGCGGGTTTTTTT